>ONGY01000115.1:3364-6579 GCA_900317475.1 uncultured Lachnospiraceae bacterium | reverse complement strand
AGAGGCTTTCCGAAGTTTTTGCGGCCCCGAGCCTTCAGATGGTATCGTTTACCATCACGGAGAAGGGCTATTCGCTCACCCGGGCAGACGGGGGCTTTTCAAAGGCAGCGCAGGCAGATTTTGAAAACGGGCCGGATCGGCCTTTGCTTGCGATGGGGATCGTCACTTCCATGCTCTACAGACGCTTCAGGGCGGGCCGGTATCCGCTCGCACTCGTATCGATGGACAATTGCTCTCACAACGGGGAGCGGCTGAAAGAAGCGGTGCTCACGGTCGCGCGGGAGTGGATCCGAAGGGGATACTGCGAGAAGGAGTTCGAGGATTATCTGTGCGATGAAAAGAAGGTCGCCTTCCCGTGGACAATGATCGACAAGATCACGCCGCGGCCGGAGCCGGAAGTGGCGTTAAGACTCACGTCGCTCGGTATCGAAGATATGGATATCGTGCAGACGGAGAGGAAAACCTTCATCGCTCCGTTCGGCAATGCGGAGAAGGCGCAGTACCTTGTGATCGAGGATTCGTTCCCGAACGGGCGGCCGCCGCTCGAGGATGCAGGCGTCTATATGACGGACCGCGAGACGGTGAATAAATCGGAGAGAATGAAGGTCTGCACCTGCCTCAATCCGATTCATACGGCACTGTGCACCTATGACTGCATGCTCGGGTATGAGCTGTTCGCGGACGGAATAAAGGACCCCGAGCTTTCGAGGCTGGCACACCGGATCGGCTATACGGAGGGGCTTCCGGTCGTGGCGGATCCCGGTATTCTGTCTCCGAAGGCATTCCTCGATGAAGTGATTCATGTCCGGATGCCGAACCCGTATCTCGGGGACACATCGCAGAGGATTGCGGTGGACATTTCCCAGATGGTGGGAATCCGGTTCGGAGAGACCATCAAATCCTATGTGAAGCGGTATGGAAGTGCGGAACGGCTGACGGGTATTCCGCTTGCCATCGCCGGCTGGCTTCGGTATCTGCTCGCAGTGGATGATGAGGGTGAACCGTTTGAACTCGCGCCGGACCCGATGATTCCGGAGCTGCAGGCGGCACTGGGAGTGGGACAGGAAGACGGAATCCGCCTCGGAGGAGGGGAAAGCCCGGAGAGCATCCGGAAGAGACTCCGTCCGATTCTCTCCAATGCGAATATTTTCGGTATCAGTCTTTACGAAGCCGGCATCGGCGTCAAAATCGAGAAGATGTTTGCCGGGGAAATTGTCGGAAAGGGAGCTGTGAGAAAGACTCTGAAAAAATACCTCGCGTGACAGAAGTGAAGGAGAAAACAGCGGCATCTTTGGTAAACTTCCGCGGACTGCCCATGCCGCAGACCGGGACATTCAGTCGGCAGGTTGGGACATTCGGTCTGCAGACTGGCGCAGATAAAACGGATGATACCGGATCAAACCTGTTATTCAGATGCAGATAAGGACAAAAATCAGATGAAAAGTTCGGCCAATTCAGATGAAAATACGAATGTAAGGGAGAGTGCAGCCGGAAGCCGTGCCGGAAAAAGTGCGGTGAAGAGCCTGACAGATGGAAATCCGCTCGGCCTCATTGTGAGTTTTATGCTGCCGCTTCTTCTCGGGAATATCTTCCAGCAGGCCTATAACATGGTCGACGGGATGATAGTCGGGCAGATGCTCGGCGCGGACGCTCTGGCGGCAGTCGGTTCCTCCTCGAGCGTTCAGTTTCTGATTCTGGGCCTCTGCATCGGCACCTGTGCCGGCTTTGCCATACCGATCTCACAGCGTTTTGGCGCGAATGACGGGAAGGGCGTGCGGCGCTATGTGTTTCACTCCATCATTCTGAGCGCGGCGCTGGCCGTCATTATGACGACCGTGACGGCAATTCTCTGCATGCCGATTCTGCGCCTCATGCAGACGCCGGCGAACATCATCGATAATGCATATTCTTATCTCCTCATCATTTTCCTCGGGATTCCGTTCACAATCCTTTACAACATGACCGCGGGAATGCTGCGTGCCGTCGGCAACAGCCGTGCACCGTTCATTTTCCTTGCGATTTCCACCTTCCTCAATATCTTCCTCGATATGTTCTGCATCGCGGTCCTGCACTGGGGATGCGCAGGCGCGGCGATTGCCACCATTGCTTCCCAGGCACTCTCCGGACTTTTCTGTCTTATCTATATCCTGCGGAAGGTTCCGATCCTTCATATTTTCCGTGAAGATCGGAGTTTTGACGGCGGCACGGCAAAGGTGCTCATTGTCATGGGACTGCCGATGGGACTTCAGTATTCCATCACCGCGATCGGATCGATGGTCATGCAGTCAGCGAATAACAGCCTCGGAAGTGTGTATGTGTCCGGGTTTACAGCCGGAACGAAGCTGAAGCAGCTGTTTCTCTGCCCGTTTGACGCGATGGCGACTGCGATTGCCACGTTCATCAGTCAGACCGTGTGAAGAAGGGACTGCGCCAGACGGTCGTCATGAGCGTTCTGTACGGTGCCGCGGCCGGAACGGTCCTGATTCTGTTCGGGCGGAATCTGTCGATGCTCTTCCTCAGTGCGGACAACGCGGAGGCGCTCGATGCCTCTGCCCGGTATCTTCGCTGTATGGGATATTTCTACTGGGTGCTCGGACTTCTCAACTGCTTCCGGAATGAGGTGCAGGCTCTCGGGTATCCGGGGCGCGCGATGCTTGCCGGAGCAATCGAAATGGGAGCGCGAAGCTTTGTGGCAACCACGTTTGTGCCAATCTTTGGCTACGCGGCGATCTGCTGGACAGACCAATCGGCATGGTGTTCGGCAACGGTCTACCTTATTATCATGGGGACATATGCCATTAAGAAGCGCACGCGTGAGGTGGATTTAGCAGCCCCTTCGGGCGCCGCGGCCAAGTAATTACCCGGAAACCGGGACCGTGTACCCCGCCTCCCCGATAATAAAGGAAAACCGTGAAGCAGGTTCCGAGAAAAGATCAGTAGAACTGCGCAGGATAGATAAAGCATTTTTACAAAAGTATAGACTAAAAGTCCTGTTCTGATTAAAATGATGAATAGGACTTTTCTTTTAGGAAAAGTTTTTACGGTACAGCAATTACACACGGAGGGTTTTCAATAATGACAATTTATGTAAACGCAAATGCGGGACATGACGGAAATGGATCGAAGGAGATGCCGTTCCGCCGCATCAGTGATGCCGCAAAGGCAGCAATGCCCGGCGACGAGGTTCTTGTTTTCCCGGGAACATATCGTGAAAA
>ONGY01000115.1:0-3312 GCA_900317475.1 uncultured Lachnospiraceae bacterium | reverse complement strand
ACGGAAGATGCCCGCATCACTTACAGGAGCACGGAGCCGCTCGGTGCGGAAATCACCGGCGCCGAAGAGGTGAAGAACTGGGAGCCTTATCAGGGAAATGTCTGGGTTACCCGTATCCCGAACGGTGTATTCGGCGGGTACAACCCTTATACGACCTATGTCTTCGGCGACTGGTATTTCGCAAAGCGCGACAAGCACACCGGCTGTGTCTGGCTGAATGATCAGGCGCTCTATGAAGCTGTATCGCTCGACGAATGCATTAAGGGTGAGGTCTATAAATGTTCCTGGAATCCGGAAGCGTCAAAACTCAAGTGGTTCACGGAACAGGATACGGAGAAGAACGAGACCATTATTTACGCGAACTTCCAGGGTGCCGACCCGACGAAGGAAAATGTCGAGATTACTGTCCGCCGCGAGTGCTTTATGCCGCAGCAGAACGGTATCGGCTATATCACCGTGAGCGGCTTCAATATCAATAAGGCAGCGACGACCTGGGCACCGCCGGCTGCGTATCAGGACGGCATGATCGGCCCGCACTGGTCAAAAGGATGGATCATTGAGGACTGCGAGATCTGGGGCAGCAAGTGCGCGGGTATTTCACTCGGCAAGTACTATGATGCGGACAATGATCACTTTTTCACTGTGCATCACGTAAAGAGTCCCACACAGATGGAACGCGACGCGGTCTGCCGCGGACAGTATCATGGCTGGCTGAAGGAGAAGGTCGGCAGTCATATCATCCGCCGCTGCAACATCCATAACTGTGAGCAGGGCGGCATCATCGGGCGTATGGGCGGCGTCTTCAGCATTATTGAAGACAACCACATCCACCATATCAACAACATGATGGAACTCGGCGGCGCGGAGATCGCAGGCATCAAGATGCATGCGGCCATTGATGTCATCATGCGTCGGAACCATATCCATCACTGCACGATGGGCATTTGGACCGACTGGGAGGCCCAGGGAACAAGAATCACGCAGAATCTGCTTCATGACAACCAGCGCCCGGCTTTTGCGGAGCCTCTGACGGGCGGCATGTGCAGTCAGGATATCTTCGTCGAAGTTGGCCATGGCCCGACACTTATTGACAACAACATCCTTCTCTCGGATGCATCGCTCCGCATCGCCACGGAAGGTGTCGCAATGGTGCACAATCTCATCTGCGGCGCACTGACCTGTGTCGGCGACGGAACCGGATGGCGCTATACGCCGTATCATATGCCGCACCGCACCGAGGTTCAAGGCTTCATGACCATCCTGCACGGTGATGACCGCTTCTACAATAATATCTTTGTCCAGAAATATTCTCCGGAGCCGTTTGTGCTTCGCAGTGATTCGGATCCGAGCAAGGTCCAGACAGACAACCGCGAAGTCGGCACGCATGTGTGGGATGAGTATCCGACCTATGAGGAGTGGATTGCCCAGTTTGATATGGATGAAGAAATCCCGAACATGGCAAAGCTTGAGAAGGCTCACTTCGGCCATCTGCCGGTATGGTGCAGCGGCAACGCCTATTTTGACGGTGCGAAGGCATGGAAGAAGGAGAAGCACAACCTCGTCGATACAAAGGATGGCGTAAAAGTCGAACTTGTCGAGAAAGACGGACATTTTACACTTGATACTAACATCTATGAGTATCTCGGAGATTTCTGTGCCGATATGATCGATACGGATACGCTCGGCAAGGCATTCGAGCCGACGGAAGCATTTGAGAATCCGGACGGTACGCCGATCACCTTCAACTATGATTATCTCGGCAGCCACCGCGGCATCAATGTCATCCCTGGCCCGTTTGCAAGTGCTGCAGATGCGAAGAAGCAGCTATTCTGAGGAAAGCGCGGCTGTCGGAGGAAACGGGCATGGAAACATTTCTTTCCGCAATCGAAATGTACATGTACGACATTGTCGAGGTGTGCACCAGTCTGCTTGAGTTTTTCGGCATTGTCGTACTGGTGACTTCGGCGGTCCGTGCATTCGTCCGCTGGTTACGGCGTGACCGCGAGAATATCCGCCTCGATCTGGCACAGGGCATTGCGCTCGCGCTGGAATTCAAGATGGGCGGAGAGGTCCTCCGGACTGTGGTCGTTCGTGAATGGTCGGAGCTGGGAATTCTCGGCGCAATCATTGTGCTGCGGGCGATGCTGACCTTCCTGATTCACTGGGAAATCAAGAACGAAAAGCAGGATATGGCTGAATCCTCTTCTTCCTCTGTAGAACAGGACAGCAAGCACGGGAAAGGCGGACATTAATGACGACAAAACTGGTAATGATTCGGCATGGGGAGAGCGAGTGGAACCAAAAGAATCTCTTCACCGGCTGGACAGACGTGGATCTTTCGGAAAAGGGTCATGAAGAGGCTAAGGCGGCGGGAGTGACGCTCATGGAGGCGGGATACGACTTCGATGTCTGCTACACATCCTACTTAAAGCGTGCCATTCACACGTTGGATCATATTCTGGACGAAATGGACCGGGCCTGGCTCCCGGTTCACAAGAGCTGGAAGCTCAATGAGCGGCACTACGGAGCTCTGCAGGGACTCAATAAATCCGAGACTGCTGAGAAGTACGGCGAAGAGCAGGTGAAAATCTGGCGCCGCTCCTTTGACGTGCTGCCGCCGGCGCTCACCCCGGACGACCCGCGCAGTGCGGTGTTTCAGCCAATGTACCGGGATGTTGACCCCTCCCTTCTTCCTGCCGCGGAGTCTCTTGAGACGACTATCGCCAGGGTGGTTCCCTACTACGAGGAAGTCATTAAAAAGGATATGGAGGCCGGAAAGCGGGTTCTGATCGCTGCCCATGGCAACTCTCTCCGGTACTCCTCTGGTTTATGAGTTTGACGAGAATTTTCATGCTGTGAATCACTACTATCTGGGAAATCAGGCGGAGATTCAGGCAAAGATGCAGGCCGTTGCGAACCAGGGAAAGAAGGCCTGAATCCAAGCGTTGTCTGCTCCATGCATCCTTGTGGGCGGCATGTTTTTCTTTGTTTCATGAAGATCTGTACCGCACCAGCGGCTTGAATCCGAATGTTCCGGAACTGAAGGAACGATACAATCCCGATGGTCTGCATCCCAACGATGCAGGGCACGAACTGATCTACAGCAGGCTGAAGGCAATGCTGTTAAGCCTGTGATGAGCCGGGGCCTGCGGCTGTGCTCTTTCCTTTTTATATTCCCCATAGGCAGGGAAAGCGCGGACAGCGAAGAATGACCGCTGTGCAGGAATAAGAAAATCTGGTGAAAATGAAAACTGCCGTGACAGCAAATATGCTGCCGCGGCAATTTTTGAATTCATCAATCTCATAAGGAAA
>ONGY01000025.1 GCA_900317475.1 uncultured Lachnospiraceae bacterium | reverse complement strand
CGGGAAGCCATAAATCCCGTATTCTTGATTTTGCTGTCATTCTGGCCGGCGCAGCCGTCGCTGCTGCACTGGTTTTTGCGGGAAGAACCTATTTCGAGAACCGGGCGGTAAGCCAGGTGGTCGGAACCTATGCCGCTCTCGGAACACAGTTCCCGGCTGAAGGTTCCATTGGGACAAATATAATCAGCAGTATCGCGGGGGAGAAGAAGAAAGACCTGGAAGAAAAGGAAGCGGCAGAAGAGGCCGCAAAGCTCGAGGCCGAGAAAGAAAAAGAAGAAGAGCTCCTGAAGAACCGCACTGTGGTGGAGGTGCGTCTTACTTCCATTCTGCAGGACCTCAAGATAAAGTTTGTAAATAAGGACAGTAATTCACTGATCGACGGTGTTTCGTTCCGGTGCACGGTGGCTTATCCGGACGGGACCACGAAGGAGTATGAAGACGACGATCTCGACGGAATTGTCTACCTCTCGGGGCTGAAGGCCGGGACGTATACAGTGACCTGTATCCCGTTTGAAAAAACGGACGAGGATTATCTGTATTACAAGCTCTCGGAGGAGCCGCAGAGTATTGCCGTAAAGGACCAGATCGAGTATAAGAAGGTCGACGTCACGGATGAAATCAAGGATACATCGCAGGTCAACGTTGCAAAGGAAGATACGGGGCATGCGAAGAAAATCGTGGAACCGGTGACGACGGATACGGTCGAGTGGGTCGAGTCGACGAAGACAGAGGTTTCCGACTCGGAAGATGGTTATTACAGTGACGAGGCAAGTTATGAAGAGGTGAGCAGGGATAATGTCCCGGACCCTTCAGGTTCTGCCTCGCTTCCGAGGCTCACCGGCAATCCGTATGCGGACGGAAGGATGCTGGCAAAGGCGGGCGAAGTGCGCCTTCTCGGCATGGTGGCGTCCGTTTCGCCGGTGCGGATCGCACTCTTTGCGGACAATGACGGCGGGGAGACAAGCGATGCAGCTGTAACTTCCAGTGAAGCTTCCTCTGAAGCCTCCTCCGATTCATCGTCTGAAAGTTCCTCTTCGGCGCCTTCCGGCGTGACCGGCGTTTCGATCGACGGCGGCAGTCAGTCTGTGCGGTCGGCCAGCGTGAAGCTGCATGCTGCGGTCAGCGCGGACGGTGTGAATGTCACGTATACATGGGAGGTGACCGACGGAAGTGCCGGAATCAGCGGAAGCGGTGCGGACGCGACGCTTACCTTCACGGACGGACAGTCCTCGGACGCTGTGGTGAAGGTGACCGCCGCAGGCGATGACGGGTCGAGTGCGTCAGCGGAGGCCACCATCAGCTATAATGCCGCGCAGTCGACGGCGGTGATTACGGTCATTCCGACGAGTGTGAATCTCACGGTCGGATCATCGGTGACGCTTCGCGTGAGTGTCCAGAATTCGGACGGCGGGAAACTGAATGATCAGAGTGTCACCTATTCCTCCTCTGATTCTTCTGTCGCGACAGTGGACTCTTCCGGAAAGATCAGTGCGGTTTCGGCCGGCAGCTGCACAGTGACCGTTGCGAGATCCTCGGATTCATCTGTTTCGGCGGATGTGGCCATTACGGTTGCCTCGAACAGTACATCCCTCAAGGACAAGGACGGAAATCAGCTTTACGTAAAGAAATCGGACGGGACATACCGGGCGGCGACGGGAGACGACTACTACGACACCTCCGTCACCCTTTATAAACTCGTGAGCGGCAGAAAGAAATACCGTTATACCGGCTGGCAGACGCTCGAGGGAAAGACCTATTTCTTTGACAAGAACGGCAATTATGTGACCGGTACACAGACGATTCAGGGTGTCGAATATACCTTCGGCAGTGACGGCGCGCTCGCAGTTTCGGGCTCGGGCACGCTTGGAATCGATGTGTCCCAGTGGAATGGAAGCATCGACTGGAATGCGGTGAAGAACGCGGGCGTCAGCTTCGTCATCATCCGCTGCGGTTTCCGCGGTTCTGCGACCGGCGCGCTTGTCCGCGACTCGAATTTCAAGACGAACATCGCGGGAGCAAAGGCGGCGGGCCTCAAGGTCGGTGTTTATTTCTACACACAGGCGATAAATGAGGTAGAAGCCGTCGAGGAAGCCTCGATGGCGCTGTCGCTTGTAAGCGGCTACAGCCTCGACTATCCGATTTATCTGGACATCGAGAGCAGCGGCGGACGCGGCGATTCCATCAGCTACGATGAACGCACGAATGTCGCAAAGGCATTCTGCGCAACCGTCAAAGCTTCGGGCTATCGCGCGGGTGTCTATGCGAATACAAGCTGGATGTCGGGCAAATTCAATGCAGGCTCTCTTTCCAGCTATTCCATCTGGCTTGCGCAGTATGCCGCATCGCCGACGTATTCCTCGCGCTATGACATCTGGCAGTACAGCTCCGCCGGCCATATCAACGGCATCAGCGGATATGTGGATCTCAACAAGGTGAACTGACACGGCAGTGCCTAAATCTGTCAAGTTATGGTACACTGATTTCAATAATCCAGCGCCTGCGCGCAGAAAGGCTGATATAAACCCATGAAAACATATCTGGTAACTGGAGGCTGCGGCTTTATCGGCAGCAACTTCATCCACCACCTGTTCAATACATACGGTGACAGCATCCGCGTCATCAATGTCGATAAGCTGACCTATGCCGGAAATCCTGAGAATCTGCAGGATATTGAGGACCGTCCGAACTATACCTTCGTGAAGGCAGACATCTGCGACAAAGAAGCAATCCGCAAAGTATTCCGGGAGAATACCGTTGATTACGTCGTGCATTTTGCGGCGGAGTCCCATGTCGACCGCTCTATTCTGGAGCCGGAACTGTTCGTAAAGACCAATGTTCTCGGCACTGCGAACATGCTGAACTGTGCAAAGGAAGCATGGTCACTTCCGGATGGACCCGATCCCCTCGGCAACTATCGGGAGGGCGTGAAATTCCTTCATGTCTCCACAGACGAGGTTTACGGATCTCTTCCGGAGGACCCGAATGCTTATTTTTATGAGACAACACCGTATGCGCCGCACAGTCCGTATTCTGCATCCAAGGCAAGCTCGGACTTCCTCGTCAAAGCATACATGGACACCTATCATTTCCCGGCGAATATCACGAACTGCTCCAATAACTACGGCCCTTATCAGTTCCCGGAAAAACTGATTCCGCTGATGATCAACAATGCACTGAACGGGCGGAAGCTTCCGGTTTACGGTGACGGAAAGAATGTACGCGACTGGCTCTATGTGGAAGATCACTGCCGCGCGATCGATCTCGTCCTGCACAAGGCAAAGCTTTTCGAGACCTATAACATCGGCGGCCACAATGAGAAGCAGAATATCGAGATCGTGAGGACCATTATTGAGGTTCTCCGCGAGGAACTTCCAGTCACAGATCCCCGCAGAGCACAGATCACCGAAGATCTCATTACCTATGTTGAGGACCGCAAGGGCCATGACCGCCGTTATGCCATCTCGCCGGACAAGATCGGAAGAGACCTCGGCTGGAAGCCTGAGACCATGTTCAAGGACGGCATCCGCAAGACCATTACCTGGTATTTCGATCATCAGGAGTGGATGGAGCACATCACGAACGGCAACTATATGAAGTACTACGAGACGATGTACGCAAAGCGTCTTGCAAAGTCCTCCAAATAAGGAATATTCATCACGGACCCCTTGGCCGCACTGTTTCCGTTCCGGAGAGGTGCGGCAGGAAGTCCGTGTTTCCTCTAATTGGGAAAATCCCGGTTTTCATGTTCATTGAAAACGGCAGGGAAACCCCGGGGAAATACGTTTTTCCAGGTTCATGGATCCGGAAGACGGTACCTGTGTTTATAAAAAACTGTGTTTCCGCGCTGCGGAAATACGGATGATAATTGGGAGAGAGCTATGAAGGGAATTATTCTTGCCGGCGGTTCGGGAACAAGACTTTATCCGCTCACGAAGGCAGTCTCGAAGCAGATCATGCCGGTCTATGACAAACCGATGATTTATTACCCGCTTTCTACGCTGATGCTTGCCGGCATCCGCGAAATCCTCATTATTTCGACGCCGCGGGACCTTCCGGTGTTCGAGGATCTGTTTGGAAACGGTGAGCAGCTGGGACTTTCCTTTACCTACCGTGTGCAGGAAAAGCCGAGAGGTCTGGCGGATGCATTCATCATCGGAGCGGATTTTATAGGCAAAGATTCGGTCGCTCTTGTCCTTGGCGACAATATTTTCTACGGCCAGAGCTTTACCAAGGTCCTGATGCGTGCGGCAGCGCGGGAGAAGGGCGCAACGATTTTCGGATATTACGTGAAGGACCCGAGGGAATACGGCGTCGTAGAGTTCGACAGGAATGGGAAAGTCCTCAGCATCGAGGAAAAACCGGAGAAGCCGAAGAGCAATTATGCGGTTCCCGGACTGTATTTCTATGATAATGATGTCGTCGATATAGCGGCGAATGTAAAACCGAGTGCGCGCGGTGAGATTGAGATCACATCGATCAACAACGAATACCTGTCGAGGAGCGATCTTTATGTGGAACCGCTGGGACGCGGCTTTGCATGGCTTGACACAGGCAACCCGGACATGCTTCTCGATGCAGCGAATTTCGTTGCAACCTGCGAGAAGAGACAGGGCCTTTACATTTCCTGCATCGAGGAAATCGCCTACAAGAAGGGCTTCATCGGAAGAGATCAGCTCCTCGCCCTCGCAGAGCCGCTTAAGAAGACCAACTATGGAAAGTATCTCATTGATGTGGCGAACGGACTGTAATTAGTTAAAGGAAAAACAGAAGAAGGAAGACGGAAGAAGGACAACAGAAGAAATGGGAAAGATAACGGTAGAAACATGCGGCATTGAAGGACTTAAGATCATAACCCCGAAGGTTTACCCGGATTCCCGCGGATATTTCTGCGAGACGTACAATTACAACGACTTCAAAGAAGTCGGAATTGACATGAATTTCGTTCAGGACAACCAGTCTGCCAGCAGGCGCGGTGTTCTCCGCGGACTTCATTTCCAGATCCACTATCCGCAGGATAAACTTGTGCGGGTCGTCCGCGGCGAGGTCTTTGACGTGGCAGTCGACTTAAGAGAAGGCAGCAAAACCTTCGGCAAATCCTTCGGTGTTGTGCTGTCTGCGGAGAATAAGAAACAGTTCTTCATCCCGAAGAACTTCGCACATGGATTTCTGGTACTCTCCGATGAGGCAGAATTCTGCTACAAGGTGACGGACTTTTATCATCCGAACGATGAGGGCGGCCTTATGTGGAATGACCCGGATATTAACGTGAAGTGGCCGCTCCAGGAGGGCGTAGAGCTCATTCTCTCCGACAAGGACAAGGTACATCCGAGTTTCAGACAGTACTGCAAAGAGCGGGGCATTGTAATTGAACAGTAAGAAAAACGGGCTCTCGCCCGCTCAGAAAAAACGCAAGAGGCACATACTCACCGCTGTTTTTGTGGCAGCGGCATTCCTGGGGCTTCTGATTGCGCTTCATAATAATCCGCTCGATGATTCCGGCACGGTGCGCCTCAAGAAAATATGCGGCTATCTGCTCCTCGGGACCAGCGTCGTCCTGATCTGCGGTACTTACGACAAGCTTCTTGTTCTGCCGAAGGAACTGTGGCAGAGCAGACGTCTGATCTGGCGCCTTGCGAAAAATGATTTCCGCAAGCGGTATGCAGGCTCCATTTTCGGTGCTGTCTGGGCAATGATTCCGCCGATTGTCACCGTCATCATGTACTGGGTTGTTTTCGACCGGATTTTCGGCCAGCATACCATTCAGCTCGCGAACGGAGAAGAGCTTCCCTATGTCGTGTTCCTGACGGCAGGCCTCGTACCGTGGTTTTTCTTTTCCGATGCGCTGAATTCCGGGACGGCGTCGCTTCTTGAATACAACTACCTCGTAAAGAAAGTTGTCTTCAAGATCAGCGTTCTTCCGATCATCAAAATCATCGCGGCACTGTTCACGCACCTGTTCTTCACGGCTATCCTTCTGGTGATTGCCGTGATTGCAGGGTACGAGCCGAGCATCTATTGGATCCAGCTGATTTACTATACCGCGGCGGAATTTCTCTTTGTGCTCGGGCTGTGCTATGCGACGTGCGCGATTACGGTATTCTTCCGCGACCTTCAGCAGATCATCGGCATCGTCCTTCAAGTAGGCATGTGGGCGACCCCGATCCTCTGGGATATCAACATGCTTCAGAACAGCCCCTGGATCGTCCTCATCAAGATGAACCCGATGACCTACATCGTGAACGGATACCGCAACGCAATCTTTGAGAAACAGTGGTTCTGGTATCACTTTTATTCATCGACCTACTTCTGGATGGCTACCATCCTGATGTTCTGCATCGGATCGCTGATCTTTAAGAAGCTGAAGGTTGCCTTCGCGGATGTACTGTGAGAAGCAAAAAGCAGCATCCGTGCATCCGCTGTGCGGGCATGCGGCGTGCGCACAGGCTTTTCCTATATGCCCAAACCGCATTCGCGGGATCTGTCTGAGCGGGGCATACGATGACGGTGCAGTCTGCAGAATGATAAACCCGGTTACAGAATGAATTTATGAGCGAACAGGAACAGAAAGAAATCGCCATTAAGGTCTCACACCTTAACAAGCGCTACAAACTATACAGACACAATCGCGACCGCGTGGCGGACGCACTCGGATTTCCCGGGGCACACTACACGGAGCACATGGCCCTGAACGATGTCTCCATGACAGTCTACCGCGGCGAAACCGTCGGCATCATTGGCACAAACGGCTCCGGTAAGTCGACGATCCTTAAAATCATCACCGGTGTCCTCAACCCGACGAGCGGCGATGTCGAGGTAAACGGCCGGATCAGCGCACTTTTGGAGCTTGGCGCCGGTTTCAACATGGAGTACAACGGCATCGAGAACATCTACCTCAACGGAACGATGATCGGTTTCTCTGAGAAGGAAATCGACGAGAAGATGGACGCGATTCTCGACTTTGCGGATATCGGCGAGTACGTCTATCAGCCCGTCAAAACTTATTCCTCCGGTATGTTCATGCGGCTCGCCTTTGCAGTCGCCATCAATATCGAGCCGGAAATACTCATCGTCGATGAGGCACTGTCGGTCGGCGATGTCTTCTTCCAGGCAAAGTGCTATCACAAATTTGATGAATTCAAAAAACAGGGCAAGACAGTTCTTTTTGTCAGCCATGACCTTTCGAACATCAGCAAATACTGCGACCGTGTTGTTCTCCTGAACCAGGGCGTGAAGCTTGGAGAGGGCTCGCCCAAGAAGATGATCGACATCTACAAGCAGGTGCTTGTAGGACAGTACGATCCGAATAAACCCGCAGATGAACAGAAGACGGCGGGTGCAAGCGACGATGCCATCATGGCAGCCGCGGCGAAGAAAGCGGATGAGGCCGATGCGAAGATCAAGGGCGACTCTGCAGAGCGCATCCGTGCGGCAAACGAGGCGGCCCGCGAGACAATGAAGGTCAGTGCAGCCGGTGCGGACACGAAGGATGACCCGGACCGCAGGCCGGCGGAGCGCAATGAGGACACCCTCGAATACGGCTCCCGCAAGGCCACGATCACCGATTATTACATTCTCGACGATCAGGGCAGGAAAACCACAACCGTCATGAAGGGAAGCATCTTCACGGTCCACATGACCGTCACATTCCATGAAGATGTGGCAGCCCCGATTTTTGCGTTCACGGTCAAAAACGTCTACGGCGTCGAAATCTGCGGCACCAACACCATGATCGAAAAAGCCTTTCTCGATCCCGTGAAGAAGGGAGAGGTCAAGAACATCACCTTCACACAGAAAATTGATCTGCAGGGCGGTGAATACCTCATCTCACTGGGATGCACAGGCTTCGAACAGCAGGACTTCACGGTCTACCACCGCCTGTATGATGTCATGAATCTGACCGTCGTTTCCGACAAGAATACGGTCGGATACTACGACATGAACTCGATTGTAAAGGTAGATTGAAAGTAACGGTGCCGTGAACCCATGTAAGTTTATCAGCGAAACTTAAAAGACGGTTTTCAGCACAATTTTCAGGAGGTCCCAAATGAGTGATAAAGAACAGATCGGCGGTGTTGTGCTGGACCTCTCAAAGTATCCCGGCGAAGATTTCTACTGCGACGGCAGCGTCGAGGATGAGATCCTGAAAATCGTAAAGGAGAATGCACCGGAGGATTACGCGGCCGAGATCCTGAAGAGAAAGGACTGGCCGACGCTGTATCATCTCTCCGGTTTCCGCGGGAACATCGCGGGCTGGATTCCCTTCGACGGAACAGAGAAGGTGCTTGAAATCGGCGCCGGCCCGGGAGCCGTCACGGGCACCATTGCATCGAAGGTAAGCCGCGTCGACTGCGTTGACCTTTCGAAAAAGCGCTCTCTCATCAATGCATACCGGAATCGCGAGCGGGACAATGTGACGATTCATGTCGGCAACTTTGCGGACATCGAGCCGACTCTTCCGGACGACTACGACTATATTTTTCTTATCGGGGTTTTTGAATACTTCAGTCATTATATCGATGCGGAGGATCCCTTCCGCGCGGAACTGAAGAAGATTTTTCCGCACGCAAAGAAGAGCACAGGGCGGATTGTCATTGCCATCGAGAATCGTCTGGGGCTCAAGTATTTTGCCGGTGCAAGGGAAGATCATACCGGAAAATTCTTCGACGGCATCGAGAATTATGAGTCCGCCGGAGCCGATGTGCACACGTTCTCAAAGCCTGCACTCGAGAAGATTTTCAAAGACTGCGGCGCTTCGGAGTATTCTTTCTACTATCCATATCCAGACTATAAATTTCCGACAGCAATTTATTCGGACAGGCGTCTTCCCCGCGGGGCAGAGCTTTCCGACAACATCCGGAATTTTGACCGCAGCCGGCTGCTTCTGTTCAATGAAAAGCTCGCCTACGACGGTCTTGCAGAGGACGGACTTTATCCGCTGTTCTCAAATTCCTTCGAGGCGGTGATCGGGCCGGCTCTTCCGGTGACGTACGCGAGATTTTCGAATGACCGCGCACAGAAGTATCGGATTCTCACGGAATTCAGGGAAGAGAACGGGCAAGTCCGTGTTGTGAAGAAGGCTCTCGTTCCGGAAGCGAAGGAACATGTAGAGCATCTCGTGACGGCCTTTGAAGAGCTGAAGGCGCGTTTCAGCGGGACGCCGCTTTCCGTCTGCCCCTGCAGAAAAGAGGCGGACGGTGAGGTGAGTTTTGACAGGGCGGAACGATGTGTGCCATCGACTACGAGTGGGAAGAGGCACGCCCGATGGCGGCAAAGGACCTGCTTGTGCGGGCCCTGACCGTGTATTTTGCGGAGAATCCGAAACGCGAGTCGAAGATCCCCGAAGCATTTCTGAAGGATCATTTCGGAATCACGGATGAGGACCTCGAGGCTGGAAGAGCGGCCGAAAAAGCGTTCCAGGCGAAGGTGACCGGCGGGAGTATCCCGCTCTCTTCGTTCCGGGCGATGCTCGGCATGGATGTGATTGTGCCGAAGGAGATTCAGGCACAGAATCCGGGGATCGAGAAAGAGACGCTCTCGAAAGAGGAGTTCCGGGCGAAAAAGGAAGAGAAGAAAAGGAAGGCTGACTCGATTTCCTCTGTACAGATTTATTTTGACCGCGGGGACGGATACAGCGAGCAGGATTCTTATTTTGCTCCGGAAATGTACGGCGACGAAGGCAGGATGAGCCTCACCGTCCGTGTGCCCGGGGATGTCAGGAATCTGCGCGTCGATCCTGCACTCTGCCCATGTTTCGTGCTGCCGGAAAAAATGACGGTGGACGGCAGGACGGTCCACGCAGTCCGGAAAGCCATGCGGTGCAGCGGTACGGAGAATCCGGACGGGAGCATCACGTTCACGACAAATGACCCGTGGATGGAATGGCGGATGGATAAGCTCCTCCGGCAGGCCGGAATCCGCGGCGGCAGGGCAGGAGAATCGGGCGCGGAAGAGCGCACGGTGACGCTTTCGTATCAGATGTGCGGCATGCCTTCTACGATGGCGGCGAGAATGTCTCTGGACGGCGCAAAGAGACGCAATTTGTTATAGAATAGTAATAATTACGGACCGCACAGATGGATTTCTGTGATACTTTGTGTCCGCTCTCATTCAAATACAAGTTCTGACAGTAAGTTTTGACGCGAATGGACTGAACCATGCTCAAACAGAAGATCAAACAATTTCTGACAAAAAGGGCCGACGCGGAATATGAGCGCGAGGTCGAACTGAGCCGGGCTGTTTACAGCAACTGGTACCGGGAATATAAAAACAAGCTTTCCAAGGAGATCGCGGCGACGGACCACTCTGCGGGCGATAAGCTCACGACAGCGGTGGTGCGGTATTCGCATCTCAAGAATTACATTCTGAGCGGCGGCGATAAGCCGGACATCATCATTGCGTGTGACGATGAGGGAAATCTCACCGATTTTGCCGATCAGATGATCCGGGATTATTTCGCGGCAAATCCGCGCATTTCGCTGGTGTACGGCGATGAGGACAGGATCGACGAGAACGGGGAGCTCACGGACCCCTGGCTCAAGAGCGACTGGGCGCCCGACACGTTTCTTTCGACTTTTTATTTCGGCAGTATTTTTGCGTTCCGGTCGAGCGAGCTTCTGCTTGTGAATCCGGGTGGGCGCGTGGCCTCGGATTACAAGAGCCGCCAGGGCATTCAGGCGGACAGTGAGGAGGAGACGGTCGCCAAAACCAGTGATGTGGATACAAATCTTGCCTCGTTCATCTACGGCAAATTCTGCCTCAAACTCGCGCAGGCGGAGGGCGGTTTCTCGAGGCGCACAGCCAGCATGGTGAAGGAAGGAAAGTTCCCCATCGGGCATATCAGCGAGATCCTGTTTCACCGCACGACAAGGCCGGTTCTCTGGGACAGCAGGCTTATACACAATTCGCTGACGGGGCGCTTCAGTCCGGAGTCGGCGGCGACGAGGCTGATTTCCATCATTATCCTGAGCAAGGATAATCCGGAGATCCTGAAGACCTGCATTTCGACTATCGAGAAGTACACGGTCTCCTCGCCCTATGAGATCATTGTCGTCGACAATGGCAGCAGTGAGGCAAACCGCGCGAAGTACCAGGATATTCTCGAGGCGCACGACCGCAGCGAATACGGAAGCGGTACGCAGTACATCTATGAGCCCATGGATTTCAACTTCTCGAAGATGTGCAACATGGGTGCAGAGAAGGCAGGCGGAGAGCTGCTCCTGTTTCTCAATGACGACATCGAGATTCGCAAGCCCGGCTGGCTTTCCTATCTTTCCGAGAAAGCGAAGCTGCCGTATGTCGGCGCTGTCGGTATGAAGCTTCTCTATCCGGGATCCGATGTCATCCAGCATGCGGGCGTCGTAAATCTTCGGGTGGGGCCGGTGCACAAGCTGCAGTACCAGAACAATACGGAAGAGCATTATTTCGGCTTCAACAAGGGCGTGCGGAATGTGCTCGCCGTGACAGGCGCCTGCCTGATGGTGCGCACGGAACTCTTCCGCGAGATCGGAGGTTTTGACGAGGAGAAGTTTGCCGTCGCATTCAACGATGTCGATCTGTGCTACCGGATTTTTGAGAGAGGATATTACAACGTGGTGCGGAACAATATGTATCTGTACCATCACGAGTCGCTCTCGAGGGGCGATGACCGGGTCGACAAGGTGAAGTCCGCAAGACTTTCGAAGGAACTCAAGACGCTGCTTCTGTCGCATCCGGATCTGTACGGCGTCGATCCGTTTTATCATAAGTATCTCAGCCAGAATCCGGCGGAGACGCGGTTTGTCATCGATATTGAGGAAGAAATGATCCGGAATCTGCGCTCCGACATGCAGACGCCGGTGCGGCGCAGCCGTCCGCTTCCGGAAAAATGGACGGACCCGGTGCTGCGCCTCGGCGTCGAGTATGCGAACAGCCTCGACGAGTGGTATCTCGGGCCGTTTGCGAAGAGCGACGACCGCGGATATTATGTAAAAGGATATTCGTTTGTCATCAACGCGGACAATGCCGTTTATGAGCGAAAACTCCTTCTCCGGAAGACCGTGCCTCTGACGGGCGCGGTGAGCAGTGAGATCTGGGAGGTTCCGGTCCATGCCGGCTACCGTGAGGATATTGCGAATAATCTCACGAATCAGAAGAACGATCTTCTCACCGGTTTCTTTACCGTCTTCCCCGAGAATGCACTGCCGGCCGGCATTTATCAGATCGGCATGCTGGAGAAGGACCGCACTTCGACGCAGCGGCTTGTGAACTGGAGTGACGTGTCTCTGCGCGTGAAGAGCAGGGACGCGGGAAACGAAAAATAAAGGCGGGATTTCCACTCAATGGAAACAGACAAGGAAAGCAAGGATTTAAACAGCATACAGGACGGCCGGAATTATAAAGAAGAGTACGAGCACGAGAAGGTCAAGAGCGCCTATCTTGCGGATCGTGTGGCCCAGCTTGAGGACCAGGTGGACGACCTTGAGTTCAAGCTGAACCGGATTCATTCGAACCCGGTCTGGAAGGCAAGCAAACCGGCAAGAGACGCCATGCACTGGTGCCAGCGCCAGAAGGAGCGCATCACCAATCAGGGAAATCTTAAGGGCGTTTTTGCGAAGATCGATTACAAACGGCGCGAGAAGCTCGCGGAGAAAGGGTACGGCACGGCCTCGTTCCCGGATGAGGCGGAGCGAAAGAGACAGAGTGAGGAAGCCGCGGGACTTGGCCGGCAGATTCTCTTCAGCATCCTGGTGCCTCTCTACAATACGCCCCGCAAATATCTGAAGGATATGTGCGATTCCGTGCTGAATCAGACGTACGGGAACTGGGAGCTGTGCCTTGCGGACGGCTCGGACGCGGATCACTCCTATGTAGGCGAAATCATCCGTGAATACCAGAACCGTGATGAGAATCTCGGTAAGCGCATCAAATACACGAAGCTTGAGAAGAACGGCGGAATTTCCGCGAACACGAATGCATGCCTCGCGCTGGCGACAGGGGATTATCTCTGCCCGTTTGATCACGATGATTACCTGCACCCTTCCGTCCTCTACTGGTACGTGAAGACCATCAATGAGACAGGGGCAGATTATCTGTACTGCGATGAGGCAACCTTCCTCGAGGATGACCTCAATCACTTCGTGACGATGCACTTCAAGCCCGACTACGCGATCGACACGCTGCGGGCGAACAACTATATCTGCCACCTGTCGGCATTTGACCGCCATCTGCTCGAGGGCGAGGAACTGTACCGTCCGCAGTATGACGGAAGCCAGGACCACGATATGATCCTGCGTCTCACCGATAAGGCAAAGAAAATCGTCCACGTCCCGAAACTGCTCTATTACTGGCGGCAGCATGCGGGCTCAACGGCGGGCAACATCAACGCCAAAACGTATGCGATCGACGCGGCAAGGGGAGCGGTATCCGATCATCTGCGCCGGCACGGATTCAGGAACTTCAAGATTACCTCGACCCGTGCATTTGAGACTATCTTTAAAATCACGTACGAGATCGAGGGCAATCCGCTCGTCTCGATCGTGATTCCGAACCGCGACTACGCAGAGGGACTGAAGCGTTGCCTCACATCCATCTTCGACAAGTCGACCTATGAGAATTTCGAGATCATTATCGTCGAGAACGGAAGCAAGGAAGAGGCGACGGAGAAATATTACCGGGAGCTGATGGGCGGCCCGTACAAAGACCGCTGCCATATCGTCCGGTATGAGGAGACCGAAACCGGCAGGGCCGCGAAGGCGAACGGCGAGGGCTTTAACTTCTCAAAGCTCTGCAATGAGGGCGTGAAGGCCTCAAAGGGCGAGTACGTCCTTCTTCTCAACAATGATACACAGGTCATCTCGGTGAACTGGATCGAGGAGCTTCTGATGTACGCACAGCGTCCCGATGTTGCCTGCGTCGGCGGCAAGCTCTATTATCCCGACAAAACCATTCAGCACGCGGGCATTATCCTCGGACTCGGTGCGCACCGCACGGCGGGACATCCATTCTACAAGCAGCGCCGTGAAAACCTGGGCTATATGGGGCGTCTGTGCTATGCACAGGATCTCTCGGCGGTCACCGGCGCCTGCCTCATGGTAAAGCGCAGGCTCTACGATGAGGCCGGGGGATTCTCGGAAGATTTTGCCGTCTCCTTAAACGACGTCGATTTCTGCCTCAAGCTCCGCGCGAAGGGGTATCTCAATGTTTTTACGCCGTTTGCGGAGCTTTACCACTATGAATCCGAGTCCCGCGGAGATGATCTCACAGGAACGCGGGCAGAGCGGTACAATAAAGAAGCAGAACATTTCCGTACGAAGTGGAAGGATGTCCTTGCCAAAGGGGATCCTTATTACAATCCGAATTTCTCGCTTGACCGCAGTGATTTCTCACTGAAGGTGCAGGTGCCGGAGAAAAAGGCCTGAAAGTACTGCGGATGCCGCAGGAAACACGGTATGGAGTACAGTGATGGAGGAAAAGAAAATGGAAGCACGTGTCATGGAGCAGTTCAATTACTGGCTGAATGATCCTTATTTCGACGATGCGACGAAGCAGGAGCTTCTCGCCATCCGCAACGACCCGAAAGAAGTCGAGGATCGGTTCTACAAGGATCTTGCCTTCGGTACCGGAGGACTGCGCGGCGTCATCGGCGCCGGGACGAACCGCATGAATCTCTACACCGTCCGCAAGGCGACGCAGGGACTTGCCAACTATATCAATAAGAACGGCGACCCGAAGAAGGGAGTCGCGATCTCCTATGACAGCCGCCGCATGAGTGCTGAGTTCGCAAAGGAGACAGCGCTTTGCCTTGCAGCGAACGGAATCAAGGCGTATCTTTCCGACACGCTCCGTCCGGTTCCGGAGGAGTCCTTTGCACTCCGCTATTTTGGGTGCCAGGCAGGCGTTGAGATCACAGCATCCCACAACCCGCCGGAATACAACGGATACAAGGTCTATTGGGAGGACGGCGCACAGGTTACGCCGCCGCACGACACAGGCATCATTGCGGATGTAAACGCAGTGACGGATTACAATGAAGTCAAAACAATGTCCGAAGCCGATGCAAAGGCAGCAGGCCTTCTTGTGTACTTTGGAAAAGAAATCGATGACGCGTACATGGAGGCTCTCAAGAAGCAGATCATCCATCCGGATGTTATCAGGGAAATGGCGGATGATCTTACGATTGTCTACACCCCGTTCCATGGAGCAGGCCTTGTCCCTGTGACAAGAGTTCTCTCGGAGCTCGGGTTCAAGAAAGTCTATGTCGTACCGGAGCAGAAGGACCCGGATCCGAATTTCACAACACTCACGTACCCGAATCCGGAGGATCCGAAGGCATTCGAGCTTGCCTTAAAGCTGGCAAAGAAGGTGGATGCGGATATCGTCCTCGCTACTGACCCGGATGCTGACCGTCTCGGTGTCTACTGCAAGGATACGAAGACCGGCGAGTATGTCGGCTTCACAGGAAATATGTCCGGCATGCTGATCGGCGAGTACATTCTCCGCGAGCGGTCCAAGAACGGAACGCTTCCGAAGAATCCGGCGTTTGTCACGACCATTGTCACGACGAATCTCGCAAAGGCAGTGGCGGAAAAGTACGGCCTTCATTATGTGGAGACACTCACCGGCTTCAAGTACATCGGCGAGCAGATTCATCATTTTGAGCTCGACCACTCCTATAATTATGTATTCGGTCTCGAGGAGTCCTACGGCTGCCTTGCCGGCACGCATGCGCGCGACAAGGATGCACCGGTTGCGGTCATGATGCTCTGCGAGGCGGCTGCCTTCTACAAGAAGCAGGGACTTACGCTCTGGGATCAGATGCAGAACATCTACAGGGAATATGGCTACTACAAGGAAACACAGATTGCCATTACGATGAAGGGAATCGAAGGAGCGGGAAAGATTCAGGAGATGATGAATTCGCTCCGCGAGAATCCGCCGAAGAAGTTCGGCAAGTGGACGGTCGAGGAGTTCCGCGACTACGACCGGAATATCGTGAAGGAAACAGCAACTGGAGAAACGCACAGCACAGGACTTCCGAAGAGCAATGTTCTGTACTTCGCGCTTGATAAGGATGCCTGGGTCTGCGCAAGACCGTCGGGAACCGAGCCGAAGATCAAGTTTTACATCGGTGTAAGGAGCGACAGCCTCGAACATGCAGCCGAGGAGAATGAAGAGCTCAGCGCGGAAGTGAAGAAGATCATCGGTGCCTGACCGGAATTCCGGGAGAAGAGCAAGTGTCGGTATCAGAGGACATTCGGAAAACACTCAGCTATTATAAAAGAAACGGCCTTTCGGACACGTTTTATGCGGCAAAGGAACGCCTCGATGAGCGGCGGGCCAGGGAACGGTACAACTATGTTCCCGCGCCTGCAGAGCTCGTCCGCTCGCAGCAGGCACTCTGGCAGTGCCTCGAGGGCGGCGATGATCCGGGAGCGGTCTTCGGTGCCGAGTATACGGGAAAACATCTGCCGCTGATTTCCGTGCTCGTGCCGGCCTATGAGACCGATGAGTTCTTCCTCAGGGAACTCCTGGAATCGGTGCTTGCGCAGACGTACGGCAAATGGGAGCTGATCCTTGCGGATGCCTCCAGCACAGGAAAGGTCGCGGCGGTTTCCTCGGAATATATACTGAAAGATTCGCGGATTCATTATCTCCGTCTTCCGGAGAATAAGGGAATTTCAGCGAATACCAATGCGGCGGCAGCGGCGGCAGACGGAGATTACGTTGCCTTTCTCGACCATGACGATTTCCTTGAGCCGAATGCCCTTTTCGAGGCGGCGCTCGGCATTCTCAAGACAGACTGCGAGATTCTCTATACGGATGAGGATAAATGCGATGAGAAGGCGCAGCACTATTTCGAGCCGAACCGCAAGCCGGATTTTGACTACGATTATCTGCTGACGAATAATTATATCTGCCATCTGCTTGTGATGAAGAGAGGGCTGTTCCTCGCCCTGAAGCTCCGGAGTGAGTTCGACGGGGCGCAGGACTATGATCTGTGCCTGCGCGCACCCAAGACGAAGATCTGCCATGTCGCAAAGATTCTCTATCACTGGCGGACGCATGAGGGATCAACGGCGGGGAACCCCGGCAGCAAGGATTATGCCGCTGAGCGCGGCAGACTCGCGCTTGAACAGTATTTTCAGGAGCATCACATCCATGCGGAGGTGGAGCATTCAAGACACCGCGGCTTCTACAAGGTCACCTATATACCGGATATATTCTCGGCGCGCCGGGATGTCGGCGTGGTGGGCGGAAAGATTGTGAACCGCCGTCACCGCATCGTCGGCGGTCTTCTGCAGCAGGACGGCTCTGTCCTGTACGCCGGGCGCCATGAGAAGGAGAGCGGACCGATGCACCGGATGGACACGCGGCAGGATGCCTGGGCAGTGGATGTGCGCTGCATGAAAATCCGGGACGAACTGAGACCGCTCTACAGAGATGTGTTCGGTGCGCCGTATGAATCGCACATTCTCACGGCGGGAACGGACTACACGGAGCAGAGCATCCGTTTCTGCAGGGATGTCTATGCGCTCGGCTACAATATTGTATGGGACCCGGACATGATTCTGCGGATCGACTGACTGCGAAAAGCACGTATGCGGAGGACGGTTCATCCTGCAGGTCCTCCGGTAGATCGGAATTATCTGGAATGAACAAAGTAACGGTCGTCATACCGAATTACAACGGCATACAGTACATCGCGGGCTGCCTTGATTCGATTCTCTCGGGCAGCATGGTTCCCGAGATCATCGTCGTCGACAACGGGTCGGATGACGGGAGCTTTGAGCTCGTGCGGGATCAATACGGGGATAAGGTGACGCTTCTCCGTCTTAAGACGAATACCGGTTTCTGTCATGCTGTGAACAGCGGCATCCACATTACCCGCACGAAGTATGTGTGCCTTCTGAACAATGACACCACAGTGGACCGGGACTGCGTGAAGAATCTGTACACGGCAATCGCCCAGTCCGGCCGCATTTTCAGTGTGCAGGCAAAGATGCTGTCGATGAAGGACCCGAAGGTCATCGATGACGCAGGCGACCTGTACTGCGCACTCGGGTGGGCTTTCGCCCGGGGCAAGGCGATGAGCGCGAATCTATTCAATGAGCCCGCGGAGATTTTTTCTGCCTGCGCCGGCGCTGCAATCTACCGGATGAAAGCTTTTGAGAAGATCGGTTATTTTGATGAGCGCCATTTCTGCTATCTCGAGGACGTCGACATCGGTTTCCGTGCCCGGATTTACGGGTACAGGAACCTTTACGAACCGTCGGCAATTGTTTATCATGCAGGAAGTGCCTCGAGCGGTTCGACGTACAATGAATTCAAGGAACTCATGACGAGCGGAAACAACTGGTACCTTCTGTGGAAGAATCTCCCCGGATTCTGGTACGGGCTGAACTATCCTCTGATCAAACTCGGAGTGAGGATCAAACAGAAATATTTTGACAGGAAGGGCCTCGGAGAGGCCTACAGGAACGGCCTTGAGCGGGGAAAATATCTCATCCGGCGTTCGAAATATGAGGACGGAATGCGGAAACTGGAGTCGCCGGAGAAGGGAACCATCTTTG
Organism: uncultured Lachnospiraceae bacterium; assembly: GCA_900317475.1. Lineage (GTDB taxonomy): Bacteria > Bacillota > Clostridia > Lachnospirales > Lachnospiraceae > CAG-791. Next base: position 10,657 of record ONGY01000025.1, on the reverse strand, counting down.
AAGAGGCCGGGATAAGTTTTGACGATGAAGAGGAAAAGCCTCTCGTGCATCCGCTCTATATCAGCGGGAAGGTGCCGTTTTCGCCTCTTCATCTGTTTAATTATTTTGCAGTTCAGTCGGAGCTGTGGGCCAATACCGTCCGCAGACTCCGGGAGTGAAGCACTGATCGAAACCGGAAGCAATGATCAGAGACAATCAGAGCTATTTTAATCGTCTTCATATCGTGATGGACGGCGTGGTCACCGGACTTTCCTATGCGCTTGCGTGGGCGGTCTGGTTCCTCTCCCCGTTTTCAACGACGACACCGGGCCTGACGGCATATCCTGCCAGGACCTACTTCAGTGCACTCTATTTTATCATTCCGCTCTATCTTATTCTCTATGCCGTCTTTCATCTCTATGATTCGCGGCGTGTCTCGCGCATCCGGAACGAGCTTCTTGAGATTCTTCGCGCGAATGTAATCGGCGCCATCGGCTGTATCGTCGTCTTCTTCCTCACGGAGATGAACGATTTCTCGAAGGGCTTCCTCGCACTTTTCTTCATTGTCAATACGATTGCGACCTGCGGTGCGCACTATTTCATGCGGTGGGTTCTGTACCGCATCCGCAGAAGCGGGCGGAACCTCAAGCATGTCCTCTGCATCGGCTATTCGCGGGCGGCGGAAGCATATATCGACCGGATCCTGAGCAACGGTCAGTGGGGATATGTCTGCCACGGCATTCTCGACGATCATGTGCCGCGCGGGACGGTGTACAAGGGAGTGAAGGTTCTCGGCGACATTGACAACCTGCAGTATATCCTGCCGGAGAACAAGCTCGATGAGATCGCGATTACGCTGCCCCTGAGCGATTATGACCGTCTCGAAGAGCTGGTCGCGGAATGTGAGAAGTCAGGCGTGCACACGAAGTTCATCCCGGACTATGTCTCGCTCTTCCCGAGCAAGCCGTACACCGAGGATCTGCAGGGCCTTACCTGCATCAATATCCGCTATGTGCCGCTGACGAACAGCTGGAACATTTTTATCAAGCGCGTGGGCGATATCATCGGATCGCTTCTCTGCATCATCGTTTTCTCGCCGATCATGCTGTTCGCGGCGGTCGGGACAAAGCTCACGAGCAAGGGACCGATCATATACAGGCAGGAGCGGATCGGTCTGCACAGCCGGCCCTTTACGATGTATAAGTTCCGCACCATGGTGGTTCAGTCGGCGGAAGAAGAGAAGAAGGGCTGGACGACCAGAAACGATTCCCGCGTCACAAAATTCGGAGAGTTTCTGCGGAAGCACAGCATCGATGAAATGCCGCAGTTCTTCAACGTGCTCACCGGCAGCATGAGTCTGGTGGGTCCGAGGCCGGAGCGGCCGCAGTTTGTCGAGAAATTCAAGGAAGAAATCCCCCGCTACATGGTGAAGCATCAGGTCCGCCCGGGCATCACCGGCTGGGCACAGGTGAACGGCTACCGCGGCGATACCTCCATCCGCAAACGGATTGAGTATGACCTTTATTACATTGAAAACTGGAGCGTCGGCTTCGATTTCAGGATCCTTTTCCTCACTGTTTTCAAGGGGTTCACGAATAAGAACGCATACTGAGAAAGGCGCCCTCGCTTGCCTGCAGGGAGGGTTTGTGCCATAATAGGTCGGCTTTCGGTCGAAGACCGAAAAGTCGTTTTGGAGTTTTTGCGGAGGAGTTATGGCTTCGAAGAGAAGATATGACGATGATTATGACTACGGCGAATACGGAGATTCCCGGAGCCGCCGTGGGTCCTCATCCCGTTATGATGATGCGGACAGCGGCTATGAAGACGATGATTCCTACGGCAGGTCTTCCGGCCGCGGGTATGAAGATGACCGTTATGAGGACGGCCGCGGCGGTTACGATGACCGCTATGACGATGAGTATGACAGCGGCTATGAAGACGATGATTCCTACGGCAGGTCTTCCGGCCGCGTGTACGAAGATGACCGCTATGAGGATGGATACGACGGCCGTTATGATGACGGATACCGGGACGATGATTACGATGACCGGTATGATGATTACGAAGAGGAGAGAAGGCCGCGCGGAAACAGGAAGAAGGCGGGCCGCAGCTCCGCTTCCGCCCGTTCATCTGCCGGAGGGCGGAAATCTTCCGGCCGGAATGATTACTACCAGGAGGAGCGGATAACCGGCTCTTCCCGCGGCGGCCGTTCGAAACCGAAGAAGAAACACGGCAAGGGGCGCGCCGTCCTCCTGTTTGTCGAGATCGTTGCGCTGGTTGTCGTGCTCGGCGTTCTCTACATCACGAACAAGGCAACCAAAGCCGGCAAGCTCTCCCTCAATGATGAGCAGATCACCGAGCAGATGAATGATAATGTCGTAAAGGAGACGCAGGACGGCTCGATGAAGGGATACAGAAATATCGCTCTCTTCGGCGTCGACTCGCGGAGCAATAATCTTGCAAGCGGCGACAACCGCAGTGACACGATCATGATCGCTTCCATAAATGAGGACACGGGCGATGTAAAGCTCGTCTCTGTATACCGCGACACCTATCTCAACACGGGAAACGACGACTACACGAAGTGCAACGCGGCCTACGCGAAAGGCGGTCCGGAGCAGGCCATCACGATGCTCAACATGAATCTTGATATGAACATCACGGATTTCATCACGGTCGGCTTCGCAGGTCTCACCAAGGTTGTCGATGATGTCGGCGGCGTCGATATTGATGTCGATGACGCAGAGCTGCCGCACCTCAACAGCTATGCGCTCACGATGTCGCAGGAGCTCGATTATCCTTATGAGGAGCTCACGCAGACCGGCACGGTTCACCTCAACGGCCTGCAGGCGACGGCATACTGCCGTATCCGTTATACGGCGGGCGATGATTTCAAGCGCACCGAGCGTCAGCGGGAGGTTCTCATGGCAGTTCTTTCCAACGCCAAAACGCTGGACGCCGCATCGCTTGATCAGACGGCAAGCGATCTTTTCGACAAGGATATGATTTATACCTCCTTCGATCTTTCGGATATCGTCGATATGCTCGGCAATATCTCTTCGGACAACATCACGGGACAGGACGGCTTCCCGCAGGAAGACCTCCGCACGACCGGAAATGTTCAGATCGGCGGTGTCGGCCAGAGCTGCGTCATCCCGAGAGATCTGAGCGACAACGTCGTCTGGCTTCACCACTTCCTTTTTGACGACCAGGATTATCAGGTGTCGTCTGAGGTTCAGGAATACAGCGACAAGATTGCATCCGACACAGCAGGCATCGGCTGAGACTAAAATCCTGCGGATGCTCTGCAGCAGGCAGGGTGAAATGCCGGAAAAGAAGATGCAGCTTCGAAATAAAAGAACTGAGGAAGAAGGCTCCGCCGCCCATTTCCACCGGACCGGCGGGGCCTTCCTGCATACACGGAGGACCCCGGGCGGGTTTAAAAGCCGGACGGATCCATTGTACCTTTGTAACCTCCGGTGGGCAGATCAAGTATAATTACCGTATGAATATCAGCGTGATTATCCCGGTTTATCATCCGGATGAAAAACTTGCGAAGGCGGTAAGGCTTCTCGGAGAGCAGAAAGCGGCCGTGGACAGAATCCTTCTCATGGATACCCTGGAAAAGGACGGAACAAGCATTCTCCGCCCATACCTTGATGCAGAGGGAATTGCAGACAGTGTTACAGCTGTTCCGGTGAAGGCAGAGGATTTTGACCACGGCGGGACGAGGGCGCTGGGAGCGGAGCTATGCCCGGATGCGGATTTCTTTCTTTTCATGACACAGGACGCCGTGCCGGCAGACCAGAACCTCACGGAGAATCTCGTGCAGTTTCTCTGCGCCCATAAAGACATGGCAGTCTGCGGGGCCCGGCAGCTGGCATATGAGGATGCCAGGGAAGAGGAAAAGATTTCACGGGAATTCAACTATCCTGAAGTTTCCGGAGTGAAGACGGAAGCGGATATCGGGACGCTTGGAATCAAGACCTTTTTCTGTTCCAATGTCTGCGCAATGTACCGGTCGGATGTGTACAGGAAACTGGGCGGTTTCATCCGGCACACGGTATTCAATGAGGATATGATTTTCGCGGCGGCGGCCATCCGGCAGGGATATTCCGTGGGATATTGTGCACAGGCCTGTGTGTACCATTCGCACAACTATACTGCGCGGCAGCAGTTCCGCCGGAATTTTGACCTGGGCGTTTCACAGACGGATCACCCGGAAGTTTTTGCGTCCGTCCCCTCCGAAGGGGAGGGCCTGAAATACGTGAAAACGGTTGCCCGCCGCCTGCTGTCGAAGGGCAAGGCCGGCGAAACGGCCGGCTTTCTCGTGCGGTGTGCGGCACGTTATCTCGGGTACAGGAAGGGAAAAAACTATAAGAAGGCGGCACCGGACAAGATCCGGAAGTGGACGCTTTCGCCGGCATACTGGGAGAAGGACCCGGATTTTACTGCACGGATTCAGGGGTTATATATGGAACTGGAAGTAAATGGGGAAGGGCCTGACAGCTGGGAAGAAGTCATGCTGATTTACAGCGCGGCCCTCAAGGAAATGACAACCAAGCTGGAAATTCTCAACGAGGAATTCCAGCATGTTCATCGATACAATCCGATCGAGCATATCAAATCACGTATTAAGACACCGCAGAGCATCGTGCGCAAACTGCGGCGCCACGGCTATGATTCCACCATTTCCAACATGGTGAAATACTGCAATGACATTGCCGGCGTCCGCGTGATCTGCGATTATACATCCGACATCTATAAGATTGCGGACATGATCAGCAATCAGAATGACATCCGTGTCGTCGCGATCAAGGACTACATCGAGCACCCGAAGCCGAGCGGATATGAGAGCTATCATATGATCGTCCTCATTCCGGTATACCTGTCGGACCGCATCATCGATACCAAGGTCGAGATTCAGATCCGCACCATTGCGATGGATTTCTGGGCAAGTCTTGAGCACAAGATTCAGTATAAGTTCCCGGGCGTCGTGCCGCAGCAGATTCAGGACGAACTTCTTGAAAATGCAAAGAAAGTCTCCGAGCTCGATGCCAGCATGCAGAAGCTGAACGAAGAAATCCGGGAGATCGCGGGAGAAGACGAGGAGATGGAGAACAAATAAAGGCGGAATTACTGGTTCCGCCGGAAAGTTCCCTATAAACGAGGAGTGCCCGGGCACCTCACGGCACCCGGGCTATTATGAAAAATATCTACGTTTCGCACTTGCTATGGTTTAATACTAGTATTAATTTATGAACAAAATATGAACAGCTTGTGAATATCATGTAATATTTCACAGCGAGAAACCGATTTCCAGGCGGAATTTGTACAAATAACACAATTATTGGCGACGGGTCAAGAGCAAAAGCTGCGTTGCGCCCCGGGACAGCGGACTTTCTGCCGGACACGGAACTTCCGGTACGGGCAGTGAACCTTCTGTGCTGAAAGGACGGCTGACAGGAGGGCCGCCGACGGAGGATCCTGTCTTATTTGCCTATCGGTTTTGTGAATGGTATCATTACTTATATTTTATTTGGTCATTGATTCGAGAAGGACGCCGACGGGCGGATTATTCCGTGTGGGTACAGGAGGCTGTTATGGATTCGGAAGAGTTGAATTTCGGAAGCGCGGATGAGCAGATCCGGGCAAACGGTGAGGCTGAAGCAAGAGAAGCGGACCGTCTCCGGGAAGAGAATGAAGCATACCGCACGGGAATCGAGGAACTGAAGCAGCTGTACAGGAAAAACTGCGATCTTATTGCGCAGATGACAAGAGCGCTCGACAAAAATGCATCCGATGTACAGACAGGAATGAAAACCATCATGAACGGCGGTGTTGAGAGGATAGCTGAGCAGACCAGAGCAGCGGCAAAGGCCGCGGCGGCAGCAGGTGCGGAGGACACGGACAGTGCGGACGAAGAGGATACCGGTAAAGAAGAGATCCTCGCGGCGGCTGCAGATGCAAAGCAGGAGATTTTAAACCGCATGGACGTCTCGGATGATTCGACGCATAAGGACTGTGTCCGTGTCTATCGGAATGTGCAGGCTGAAATTGTGGCAGACCTCGATAAGCAGACGAAAGACATTGAATCTGCCATTTATGCTCTCCAAGAGACGAGCTCAAACATCGAATCGACGCTCCGGCAGATGCAGGAGGAGCAGATCGGGCAGGCTGATAAAAAGAAGAATCACGCGTCCGTTCTTGAAATTCTGTCGTTTATTCTGATTCTCCTCACAGGCGCGTTTGTCGTCTGTGATAAGTTCGGACTGATCGATGATCTCATGCATCTTCTGGGAGTATGAATTCAGAATTATCCCGCGAGATACCGCGCGGAGCCGGGATCCGGAAATTTCCGGGTCCCTTCATTATGCTCTGTTACAGGCGGCGGGAGGGAGATCTTCATGGGAAGACAATACTGGAAACCGGGAAATATGCTGAATCCGGTTCCTGCTGTGCTCATCTCTTCGATGGATGAGGACGGGAAGACAAACATCATGACGGCCGCATGGACCGGGAATCTCTGTTCCGATCCGGTTATGGTCTCTGTATCCATCCGGCCGCAGAGGTATTCGTACGGCATTATTAAGAAAACCGGTGAATTTGTCCTGAACCTTTCCAACCGCGCACTCGTGCGCGCGGTCGACTACTGCGGTGTAAAGAGCGGAAGGGATTCCGATAAATTTGCCGAGCTCCGTCTTACCCGGAGCCCATCCCGTTTTGTGAAGGCGCCGGGGATCGGGGAGAGCCCCGTGAGTCTTGAGTGCAGAGTTGAGAAGATTCTTCCTCTCGGGACACACGATGTCTTCATTGCCCGTGTTCTCTCCACGGATGTCGACGAACAGTATCTTGATGAAAAGGGCCGGTTTGACCTCGACCGGGCAGACCTCATCGCGTATTCGCACGGTGAGTATTATGCCCTCGGTGAAAAGCTCGGAAAATTCGGCTTTTCCGTACAGAAGCCGCAGCGCAGTCACAAAGCCCGCAGACAGTAAACAATGAAATCTTATTCCATATACAGCCGAAAAATTCATCTGTGGTTTTTGCTGTCCTCGGTGATCGCCATGATCATCGCGATTTTTCTGATGCCTTCTTTCCGGCCGATCGAGCTTTCCGGCTACACGATGTATGTCGTCACGCTGAACGGCGAGTCGGTGGGGACGGTCTCCTCGGAAGAAGAAGCGCAGAGCGACCTCATCGAGGCCAGAAGAAAAGTTGCCTCCGGGAGCGATGATCTGATCTGCGTGAGCGCCGACCTCTCCTGCACTGGACGGAACGTTCTGTGGGGAACCGTTGACCGCCATTCGGACGTCGTGAACGCAATGGCAGATATCCTCGACAAAGACAAAGACAGCACGCTGACCCGCTGTTTTACCCTTAAAATCGGCAGCTATATGGCGGCACTCGCCTCCCGTGACGACATCCGCCAGCTGCTTTCGGATGTCTCTGCCCGCTACGATACAGAAAACCAGTACCTTGTAAGTCTTGTCCCGGATACGGACCGTCAGCTCGGCTGCCTTACGGCCAAAATCAGCACGGCAAAGGAGCAGGAGGTCGAGAATCAGAAAACTTCCCGCCTCCCGATTGCAGGCATCAATGAGGAGCTCGACGATGTCCTCATCACGGCAGAGCCCGAGGTTACTCCGGATTTTGACGATTATAACCTCGGCATCACATCAATGGATTTCGGAAAGAAGATCGAGATCGCAGAATCCTATCTGCCGGCATCGCAGATACGGAGTGTTTCCGATGTGGAAAGCGAGGTCCTCAAGGACTCGGAGCAGAAGCAGGTCGTAGAAGTGAAGGCTGGCGATACGCTGTCCCAGATCGCGGAGAATTACGGTCTTTCCATGGATGATCTTCTTGCGATGAACACGAACTATGAGGACGAAAATGCGGTCATCCGAGTCGGAGACCTTATCACGGTCACGGTTCCGGAGCCGGAGCTTCCGGTCGACTACACTAAGGACGAATATTACGAAGAGGACTATAACGAGGATACCGTCTACATTGATAATGACAGCTGGTACACTACAAAGACAGAAGTTGTACAGGAGCCCTCGACCGGCCACCGCCGTGTCATTGCGGAAGTCAGTTATGAGAATGACACACAGACCGGCAGCAAAATTCTGAAGCAGCAGGTGATGACAGCGGCCGTGCCGATGATCGTCGAACGCGGCACACAGACTCCGCCGACCTATATCTGGCCGGTATCCGGAGGTTACGTTTCATCCGGTTTTGGCGCAAGATCCGCTCCGAAGAAAGGCGCGAGCACGTATCACAAGGGAATCGACATCGCCTGCTCGGTCGGAACAGCCGTCATGGCTTCGAATGGAGGCACTGTGTCGTCTGCCGGCTGGCAGAGCGGCTACGGCTACGTCGTCTATATCGATCATGGAAACGGCGTGCAGACGCGCTACGGGCATCTGTCGAAGATTCTGGTGAGTGTCGGCGAACACGTATCACAGGGAGAGAGGATTGCGCTCTCGGGCAACACCGGCAATTCCACCGGCCCGCACTGCCACTTTGAAATCCGCATCAACGGCGAGGCCGTGAATCCGCTGAATTATCTGAATTGAGTTTTGACGGAAGTGGGAGCTTCTCGGAGCGAAACTGAAACGGCCATTAACCATGTCGGTCAATGCCTGCTTACCTGGAATTGACATTCCGGCCGTTTTTATATAAATTTATTCTTAGTCTTCTATTGACAAGACCCGTTCCATTAAGGGAGCGGTTATGAAGAGGCCTGTCTCGGATGGAATTCTATTCAATCAAGGGCGGTAATCCCCTGGTCGGAGAAGTAGGAATTTCGGGAGCAAAGAATGCTGCGCTTCCGATTCTTGCCGCGGCCATCATGACAAATGAAACAACCGTCATTGAGAATGTGCCGGATGTCAGCGACATACGCGCTATCCTGAGTGCGATCAGGAGTATCGGTGCCATTGTAACTGAAACCGACCGGCACACATTCAAAATCAACGGTTCCCAGATTCACGATATCCCGGTTGTCGACGAAGCGGTGAAAAAGATCCGCGGCTCGTATTATCTGATCGGAGCACTTCTCGGAAAGTATCATCATGCGTCCGTCACCCTTCCAAAGGGCTGCAATATCGGACTTCGTCCGATTGATCAGCATGTCAAAGGGTTTCGTGCTCTTGGAGCGGATGTCCGCATTGAGCACGGCATGATTGTTGCCGAAGCGGATGAACTCGTCGGAAGCCATATTTATCTTGATGTCGTTTCGGTCGGCGCGACCATCAATATCATGATGGCGGCGTCCCTTGCACACGGCATGACCATTATCGAGAATGCCGCCAAAGAGCCGCATGTCGTCGACTGTGCCAACTTCCTGAACAGTATGGGGGCACGTATCCGCGGCGCCGGCACGGACGTCATCCGCATCCGCGGCGTTGAATCGCTCCACGGATCGGATTACTCCATCATTCCGGATATGATCGAGGCCGGCACCTTCATGTTTGCCTCGGCAGCAACCCGCGGCGACGTGACGATTCACAACGTCATCCCGAAGCACCTTGAATCGCTGACGTCAAAACTCGAGGAGATCGGCTGCCAGATTGAAACGTCGGACGAAGCGGTCCGCGTGACGGCGAACAAGCGCCTTCTCAATACACACGTCAAAACGCTTCCTTACCCGGGCTTCCCGACGGATATGCAGCCGCAGATCACGGTGATCCTCGGGCTTGCAAACGGGACGAGCATTGTCACCGAGAGTATCTTCGAGAGCCGGTTCAAATATGTTGATGAGCTGGTCCGCATGGGAGCGCAGATCAAAGTGGAGGGCAATACCGCCATTGTGACCGGTGTCCCGAGTTATACGGGAGCCAGCATCACCTGCCCGGACCTTCGCGCAGGAGCGGGACTTGTGATCGCTGCGCTTGCAGCGGAAGGTTATTCGGACGTGCATGATGTGATTTATATTGAGAGAGGATACGAGGATTTTCCGGAAAAACTCCGCTCTCTCGGCGCAGACATCGAGGTCCTGGACGACGAAGATCCCGAGAGCATGAGAAGAAGAATGCATCTCGTCAGCTGAACTGTATGCGGAAACGGATGCTGCAGCACAAACGCTGAGCAGTAATAAGCAGCAATGACCCGGGCGGTCACTGCTGTTTTTTTTATACAGAAAATTGATCGGGAAATGGCGGCAGAAATGAACCTGCAGTGTTTGTTAAGGTTTACGGAAGAAGTGAGTCTGTGCCTGCTGAAATATCAGTATGAGTTTTTCAAAAGGAAGGGGTGCGTTTATAATATTATTAATCGAGTTCAAAAGCTGACGTTCTGAAGGTCAGCGAAGAGTCGGCCGCGGGACCTTTATGGCTTGAGGGCATAGGGAGAGTCCCTTATTCCGGCAGAAGGAGAAAAGGGGTATGGAACTGAATCTTAAGGATCCGAAGGAGTGCAGGTATGACGCCGTCTCACTCGGCGAGATCATGCTGCGCCTCGACCCGGGAGAGGGGAGAGTGCGTACGGCGCGTTCCTTCAAGGTATGGGAGGGCGGCGGAGAATATAATGTCGTCCGCGGACTTCACAAATGTTTTCACATGCACACAGGGGTTATCACCGCTTTTGCGGACAACGAGGTCGGAAAACTGCTCACGGATCTCGTGGAACAGGGCGGCGTTGACACAAGCCTGATCTATTACAAGAAGACAGA
>ONGY01000010.1:36111-47058 GCA_900317475.1 uncultured Lachnospiraceae bacterium | reverse complement strand
GATATTTTGCTGTGATCTTATTGGGAATTGTAGTGACGGTTATGAATAACCTTGAGATTACAATTCTCCAGTCAATGGGAGATTCCAGAACGCCCCTCACTGCTATGATCTGTTCATCACTCGTGAACATCATGCTTGATATTATTTTCATAATGGCCTTTGGCACAGGAGTTGTCGGAGCAGCAGTGGCAACAGTGGTCTCTCAGTTTGTATCATACCTTTTGTGCCTTAAAAAGCTTAGAACCATCGATTTTATGAGTCTGGGAAAAGACACGTCAGAAATAGCAGATGAAAAGAATATATTGGTTGAACTGATGAAAATAGGACTTCCTGTGGCACTTATGAATTCGGTCACAGCTGCAGGGGCCATGGTATTGCAGTACTTCGTAAATCTTATGGGAAGCGCATATGTGGCAGCCTATTCAGCCTGCATGAAATTTGAATCACTCTTTGAGCAGTTCGGAATGTCCGTAGGTCTTTCCATGATGACCTTTGTGGGGCAAAATAAGGGCGCTGGCAAATATGACAGGATACGCACAGGAGTAAGACAGGGGCTGATGCTCTCTACACTTGTGAATGTGCCTATATCGCTCCTTATGATATTTGTGCCCGGAAGCCTGGCAAGGATGCTGCTGACTGACAACATGATAATCGGTTATTGTACCGATTTCATGCCGATTATGGGAATAAGCTTTTTTGCCCTGGGCTGGCTTTTTGTATACAGATACTCTGTTCAGGGGTTGGGCAATACCTTTATACCAATGCTCTCAGGCGGGCTCGAAGTCATTATGAGACTGATCTTTGGCTTTTTGGTAGGAAGGAACGGATTTAAGGGAATTGCCATTTCTGAAGTATCTGCATGGATAGGCGCTTTTCTGATGCTCATGGTGACATACTATTGTTTAATTGGCAAAAGAACTAAAGCAATAGCATAAAGTAGCAATTAAAAGACTCCCTGGATTTTTTATCCAAGGACTCCTTTTTTAGCATTGGCAAGAATGGGAACTTCTGTAGTATCTTTGTCGTTTTGATTCTTACCTTCATATTTTTGGGTTTCATCAGCTATTACCTTTGATAAAAGAAGAACGGCTATAAGGTTTGGAAATGAGCGATTTATGTAGTGGATGCGCTATGGAATCTTGAGATGCCCATTGAATTTCGCGGTTTTTGTATTCGGAAATACTTCCTGAATACAGGTGTTTCATTCGAGGAGATCATTATTATGAAAGCTGCAGTACGGTATTATTCCAGATCCGGAAAAACCAAAGAAGTAGCAGAGTACCTTGCAGAGGCAGCAGGGGTGGAGGCTGTTTCAGTTGACTCGAAAAACGCGGGTCTTTCCGAGCCGGCGGATGTTCTTTTCATTGGCGGCGCTCTGTACGCCTACGGACTGGACAAGAATCTTGACAGCTATCTGGACAGCCTTGACAGCACAAAGGTGAAAAAGGCAGTCCTGTTCTCCACCTTCTGGATTTCAAAGCATGCGCTTGACCTTATGCGGAGGAAGCTTACGGATAAGGGAATTGAGGTGGACGAAAAAACGCTGTACTTCAAGAGCAGAGAAGCGGCAGCGGGCAGACAGAAGGCACAGGCCTTCGCAAAACAGTTCCTGTAACGCGGCGGCTGTGAGATACGGCGCCCGGAAGGGCAGAAGCAGATAAAGTCATCTTCCTGACAGTCCATTTCCTCTGATCCGGCAGAACAGAAAAAGTTCGTTCTGCCGGATTGGGGGATATTTTTATATGCAGTCTGCCGGGAATTTCCATTTTGTGATCCATAAGAATTTACGTGAAATTCACAAAAAGCTTGCTTTTTGCCGTGTTTAGTGAGTATAGTAAATTGATTTTGTGCGGTCAGCCGAGGCTGATCTGGTTTATTATGCAATTATAGCTGGCAGTGTGATTCGCGGACCCATGTCTCATACATCACAGACTTCACTGGATGAGAATCCATTCTGCCTTCTGCCTGCATTGTACGGATGAGATTTAAGAATATGAAGAAGAAAAAGAACGCCGGCGAGAGCGGTGATCAACAGCAAGAAGAAAAAGCCCGGCAGGAAACCGGGAAACCGGAAACCGGAGAGAAAGCAGAAATGCCGGAGGCTGAAAAAGCCGGAAAGGAAGCAGAAGCACCGGGGGCTGAAAAGGCCGGCGGGGACTCTGCCGACGAAAAGACAGGGGAAGGGCAGTCTGCGGCAGAGGAAGATGACCGCAAAGCTGCTCTCGAAGAGATCGCACGCCTCAATGTAACGAAAAAGTCTGAGAAGAAGACACGTGGGAAAAGTTTCTTTCACATGCACCCGGTGCTCTGTATCCTGCTGATTGTTCTTATCGTTTTTGACGCGGCCGCAGGGTCCGGCTATGGATATCTTCACAGCAAGTACAGTCTTCTGCAGTACTCCGAGGGAAAGTATGGGACGGATTCGACAATTGTCGATGAGACCACCTCGCAGACATCCGAGGAGGCTGCGGAACAGGCAAAACTCGACGAAGAGACGAGCAAGGAAATCAACGAGCAGAATGCGAATGTCGCGGAAGCCAAAACCATCGAGGCCGAGGGCGATATTTTCTCAGACAGCGATGTCTACAACATTCTTCTGATCGGAACAGATGACCGCACGAAGAAATTCAATACCAATGCGCGCGGTGACACATGCATTCTTCTTTCTATTAATAAAGAGAAGAATACCGTACACTTCGTAAGTTTCGAGCGCGCAATGGGCATGCCGATCCTGAAAGGAGAGTACAAAGGCCAGTACGACTGGCTCACGCACACATTCCGCTATGGCGGGCCGTATCTGCAGACGGAGGAAATACGGGAGTGCTTCAAGATCGATGTCACGAAGTTCATCCGGGTCAACATCTGGACTTTCATTCAGCTTGTTGATGCGGTCGGCGGTGTCGATATTGATCTGACCGAGGCAGAGGCGAACAACATCGATCACCCGGAGGGCTCCTACACGGAAGGCTACATCAAGGGAATGCACGTCGAAAACGAGGTCCAGCAGGACCTTGTGGAAGGTGTCAATCATCTGAACGGCGCAACCGCGATGTGTTATGCACGTCTCCGTTCCATTGACAGCGACTGGCACCGTGTGGAACGGCAGAGAAAAGTCATTCTGGCTGCCATTGAGCAGATGAAGAAGATGTCAGTTACGGAGCTGGACAGCCTGCTCAACAAGGTTCTGCCGATGGTTCAGACCAACCTTTCGGAGTCGGATGTCACGGAACTCATCACACTGGTTCCGGAATATCTGAATGCAGAATACGGGCAGATGACAATTCCGTTCGAAAATACATACGGCATGATGACAGGAATGGAAGGGCGCCGTATGTTTGCAGTCGATTTTGACACCAATGCGAGAATTCTTCAGGCGGTGCTCTACCACGGCGCGGATCCTGAGACACTTGAGACCTACTACGAAGGCCTTGATCAGCCGACGTATTACACAAGCAAGAGTTCATCCGGAAATTCCGGGACATCTGCCGGAACAGGAACGGATACGTCCGGAACATCCGCCGGAACCAGCCTGCCCGCCGGCCTTTCCGTTGACCCGAATTCCGGTTATCTCTATGATTCCTCGACGGGAATTGTTTACGACCCGACAACGGGCAATGCGGTCGGTACAGTCCCGGATCCGTCGATCCTGACGCCGCAGACCGGGACAGGCGATGCGGGTACGAATGCAGCGGGAACAGACACGGGGACAGCGGATCCGAACGCGGCGGGAACGGCGCAGTCTGCTGCTGCCGATCCGAACGCGGCCGCGGGAACCGATGCGGCCGGTGGGACGGGAACTGTCGTCTCCGTTCCGAATGCGGCCGCCGGCACAGGGGATGCAGGAGCCGGCACGGCAGCCGGAGCCGCGGCGCCGGCACAGTGATGGCACAATGCCAGGCAGAGTTTTGACGATGGAAGAGCAGAAATCTCTGACAATCCGAATACTGGTAACGATGCATAAGCCGTATCGTGTGCCGGAAGATGCGATGTATCTTCCGATTCATGTGGGCGCTGCACTGCACAGCAAGGTTCTGCCGGGTGTGCAAAGAGACGATGAGGGTGACAATATCTCAGAGAAAAACCCTCTGTACTGTGAGCTCACCGGGCTCTATTGGGCGTGGAAGAATCTGGATGCCGACTATGTCGGGATCGCGCACTACCGCCGGCATTTTGGATGGAAGCCGAGGATGCACGAGAAGGACCCCTTTGACCGGGTTGTGCGCGAGAAGGATATCATGCCGCTGTTCGGCCAGATCCGCGTCTTCCTGCCGAAAAAGCGCCGTTATGTGATCGAAACGCTTTATTCTCACTACAGTCACACGCATTATATGGGGCATCTTGATGAGACGCGCAGGATCATTGCGGAGCTTTATCCGGAATATCTTCCGACGTATGACCGTGTATTGAAACAGACGAGCGGCTATATGTTCAACATGGTCATCATGGAACGGAAATTGCTCGATCAGTACTGCGGATGGCTATTCCGCATCCTCGGGGAGCTTGAGAAGCGGATTGATACCAGCGGTCTCTCCTATTATCAGGGACGGTACTGCGGCCGCGTGGGCGAGATAATTTTCAATGTGTGGCTTGCCTTCCAGCTCGAAAAGGGGACACTTCAGAAGAAAGAAGTCAGGGTTCTGCCCTATGTACTGATGGAGAAGCCCGATTATCCGAAAAAAATCCGTGCTTTCCTCAGTGCGAAGTTTTTACACTTGCGATATGAGCGGTGAGCGGGAGAATTTCCCGCCCCTGCGCAACGGAGTCCGGATTCATGGCACAGCCTGCACTTTCGACAGTCGATGCGTTTAAACATATTCATACGGACGAGACGGTCACACTGGATGAGAAGTCTCTTCATGCACTGCAGGAGACGGAGGAGGAAATCCTCGATGATGTCGCGGATTTCTGCGACCGGAACGGTCTTACCTATGAACTCGGCGGAGGCTCGGCGCTCGGCGCTGTGCGCGGGCACGGAATGATACCGTGGGACGATGACATCGACATCAACATGCCGCGCGCGGATTACGATCGGTTCATCCCTCTGTTCCGAAAGGAATACGGAGGAAAGTACTGGATTCATACGCCGCAGGAGACGGCAAATTATGGCCTGCTGCTCACGCGCATCCGCAGGAAGGGTACGAGCGTCAAAACCCGTGAGGACTTCTGCAATCCGGAATGCGGGGCGTTTATCGACGTCTTCGTGATCGAGAACACATATGATGATGCCTTCCGCCGCGGGATCCACGGCCTCGGGTGTATGGCGTACGGGTTTCTTGTCTCCTGCCGGAAGTTCCGGCGGGACCGGAAGGAACTGATGCGGCTTGCGGACGGGACTGGCGATGCACGGATCAAAAAGGTGTTCCGGACAAAGATTTTCATCGGAACGCTGATCGGATGGCGGAGTCTGGATTCGCTGGTCCGGCACGGGGACCGGTGGAATGCACTCTGCCGGAATAATCAGACACGATTCGTGACGATTCCGACCGGACGGAAACTTTTCCGGGGTGAGCTTTATTTACGGGATCAGGTCTGCAGCACGGTCACTCTTCCCTACGGGAAGGGTACTAAAAAATGCCCGAAGGACACAGCCGCCTATCTTACACGGCTGTACGGGCCGGATTATATGACGCCCCCGAAGGAAGCGGACCGTGAGGCGCATGTTTTTTTCCGGCCGTTTTATCTCTCGGAGGATCCCGCACGTACGAATGAAGCGGTCTCATCTCCCGGAGAATCCGGCAGAAAAGAATGAAACGATCTCTTTCCGCGGAATAGCGTTTTGGGTGTCAGAATTCAGGAGTTTCACAGGAAAATGAAAAATGTTGCACTGATTTTTGCGGGCGGCAGCGGGAAAAGGATGAACAGCGGAGCGATCCCGAAGCAGTTTCTCGAACTCTACGGGAAGCCGATCATCATCTATACGCTGGAAAAATTTGAGAATCATGACGATATTCAGGGAATCGTGGTTGTCTGTATCCACGGCTGGATTTCCGAGATGCGCAAATATGTACGGCGGTTCGGCCTCACAAAGGTGAAAGCCATCGTTCCCGGCGGGGAGACAGGGCAGGAGTCTATACACAACGGACTTCTTGCAGTGAAGAAACTGTACCCCGATGACACGGTGGTGCTTATTCACGACGGAGTCCGTCCGCTGGTGGATCCGGAAACCATCACGAAGTGCATCGAATGCACGAAGGAGAAAGGAAATGCAATGACCGTCGTTCCGGCGACGGAGACCATTTTTGTCGGGGACGGGAAGCCGGGCGTCGTCGGAGACATCTTGGACCGCAGCCGCTGCGAGATGGTCCGTGCACCGCAGTGCTTCCGGCTCGGCGATATTCTCGAGTGTCATGAAAAGGCACTCGAGGAGGGAAAGAAGGATTTTATCGACTCTGCGAGCATGTTCCATTATTACGGGCATACGCTCTACTCGGTCATCGGCTCTACGGAGAACATTAAGATCACGACACCGATCGATTATTATATCTTCCGCGCGATCGTGGACGCGAAGGAAAACAGCCGGATCTTCGGGTATCAGTGATTTTATTCAGGATAATGATCAGGCTAAAATATCCGGATAAAATATCCGGATAAAATATCCGGATAAAGTATCCGGATAAAATATCCGGATCATTTATCCGGGAATAGCATCCGAATATTTTTCCCGGATACTATTTCCTGATTGCAGCAGCCAGAATGACAGAGCATAAATAAACTGTGCAGAGCCGCCCGCAGACAAAGCGTCAGGGCGGAAGACGGCAAAATTTATTTTCATCGTGAGGGATCCATGATTTTCAGGGTATTAAAGCGCAAGGCAAAGAGAATTTATCCGGCAGCGGTCGAGGGCAAATTCTTCCACCGCATCGGCGTGGCTTGGAAGCAGATGGCAGCAGCGGTGGACCGGAGTATCGGATACCAGAACCGGAAGCACCTCTCGAAGACGACCGCGGTCGTGCCGAACCGCATCCTTTTCATCACCTTCAATCACAGTTACTCCTGCAATCCGAAGTACATCTGCGAAGAGCTCATCCGGAGAAATGCAGATGTCGATATCTGGTGGGGCGTCACGAATCTCATCTCCCGCGGCGCCGTCCCGGATCTTCCGAACGTGCATGTGGTGAAGATGAATTCCTTTGAGTATTTTCAGATTGCAGTCTCTGCAAAGGTCATCGTCATCAATTCGCTGCTCGGTGACAAGTTCTATCCGTTCCCGACAAAACCGGAACAGATCGTCTATGAGACGTGGCATGGCTCTCTCGGGATCAAGCGTTTTGACCCGGCTCATTACAATACCAATGTGAGCTGGCCGGAAGCGGCAAAACGCACGGGAAAGCTCACGACCTTCTGCATCTCGAACAGCCAGTTCGAGGAGGATGTCTTCCGCGAGACGTTCTGGAAGGAAACACCGATCCTCCGGCTCGGTCACGCAAGGAACGATGTTTTCTTTGATACTTATAAAAAGCAGCGCCGCAGATGGAGAGAAAAATTCATCCGCGATTATGCCCTGAGCGAAGACGACAAATTCATTCTCTATGCGCCGACCTTCCGGGACACGCACAACTTCGCCGTTTACGACCTGCAGCCGGAGCGTCTTCTCGCTGCAATGGAAAAACGTTTTGGCGGGGAATGGAAGCTGCTTCTCCGATATCATGATAACGACCGCAAGAATGAGAGAAACAAGAACACGGTTGTCTCTCCGAACGTCATCGATGTCACGCAGTTTGCGGACATCCAGGAGCTGCTCTCCTTTGTGGATGCCGGCATCACTGATTATTCCTCGTGGATCTACGACTTCGTTCTCTCGAAGCGGCCGGGATTCATTTATGCAAGAGATATCGATCTGTATAACAATGAGCGCGGCTTCTATTTCCGCCTTGAGAGCACTCCGTTCCCGGTTGCCCGGAATAATGACGAGATGGAAAAAAACGTCCTCGCCTTCGACAATGATACTTTCATAAAGAAGTGCGATGATTTTCTTGCGGAAAAACAGTGCATCGACGACGGGCATTCTTCTGAGAGAATTGCGGACCATATCCTCTCGCAGATTGGAAAGAGCAATGGCTGAAACGAAGATTCACCGTGCACGCAACGGGAAAATTGATTTTCTGCGCCTGTTGTTTGCCTTTATCATCGTGCTGCACCACACGCGATACCTTCTCGGAGATGATCACTGTCTCTTCCTGGGCGGGTCGCTCTCGGTCGAATTTTTCTTCTTTGTATCGGGCTGCCTGATGGCGGCGAGCGCGGACCGGAAGATGAAGGCGGCCGGAGCTGCAGGGAAGACCAGCGGAAAAACGCCGGCATCTGCGGAAGGACTCGGCACCGAAACGGCGCATTTCCTTAAAAAGAAACTCTCAGCAGTTTTTGCGGATTTTCTGACAGCCTGGATCATCGGATTTTTCTTTGTCGCTGCAGCGGAAAAACTTTCTCTGCGCGGGATGGCCGGCCTGTTTGTCCGGGATTTCTTCGAGCTTGGATTTCTCAAGATGAGCGGACTTTACATCGGGGGGCTCGACGGTGTCGTATGGTACGTATCGGCGATGCTGCTGTCGATGGCTGTTTTATATCCGCTGCTTCGAAAATTTCCCGATTTTTTCCCGAAGATTGTCTGCCCGCTCGTGTGTATCTTTATCATGGGATTCCTCTGCCGGAATTACGGACATCCGAGAAACCCGGACAAGTGGATCGGGTTTGCGTACAAGGGACTGCTGCGTGCACTTGCGGAGCTGTGCCTCGGTGTCGTAATCTATCAGATATCCCGGAAAATGCAGCGGACACAGTGGACGAGGGCTGCAAGAGTGCTGTTTACCGTCTTCGAGGCAGCAGCCTATCTTTCGTTCATTGCGTACATGTATTATTACGGGCCGACAGAAAGGGACTTCTTCTTCATCGCTCTGCTGGCGGCGGCAGTCACGCTTTCCTTTGCGGGAACCGGGCTGCTCTCGAAGCGTTTTGACGGAAGAGTATCGTCCTGGTGCGCGAGATTCAGCACCTCGCTGTATTTCAGCCACCTGTATTATGCGCAGCATCTCAATCAGATTCTGCCGCAGTCGATTTCCGCTGTGCCGCGCGTTCTTGTTTACCTCGCGTTCGCCTTCGGAACTGCACTTTTCGTCATGTATTTCTCGGATTTTATCCGGTCGAAGAAAAACGTGATGAAGAGCTGGTTTGTAAAGGCCGCTGCCTGAGAAGGCAGGAAAGACGGGGCCGGGGAAGAAAGGGCCGGGAAGACCGGCATGCGTTTTAACGGATTTACGCTGATTAATTCATGAACAAACTCATCACAAACATCAAAAAAAATCAGTTTCTCTTTCAGCAGCTGGTGCACCGCGATTTCACGCAGAAATACAAGCGGAGCATCCTCGGGATGGGCTGGTCGGTTCTCTCACCGCTCCTCACGCTGCTGATCATGAAGGTCATCTTCACACAGTTCTTCGCAAAGAACATTGATCATTACACCATTTATCTTTTTTCGGGCAACATAATCCTTTCGTACTACAAGGAAGCCACGAAGAACGGAATGAGCTCGCTTGTCGACAATGCGAAGATCTTCACGAAGATCAATGTGCCCAAATATATGGCCGGGAATGTTCCTTCTGGTCTATCCGATTGCCTGCCTCCTTATTTTCAACATCGGCGTCGGAATGATTCTCTCGGCTCTGTTCGTATTTTTCCGGGATGTCCGTTACCTTTATGATGTTTTTCTCACGCTGATCACGTACATGTCGGCAATCTTCTATTCGGTGGACAAGTACTGGTTCAAGAATTTTTTCCTGCTGAACCCAGTCTACGTGTACATCAAATATTTCCGCACCATCGTCATCGACGCGAAGATTCCCTCGCTGCAGTATCATGGTCTCTGTCTCCTGTATGCGGCCGTCGTCATTCTGTTCGGGATGCGGATCTATAAGAAATATAATCACCAGTTCCTGTATTATCTGTAAATCCGGCTCCGCGGCAGAAGATTCTCTGCGGGCGTTCCGGACAGGGCGCCGGTGCGGGTATAGGACAGATTTTGGATGTAATTTTTCCAGAGGATTTATATGTCTGTAATTGAGTGCAGTCATGTCAGCATCCGCTACATCACAGGCGACTTCAAGGCGATCGGCCTCAAGGAGTACTGTATAAGGAAGCTGACCCACAATTATCATGTAAAAGAATTCTGGGCCGATAAAGACGTCACCTTCAGCCTCGAGAAGGGAGACATGCTCGGCATCATCGGAAGCAACGGTGCGGGCAAATCCACGCTCCTGAAGGCCGTGACGGGCATTATGGTTCCCACCTACGGCACGATGAAAGTAAGGGGGAGTATTGCTGCGCTGCTCGAACTCGGAAGCGGTTTTGACGGCGACATGACGGTCCGTGAAAACACATATCTGCGCGGAGCTCTTCTCGGCTATACGCGCTCATTCCTGGACAAGAAGTACGACGAAATCATCCGTTTCGCGGAGCTTGAAGAATTCCAGGATTATCAGTTCAAGCAGCTTTCCTCGGGCATGAAGAGCCGCCTTGCGTTTTCCATCGCCTGTCTTGTCGATCCGGACGTCATTATCCTCGATGAAGTTCTCTCTGTCGGCGACGGCGCCTTCCGCAAGAAGAGCGGCGCCAAGATGCAGGAGATTCTCTCGGGAGGCGTCACGGGAATTCTGGTGTCGCACTCCATCGACCAGATCCGAGAGCTCTGCAATAAGGTCCTGTGGCTTGATCACGGCCGGCAGATTGCGTTCACTGAGGACGTTGAGCATTACTGCGATGCCTACGAAGAATTTCTGATGACGAAGAAACTGCCGAAGAGCAGGGAAGCCATCGATAAGCTGGCTGCGGATTTCCTCGTCCGTCAGGAACAGGAGCGCGAAGAGGAGGATAAGAAGCGCGCCGTGGAAGTAAAAGCATAGCAGCCGTATCGTTGTGTCCGCTGTGCGGACGCATGGCCGGCGTACTCTGGTGCCC
>ONGY01000010.1:0-36088 GCA_900317475.1 uncultured Lachnospiraceae bacterium | reverse complement strand
GCAGGACTTTCAAACCGCAGCATCGGTGCTGAAGCACCGGCTGCCGCATTCGGCAAAACCGCATCCGCGGATTTTGCCTCAGCGGGGTATAAACATGAGCATGTTGGAAAAGGAGTGCCCGAATGACGGGACACTGCAGGAGGACCTGGAGGCAGTCGCAGACAGTGATCTGCCTCTGACGGAGCTCTCCGGTTCAACCATTCTTGTGACCGGCGCGACCGGTCTCGTGGGCTCGGAGACGGTTCGGGCTCTTGCCTGCATCAACCGGAAGCGGAAAGCCGGAATCACAATTCTGGCACTCATCCGCAATCCGAAGAAAGCGGAGAGCATTTATGGGAATCTCCTGAACCGCGGCGACATCAATATTGTGACCGGGGACCTGCTCCGTCCGGACGAGCTGTCCCACGCCGTCCGTGTCCCGGTCGACTATATTATCCACTGCGCTGCCGTCACGGCTTCGAAGACGATGGTCACAAAGCCGGTCGAGACGATTAACACAGCAATCGAGGGCACAAGAAACATGCTTGAGATTGCACGAATGAAGAACGTGAAATCCTTTGTCTATCTTTCTTCTATGGAAGTTTACGGCCGGATGGATACGAAGGAGCCCGTCACTGAGGAGATGCAGGGCTATGTTGACCCGCTCGCGGTCCGGAGCAATTACCCGCTCAGCAAGCGGATGTGCGAGAATCTCTGCGCGGCGTATTATGCAGAATATGGCCTGCCCGTCCGGATCGCGCGCCTTGCCCAGACGTTCGGCGCCGGTGTGCTGCCGGGGGAGAACCGGGTTTTCGCGCAGTTTGCGCGCAGCGTGATGGAAGGAAAGGATATCGTCCTTCATACGAAGGGAACCTCGGAGGGAAATTACTGCTATACCGCAGATACAGTCCGGGGGCTTCTTACGATTCTGACAAAGGGGGCCGACGGCGAGGCGTACAATATCGCAAACGAGGAGACCCACACGACGATCGCCGACATGGCAGAGTTTGCGGCGCACACCCTTGCAGAAGACAAGATTCGTGTCGTGTTCGACATCCCGGAGAGCAATACCTACGGCTATGCAGCCGAGACACACATGACTCTCTCCTCGTCAAAACTCCGCGCGCTCGGCTGGGAGCCGCACTATAACCTTGAGCAGTGCTACCGGAGGATGATGGAAAGCATGAAGGCCAGAGGGCTTTCTTAATATGGCCCGGGCGGATGCCCGTGCAGCGGCCCGGACCCACCGCCCGGGCTTTTATTTTGCCGGAAGGAGATTTGGCGGGGCGACAGAAAATATCATCATATTGTATGTTGAACATGTGAGAACCACATGATATACTGTCTCCCGCTGGCGTTTCGCGATGCTGAATATCCCGGTTCCGGATGTCAATCGGTGATAACGGAGAAAAACTGACAAGATTTAGTGCCACGATTTTTGCAATAGTACTAAATCTTGTATTTTTTATGTTTTTCCACTGGATATTTGGTGTGAGTGCTCCTATAATAACGATGTGTGAGGCGGTAAGGCAGCCTCACATTCTTTGTCTCAGGAGAAAATGACTATTTGAGTCATCTATTTACAGCCAGGTTGGACGAAACGAAGAGATCACAGAACGAGAGACGAATATATTATTAAGAATTGGTTCAAGGGGGTAAAGGAAGTGACCGTTATGTATGATGAAACACTGGACGGAAACAGTGAAGTGCCGGAACAGAAGATCTGTGTCATGAAACGTTCCGGTGAGCGTGTTCCGTTTGATCCGCGCAAGATCGCAAACGCAATTGAGAAGGCAAACCGCGAGGAGGGAATCGCGAGCGAGCGTCTTTCTCCGGAGCAGATCGAGGATATTACGGAAGGAATCATGAAGGATGCGCAGAATGCGGGCCGTGATCTTTCCGTCGAGGAAATTCAGGATAAGGTGGAGGATGCGCTGATGGGCTCCGGCAAACCGAAGGTGGCCCGTCTCTATATCACCTACCGCTACAAGCACAATGAAATGCGCAAGATGAGCGATGTCGATCAGAAGATCGCCGGCGTCGTCGAGCGCGACAATGAAGAGGTCAAGCAAGAGAATTCCAACAAGAACCCGACGGTTCTCTCCGTACAGCGCGACTATATGGCAGGCGAGTGGAGCCGCTATTATACCAATAAGTATCTTCTCCCGGAAGACATCGTCCGCGCCCATCAGGAAGGCATCATCCATTTCCACGATGCGGACTATTTTGCGCAGCATATGCACAACTGCGACCTCGTCAATCTTGACGACATGCTCCAGAACGGGACCTGCATCAGCGGCACACACATCGACCGGCCGCACAGCTTCAACACGGCATGCACGGTTGCTTCGCAGATTGTGGCTCAGGTTGCATCGAGTCAGTACGGCGGACAGACGATCACAATGAGTCACCTCGCCCCGTTTGTGGACGTCACCCGCAGGAAGATCCGCGCGCGTCTCTCAAAGGAACTCGAGGAGACCGGTGTACGCCTTGATGACGCAAAGCTCAGCGCTCTGGTTGAAGCCGAGGTCCGAAAGGAAGTCGAGAGCGGATGCCAGACTATCCAGTATCAGCTGATTACGCTCCAGTCCACCAATGGCCAGGCTCCGTTTGTCACCGTATTCCTGTATCTCAACGAGGTTCCGGAAGGTCAGACGAGAGATGACCTTGCGATGATCATAGAGGTCATGCTGGAACAGAGAATTCTCGGTGTCAAGGACCGCAGCGGTGTCTATATCACGCCGGCTTTCCCGAAGCTGATTTATGTCCTGCAGGAGGATAACATCCGTCCGGGGACGAAGTATTATTATCTGACCGAGCTGGCCGCAAAGTGCACGGCAAAACGCATGGTTCCGGATTATATCTCCGAGAAGAAAGCTCTCGAGCTCAAGGGAGATGTATACCCCTGCATGGGATGCAGAAGCTTCCTCACTCCGGACCGCTTCACGGATGCAGGTGTCGGAAATATCGCGAATGCAGGCAATTACGTACCGGGAAAGCACCGCTATTACGGCCGGTTCAATCAGGGCGTCGTCACGATCAATCTTGTCGACGCGGCATGCTCTTCCGGAAAGGACGAGAAAAAGTTCTGGGAGATTATGGACGAGCGCCTTAATCTCTGCCACCGCGCACTGAGGATTCGTCATGAGCGTCTGAAGGGGACGCCTTCAGATGTAGCGCCGATTCTCTGGCAGGACGGTGCCCTTGCAAGACTGAAGCCGGGTGAAACCATCGACAGGCTTCTGTACGACGGATACAGCACCATTTCTCTCGGATATGCAGGACTTGCAGAGTGCGTCTATTACATGAAGGGCGTCTCCCACACGAGCGAAGAGGGCAGGGAGTTTGGCCTCCGCGTCATGCAGATGCTCAACGATTACTGCCAGAAATGGAAGAAAGAAGAGAATATAGATTACTCTGTCTACGGGACGCCGCTCGAGTCCACGACCTACAAGTTTGCAAAATGCCTGCAGAAGCGTTTTGGCAAGATCCCGGGAGTCACGGACAAGAACTACATCACGAACAGCTATCACATCCATGTGACTGAGCAGATCGACGCGTTTTCAAAACTAACGAAGGAAGCGGAATTCCAGAAGCTTTCACCGGGAGGAGCCGTCAGCTACGTTGAGGTTCCGAACATGCAGAACAATATCCCGGCAGTCATCCGTGTGCTCCAGCACATCTATGACACCATCCTCTACGCTGAGCTCAACACGAAGAGTGATTACTGCGATGTCTGCGGCTACGACGGAGAGATCAAGATCGTCAAGGATGATACGGGAAAACTCGTCTGGGAATGCCCGAAGTGCGGAAACCGTGATCAGACAAAGATGCATGTGGCAAGACGCACATGCGGATACATCGGGACACAGTACTGGAATCAGGGCAGAACCGCGGAGATCGCGGACCGCGTACTGCATCTGTAAGAAGAAAAGGCATGCCGCCCGGGAGGCGAGATCCGAATGAGACGCGCATCCGGCAGGAGAAACGGCAGAGGAAAGAAGAAGGGCTCCTGTCTCAGTACAGTTGTAATTTTATTTATTGTTCTCATTTTGATCAGTGCCTGTGCTGCACAGTGCGGAAACAGCGATTCCGGAAAGAGTGCCTCGGAAGCGGCTGCCGGATTATCCCGTGCACTGTCCTCAGAAGATGTATCCTCCACAGCATCGGGAGAAAGCCTGTCCGCGGAATCGGCAGAACCGGAAAATAAAGACAGTGCAGCAGAGGGTGCCGGGGACAGTGCAGATGAGGAGACGGA
This sequence comes from uncultured Lachnospiraceae bacterium, assembly GCA_900317475.1. GTDB lineage: Bacteria > Bacillota > Clostridia > Lachnospirales > Lachnospiraceae > CAG-791. The sequence continues at coordinate 31,851 of ONGY01000010.1, read as the reverse complement.
GAGAAATTCCGGCAGCGAGACGGGATTTCCGTACGAGAATATTACACTCACGGTGGAGGATGGGGATGCCGGAAGTGTAAAGATCACGATTCCGGCCTTCGATGGGAAATCGAGTGTTCCCGTGAATGGAGACGTACCGTTCTTCACCATGTCGGACCTCGAGGAGTCGTCATACGAGAAATATTCGGACCTCGATGCACTTGGGCGTTGCGGGACGGCGCAGGCTGTCATCGGACAGGATCTGATGCCGACCGAACCGCGCGGAGAGATTGGAATGATCAGGCCGAGCGGCTGGCACACCGTGAAATATGCCGGAATCGACGGCAATTATCTCTATAATCGATGCCATCTCATCGCTTATGAGCTGACGGGAGAAAATGCCAATGAGAAAAATCTCATCACGGGCACCCGATATATGAACATCGAGGGCATGAGTCCCTATGAGAATGAAACGGCAGATTATATCAAAGCGACGGACAATCATGTTCTGTACCGGATGACGCCGGTTTTTGAGGGAAATAATCTTCTCTCCTATGGTGTACTCATGGAAGGCGAGTCCGTGGAGGATGAAGGAGAAGAGGTAGAATTCTGCGTTTTCTGCTATAACGTCGAGCCGGGAATTACCATTGATTATTCGGACGGGAGCAGCGAAGGGGAAGAGTACAAGGGTACATCGCGCAGCGTCCCGGACGGGTCCGGCAGTACATCCAAAAGCGCGGGAGAGGAAGCCTCGATCGCGGTTCTCTCGGAGGGGACGGAGGCTGTTTCCTCCGCCGCTGCTGTATCATCCGCAGACAGCCGTGCAGAGACGGACGCGGCTCCCTACGTCGGAAATGCAAATGCGATGAAATTTCATTATTCCTGGTGCGAATCCGTGGGGGATATGAAGGAGAAGAACAGGGTTTACTTTGAAACACGCGAAGAAGCCGTGGAAGCAGGATATGTTCCCTGTAAACGGTGCAATCCGTAGCGAAAAAAAGATATGTCATTTGGTCCCCGGGCAAAGGCGACGGCTTTCTTCTCCTCTATAAGCGCCTTGAAGCCGGGAGCTTCTCCTGGCCAAGGAGCCGACAGGAAGCGGCAGAACTCACGAGAGGAACTCACGAGAGAACAGTACCATCTCCTGATGATGGGATTCGATCCTGTTACTCCGAAGATCCGGGAGGTAACGCCGCACCGGATATCCTGAATTCTTCTATCTGGGATCATCTGCTTTGTAAAAACTTTGTACTGATCCTACAGCATCTTTATGACTGCTCTGAGTTACAGCAACCTCTAAGTGGTCACCTTTGTTTACAACATCTGCTTCAAAAACAGCTCCGCTGTCATCATCGCCCCTAAAACTAAGAACTCTAAAACTAAGAACTCCGGTTTCAGAATTATACGTTCCGACTGCATTTTCAACATAAAGTAACTTGGTAATGCTGTATTCAATGTTATATGTGTTATCATCGGATTTTTGGATTTTCAGGATTTCATCATAGTCGTTACTATAATAACCTTCTTCCGGGGCCTGAAAACCTGTAGAAGAACTCGATGAACTTTCATCATCCGAACTCGGTAATTGGTTTTCGACTTGAGATGATTTGTTTGACAAATCATCATTACTGTTCGCCGCTGCTGAATCCTTTTTATTCGCACATCCCGTCACAAAGGAACACATAGCAATAACAACGAGTCCAATTACAATGCTTGTTCTGATATTATATTTCATTGTTTAATTTCTCCTAATAACTTTTAACAGAAATTGCAATAAATATTTTGAATCAATGCCTCGGACTGTTATAATTTCAGTGACGTTTGTTTGATTTTTGATTTAAAGAGCTGTTCTCAGTACGATCGGGGAATCACAGCTGTCCAAGGTATTGAATGACTTGTATAGTAAATTCCGTCTCTATTTCTATATGCAGACGGCAAAGAACTTTGAAAACCGGGAGGCTGCGCTGACGACCTCGGAGACTTTCTGCATGGAAGTCATCAATTCTCTGGGAAATCCGACGGTGTGAACCGTCTGAAGGCGGAGTCGGGCGAGAAAAGCACGGATCGATGAAGAACAGAAACCTGCCTGTCCATTGAAAAGCTCTGGAACAAATGTTTCAGGGCTTTTTTACAATTCTATTCTTCGTCCAAAGAGGGGCGGAGAATGCCGCTTTGGGAGGTACATAGAATGTATTACGGCAATATCAAGTACTGTGATATCGCAGACGGAGAGGGCGTCCGCACGACTCTGTTCGTGTCCGGATGCACGAATCACTGCAAAAACTGCTTCCAGCCGCAGACCTGGAGTTTTGATTACGGCAAACCGTTCACGGAAGAAACCGAAAGCGAAATCCTGGATTCGATGAAGCCGCCCTATATCGATGGGCTGACACTGCTCGGCGGCGAGCCGTTCGAGCCGGAGAACCAGCGCGCTCTCGTGCCGTTCCTGCGGAAGGTGCATTCACAGTTCCCGGACAAGAACATCTGGGGATACACCGGTTTTGTCTACGACCGCGATCTTGTTCCGGGCGGACGGAAATATACCGAGGTGACGGACGAATATCTCTCGTATCTGAAGGTCCTCGTCGACGGGCCGTTTGTCGATGAGCTCAAGGATATATCACTCCAGTTCCGCGGCTCATCGAATCAGCGGATCATCGACGTGCAGGAGACGAGAAGGCAGGGGAAGGTCGTGCTCTATACGCCGATGCAGTTCTGAGGCAGCGCAGTCCCGGGCACACCCAAGTTGCCCTTGGCAGCTCGGAGAACATGCCGGGACAGACGCATACCGGCGGAAATGAAAATCAGACGGAGAGTGCTGCACTGCGGCATCCCCGTATGGGAGGGTAGTTATGAATATTGTTCTGTTGTCCGGCGGCTCCGGCAAACGGCTCTGGCCGCTCTCGAATGATGTGCGCTCGAAGCAGTTTATTAAGCTGTTCCGTCTGTCTGACGGGAGTTATGAGTCGATGGTGCAGCGCGTATACAGGCAGATCCGCGAGACGGACCCGGATGCAAGTGTGACGATTGCGACCGCAAAGTCGCAGGTCTCGGCGATCCGGAACCAGCTGGGCGAGCACGTGTCCGTCTGCATCGAGCCGGTGCGGCGGGACACTTTTCCGGCGATTGCTCTGGCATCGGCATTTCTCCATGACCGGCTGCATGTGGGCGGGGAGGAGCCGGTCGTCGTGTGCCCGGTCGACCCGTACGTGGATGATGCCTATTTTGAAAAACTGAAAGAGCTCTCGGACTATGCGGCAAAGGGAGGCGCGTGCCTCACGCTGATGGGAATCGAGCCGACCTATCCTTCCGAAAAATACGGCTATATCATTCCGGAGACGAAGGACGAGGTCTCCATGGTGAGAGAATTCAGGGAAAAGCCGGACCTTGAGACTGCAGAGAACTATATCAAAAGGGGCGGACTCTGGAACGCGGGAGTTTTTGCGTTTAAGCTCTCGTATCTTCTGGAGAAAGCGCATTCGCTCATTGACTTCCGCGATTATGAGGATCTTTTTGCAAAATACGCTGCCCTCACGAAGATCAGTTTTGACTATGCCGTTGCAGAGAAGGAGAAGTCCATCCGGGTTCTCCGCTATGCCGGCGAGTGGAAGGACGTCGGGACGTGGAACACGATGTCGGAGGTGATGACGGAGCGGGCAAAGGGAAATGCCATCTTTGATGATGCGTGCGAGAATGTGAATGTCGTCAACGAACTCGACATGCCGATTCTCGTCTGCGGCGCGAAGAACATGGTCATCGCCGCCTCGGGGGACGGTATCCTGGTCGCAGACAAGCACCAGTCGGCATATATGAAGCCGTACGTCGAGAAAATCAGCGAGCCTGTTCATTTTGCGGAGAAGTCCTGGGGTTCCTACACAGTGATCGATGCGGGCTGCGGCTATCTCAACGTGAAGGTCGACCTGCGGCCGGGAAACCGGATGACCTATCATTCGCATGAATACCGCAGAGAGGTGTGGACCGTGCTCTCGGGCACGGGCACGGCAGTCGTAGACGGCGTCAAAACGCAGATCGGCCCGGGGGATGTCGTGAAGATGCCGGCGGGAGCAAAGCACACCGTGATTGCGGAAAGTGAGATGATTATTCTCGAATGCCAGATCGGAGAGAATATATCCGTGAAGGATAAGACGAAGTACCCGTATGAAGGTGTCGTCGACCCGGGAATTGCGAAGGCGGACAGAGAGTGATTCATAAGGGCGGATGTCCCCGGGAATGTGATGGATAAATTCCGGCTGGACGGAAAGGTCGCCTGGATCACCGGGGCGACGTATGGACTTGGATTTGCGTATGCGGCTGCTTTGTCGCAGGCCGGTGCAAAGGTCGTGTTCAATGCCCGGCATGCAGATGCCATTGCCAGAGCTTTGGATGAATATAAAGAGCTCGGCATTGACGCCTATGGTGCCGTGTGCGACGTGACGGACGAGAAACAGGTCGAATTGTTTGTGGCTGATGTGAAGGAGCGGTTCGGCACGATTGACATTCTCATCAACAATGCCGGAATCATCAAGAGGATTCCGATGACCGAGATGAGCGTGGAAGAGTGGAATCAGGTCATAAACATTGATCTCACAGGTCCGTTCATCTGTTCGAAGGCAGTCATCCCGGACATGATAAAGAAGGGCGGGGGCAAGATCATCAATGCCTGCTCGATGATGAGTGAGCTCGGCCGGGAGACGGTGAGCGCTTATGCGGCAGCCAAGGGAGGGCTTAAGATGCTCACCCGCAATATCTGTTCCGAATACGGCAAATACAACATTCAGTGCAACGGCATCGGCCCCGGCTATATCGCAACGCCGCAGACCGCGCCTTTACGAAAACGCGGAAGCGACGGCTCCATGCATCCGTTTGACCGGTTCATCCGAAGCAAGACACCGGCCCAGCGCTGGGGAACTCCGGATGACCTGTGCGGACTTGCCGTTTTTCTCTCGTCTCCGGCGTCGGACTTCATCAATGGCCAGATCATCTACATCGACGGCGGAATTCTCGCCTATATCGGACAGGATCCTTCAAACCTCGACGAGTCAAAACTGAAGACCGTGGAAGAGGACAGCTCGGTGCAGGTAAGCGACCGGTGAGATAAGACAAAGAAGGACCGTATCCTATCAGAAATCAGGATTATTCCGGGAGGAAGTTCTTTATGAGAATCGCTCTGATCAACGAAAATTCACAGGCGGCAAAAAACGCCGTTATCTACAGTGCATTAAAGAAGGTGGCAGATGAAAAAGGTTTTGACGTGCGCAATTACGGCATGTACTCGCCGGACGACAGTGCGCAGCTGACCTATGTTCAGAATGGCATTCTGGCAGCAGTCCTGCTGAATTCCGGAGCGGCGGATTTCGTCGTCACCGGATGTGGTACGGGCGAGGGCGCTATGCTGGCACTGAACAGCTTCCCCGGCGTGATCTGCGGGCACATCGAGACTCCGCTCGATGCCTATACCTTTGCGCAGATCAACGCGGGCAATGCCGTGTCCATTCCATATGCACTCGGTTTTGGCTGGGGCGGGGACCTCAATCTTCAGTATATTTTCGAAAAGCTCTGGTCCGAGCCGTTCGGCAGCGGGTACCCGAAGGAAAGGGCAGTGCCGGAGCAGAGAAACAAGAAAATTCTGGACGGCGTAAAAGAGGCGGCATTCCGTCCGCTCCCGGATATCCTTACGGACCTTGCAAAAAAGGATCCGGAATTGGTGAAGGGAGCCTTCGCGGGAGCACATTTTGACGAATATTTCGAAGAGGACTGCCGGAAACCGGAATATCTCGATCTTGTGAAGAAACTGCGTTGACAGACCGGGCGGCGGTTTCCCGCGAAAATCCGGCTGCCGGACGAAGCCGCCGCTTCAGATGCCATAGAGAGGCGGTGTGCGCAGGCCCTGCCGCTCTCGTTTAACAAAATCTGACTTTTATTCAAAATGTCTTGAAAGCTGTTGCTTTCAGGACATTTTTTGTATAGATTTATGGTAGAATAAATTATCTGACAAAGGAACAGCTGTATTTCCGAAACCGGAAAACAGCAGTCCGAGGCCGGATGCAGGGCTTATTTCTTCCTGGGGAGAAGTAATGCGTTAAAACTATTCATGAATGGAGGCAGAAGGTATGCAGGGGTATTACAAGGTTACATGCAAGGAAGCACCGGAAGTATTCATGAAGGTCATTCCGGGACATTTCGTGACGCCGAACTCGCACATTAACTATTATATTGATATGACTACCATGAAGTCCCGTCTGTCTGAGGCGCAGAACGCGGCGAAGGCGCTTGCGAAAGAGTACATTTCGAATACAATCATCGATTCCATCGTCTGCATGGATGGGACCGAGGTGATCGGCGCATTCCTCGCGGATGAGCTCACCAAGGCAGGCTTTGTCACAATCAACCAGCACAAGACCATCTACGTCGTCTCTCCGGAGTACGACCTCTCGGGACAGATGATTTTCCGCGAGAACATGCAGATGATGGTGCATGAGAAACATGTTCTCATTCTCCTCGCGTCCACGACGACCGGACGGACCGTCACGCGCGCGGCGGAGAGCATTAATTATTACGGCGGGCATGTTGTGGCTGTTTCCGCAATTTTCTCGGCGGCAACGAGAATCGGAGACATTCCGATTCATTCCCTGTTCTCTCCGGCAGACCTTCCGGATTACAAGAACTATGCGCCGGACAAGTGCGATCTGTGCAAAAAGGGCGTTCCGGTGGATGCCATCTGCAACGGCTTCGGATTCTCGAGAGTGAACTGAACAGCGTTTTTCGTCAATATTTCCAAAGTTAAAAAGACAGCGGGTTCCTGCGGGAACCCGCTTTTTTCCTGCCTTTTTTCGTGAAACTCCGCCAAAACTTTGGCAGTTTTTCTATATTGTGATTGAAATTTTCCGCAGGTATAATCGCCTCATCTACGCAGAGCTTCTTTCTGCGTGCGGAGTTCATCTCTTTTTCCGTTCTTCCCGTCCCGGGAAAAACTCCTTTTTTATTTTGGCCCGGAAATACCGCTCCGGGATTCTTTTCCGGAAAATGGCAGCACCGGCCGTTCTGTATCCTGTTCCTTTTTAAAGGCTCTTCCTTCTTTATTTTCTGACATCGGTCAGACATCCGGAGGTGATTACAAAAGAAAACACAGTCAATCATTTGGAAAACATGGAAGATTATCGGAATCACTTTGGGGGTATTATGCGAAGACATAAGAAATGGATAAAAGGCAGCAGGAGTGCTGCCGGGCGGGTTCTTGCGGGAATCCTTGCTTTCTCTTTATTCGGACAGGCAGGGGCAGTGTATGCTTCGGCCGCAGGAACAGGCGGCGGGGAGAAAACAGCAGTCACGGCAGAAAAAGACAGCACGGAAGAAGGGCTTACGGAAGTCATTACGCAGAGGCCGGTTTCCGGGGACCCTGTACTTTCCCTGTCAGACCAGGAGATCGGCAGCACATCGACTACGACGGAGAATGCGGGGATCGGGTTGCCCGGTCCGGATGTTCAGAAACCATCTGGGAGCGAAGAGATGTCTCCATCGTCGGTACCGTCTGATTCAGCGGGCCTTGCTGATTCCGCAGCGTCCGCAGAAAATCCGGAGGCTCTCGGCGGGGATGACCCCGCATCATCGGATACAGCGGGAGAAGGAGAGACAGGCAATGCCGGAGTAAGAAGCGAAGGGTCCGCGGGCCATTCGGATGCATCCGGAATGACCGGCGTGAATATCGGGGACCTCACCGGTGAGAGTGCCGGTGAATCTTCCAAGGAGGCGGAATCTTCCCCGGCTGAATCATCCTCTGCATCATCCTCTTCCCCGAACGGCGGTCTTACGGCAGAGCAGGAAAAGGCAATCCGGCAGCAGGAGAAGGAACAGCGGGAGGAAGAAGAGAAGATCATCCGTGAAGCAGAGGAAAAGGCGGAGAGGGAAAAGGAAGAAGCGGATGAGGAAAATATCCGGAAAGCTTCCCGCGCCCGCAGGGCTCCCGGGATCGGCGGGACTGCATTCGAGACAGGTTCTGAATTCCATTCCGATATCGCGGGGATTGCCCCGCTCACGGAAATTACCTCCGTTGAGTGGGAAAGTTCTGTTCCGGGCGACGCAAAGACGGTGGACGTCGGATACCGCCATCATCATTCCGGCAGTAAAGAATCGGGAGGCGGCTGTTACAACACATCCAGCGTCGAAACTGCTGAGCTCTGCTACAATCCGGACTATCCGGACGGCGGTTCCTGGCATGTCTCCCATGACGCTTCAACCTGGGCCAAATGGTGCAGCAAATGCGGCCGTGCCTTTGAATATGCGAGAAATCCGGGTCAGTCGGAAAGTGACTGTCTCAACAATATGCACCCGCCGGTTCCGCATACGACCGGCAGAACCGTCACCGAAACGAGGCATGATCTTGTCTGCGGCTATGAGGAAGGACAGCATCTTGACCACATCTATGCCTGGTATACGGAGGACGGGGTTCTGCATCTTAACAATCCGGCCGGCGGAACGGTATTTCTGAACCCGGACGTATCCGGCATGTTCAGCGGATTCTCTTCCCTGACGGCGATCGATCTCGGGAGCATCAATTGCTCGAAGATGAGCGCCGGCAGGAATTTCTTATCCGGCTGCAGTGCGCTCGAGAGCCTCACGCTCCCGCCCTCGTTCCGCTTTTTTGATGAGAGCGGCCTTGGCGGGACACAATGGCATAAGGACGGCGAAAGTGAGAATTACACAGCGACCGGCGGCGTCAGTAACGGATATGTCTATGGCTTCGAGCGGATCTTCAATGCCTCGCCGCAGTCGATGGCGGGCACGTACATCAAAGGCCTTGGGACCGTGCACCGCTATTTCAATACCGGGTCCGCCAAAACGACCGGAAATATGTTTGAAATCGACCATCCGGATGACCCGTTTGTCTCCTATTGCTGGGCACAGCACCGGGGACCAAACAACGGTTATTATGACCGGTATGAGGCATCGACGAATCAGCAGATTCTCGACATTCTCGGGAATCAGAACTACAAGGCAGTATTGGGAGATGATATGCGGCAGACGCTCATCGCCCTGGCGTATTACGGCTTTCCGAATGATGCAGCCGGCATTCAGAAGAAATGGGGTCTTTCAGACAGCCAGTTCCTCGATGTTACCCAGAGAGCTGTCTGGGGATGCAGTGACGGATGGACGCCGACGGACGGCACACCGCTCTATGGGAATACAAAACTGGACGGTGCCTATTATGATCTCATTTCGCAGCGCTTCGCGAATATCGAAGGCCGTGAAAATATTATTCTGTACGTATACATTTCTGCCCATGAGGGAGGACAGCAGCAGCTCTCCATCGAAGGCGTGGGAACACAGGTCTACGGAGGCGTGTCCATCGTAAAAACGGATGAAGACGGAAACCCTCTGGAGGATGCAGTTTTTACGATTACCGGCGAGGACGGCACAAAAGTCGCTGAGGTGTGTTCCGATGCGTACGGCCGGGCGAATTACTGCCGGTGCGATGAACACGAAGGGCTCGCGCCCGGGAACTATATTGTCCGGGAGACGAAGGCTCCAGACGGATACGAGAAAAGCAGCGATTATTATGAGTTTTCCGTAAAGCCGGGAAAGGTCACGGAGAGCGGCAGGAAGAACGGCTCCGGGACGAGTCTTATCCGGTTTTCCAATAAAGAAATAAGGCCCCGCAGGACGGGAGGACTTTCGGTCACGAAGACAAGTGCCTCTTCCGGCTCTCTTCTTTCCGGGGCCGTTATAGCCGTCTACAACAGCGCGGGCGAAAAGGCTGCGGAGCTCACGACCGGGGCCGACGGAAAGGCTGTGACATCGCTTAAGAAACTGGAAGTCGGGTCCTATACCGCAAGAGAGATCAGGGCTCCCTATGGATATGAGCTCTCAGAGGAGACGATTTCCTTTGAAATCAAAGAGAATCAGTATACGGAGCTGGAGTTTGCGGATACGCCGATGAAGGGAACGTGCGTGATCGAGGCGTACAAGGTCATTTCACCCTCCGGCTACCGGATGAAGAAAGATCTTTTTCATTTCGAGCTGATCGATGAAGAGACGGGGAAGGTTGTTGATACCGCAGCAGCGGATGAAAAAGGGCATGTCGTATTCAAAGAGCTTACCTTCGACGGGGATGACTCTGCGCAGCTCTTTCAGGGATGCCATAACTATCTGATCCGCGAAGTGGACAATCCGGATGATAATTACAACCCGGACACGCATGTGGAAACGGTTACGGTCTGGTACACGGCGGACGATGGAAAATTCACCTGTACGCCCTGGTATTCCTCCGCAAAGGGAGCGGTCTTCGAGAACCCCAGAAGCCTGCCGCCGGAAATTGAGCTTCCGGCAAAACAGGTCGGAGGCGGGAAGACAATCAAGGAGGGAATTCACAATGAGATCCGGAAAGGAGACTCTTACACCTACGACGTGAATTTGACCGTCCCGGCGGAGCGAAGGCAGGACTATTTCCGCTTCTTCGGCTTTGCGGACACATTCCCGGCCGGAATCCGCATCGACAAAGTGACCGTCCTTGCGGACGGTGCCGATGTGACAGACAGTTTTCGTATCGCCGTCCGCAGGGGTGAGGGCACTGCGCCGAATCCGGCAGACACCGCTGCAGAAGGAGAAACCGCGGAGCCGTACGATGCAAAGTCCCCATATTCTGTAACGGCGGTATACACGGGAGATCTCGCTGATGCCGCATTCTACGGAAAAACCTACACATTTCACTTTGATGTCACGCAGAAGGAGGAAATCACTGCGAAGACGACATTCGTCAACGCAGCACAGACTGCCGTCGCATATAAGGATGACGAAAACAACTGCGTGACAGCCCCTTCCGGCGCCGCAGTGACAGACGGGGACGGAAACATGATTTTCGTCACGGACAGCGGGCATGCGGACGGGAAAAAGACAGTCACGGATGAAAACGGCAGGGAAAAAGAATACTTCTACACCCTGGATCCTGAAAAAGCTGTAATTCCCATGCAGACAAACGAGGTCTTCACGGACGTATATCCGTTCTTTGAGGAGGAGGACTGGTCCGCCGTCAAAACGGTGACCTACAGCGGGGGAGACCGCAGTCTCGATACGCTGGCAGTCCGGAATGAGGATATTCTCGTCTACCATATCAAAGTCACAAATCACTCTGAAAAACTTAAAGGAATCCTCGACATCTCGGATCCGCTCCCGGCAAACGTGGAATTTCTCGATGCGCAGCAGGGAGGTACCCTGCTCGAGAGTGCGGGGCTCATTGTGTGGAATGGCCTTTCGGTCGCACCGCAGGAGACAAAGGAAGTTACTTTCCGCGTTAAGGTGCCGGATACGGGATCGGTTCCGGACATCGACAACCGCGCGGCGGCCGTGATCACACCGGACACAGAGGATGACAGGAAGGAGAGCTCGTCAAAGAATACGAATCTCGTGCACAATTACGTCCCTTCCATCGTCAAGAAGGTGACGGATGAAAATGGAAACAATGTAAACAGCCTCCTTGTAATGCAGGGGACGAATCTTGTCTATCATCTTTTCGTAACCAATTCCGATTCTGCATCGAAGGATCCGGAGCGCACCGGGAAACACCGCTGGACCATCTGCGATACAGTGCCGGATGGGACCGTGCTTGTCCGCGGTATGACCGGCGGGAGTGACAGGGAGCTTTCCTGGACAGCAGATTTTGAGCCCGGCGAGACAAAGGAATTCACCTTTACCGTAAAAGCGCAGAAAAAAGGAAAAGCCCTCGTGAATTTCGGAATTCTGACCATCAGTGACGAAGAAACGGGCGGGGAGGGCCCCACAGAGATTCACAGCAACAAGGTCATCAATGAAGTCCCGGAGGACCCCAGAAAGAGCGTCGAGACGCTGGACGGAAAGGATGTAAATCTTCAGTTTCTCGAGGTCGGAGAGACCTATCGCTATACAATCACCATCGATAATCAGACCGATCAGGAGAAGCTTTGCATCATCACGGATAAGGTCCCGGAGGAAATAACAGACATCCGGCCGGAGACGGGAAAACAGGCGGCTGGCGGGAAAACGGCGCAGGAGCCGGGCACCTGGTCTTTTGTGGATGGGACAGTCACCTTTGCCTTGCGGGCAGTTCCCGGAGAAAAGACAAGGGCGTCATATTCGTTCAGCGCACCGAAAGAAAACCTGCATTTTACAAACAAGGCAAGTGTAGAGCTCACCGGCAACTGTCCGACGGATCCTCTGACAGGAGAGAAGGAAGGGGAAGATCATCCGCTCCGGGGAGAGACAAACGAGGTCGAAAACTGGACGCCGGTATCGCCGGTGAAAAGAGTATTCCTTGACGGCGAGGATGCGGACGGAAGACTGCTCTTTGGCGAGAACAGGGACAAACTCCTCTATGAAATTACTTTTAAAAACACATCGGACAGAGAGAAGAAATTCACGGTCACGGACAGGCTCAGCCGGAATCTGTCCTTCCTGTCTGCAGGTGACGGAGGGCGTTTTGACGAGGAGAGCGGAACCATCATCTGGGAGTGCAGTCTTAACGGCGGAGAAGAGAAGACCGTCCGCGCAGAGCTTCTTGTATCCTGCGGCAGCAAATGCGCGTCCGCGGAAAACAGGGCGCAGGTTCGGGTGGACAGTCTTGTGCTGCCGACCGGGGAGACGAAGACAGAAATTGATGAAACGCCGGTCAAGACAGTGCTGAACGGGGACGGAGAGGATATCAATCAGTTTCTGGTCGGGAAGGGCGAGGAGTTAATCTACGAGATTTTTGTGAAGAACCCGGCGCCCGACACGAAACGGTTCACGGTAGAGGACGCAATTCCGGACAATACGGTCTTCGTGTCGATGAGCAGAGGAGAGTGTACGTCCGGAACGCACCGGCAGCAGGGCACCGACATCAATAAGGCGGAGCGGTCCTCATCGAAGACGTTGGTCTGGACAGCGGACATCGGATCCGGTGAGACCTGGTGCTTTGCCTTCACCGTCCGGACCGCAAAGAAGGGTGCGTACATCCCGAACGATGCAAAGGTGACCGTGGATGGAAGCTCTATCCGGACGAATCTCGTCGAAAACTGGACGATGGAAGATCCGATGAAGGCAGTCACGGCGGATGGAAGCGATGCGGACGGAAAAACGTTTGTGAAAGGGGATGAGACCGCGCTGTCCTATGTCATCACGGTAAAGAATCCGGCATCGGTGACCAAGACCTTTACAGTAACCGACGTTCTGGACGGCAGCCTTGCAGCGGAAAACGCGGATAACGGGGGCGTGATCGACGGCAGAACCGTGAAGTGGGAAGCAGAGGTGCAGGGAGGAAAAGAGAAAAAATTCACCGTGCATGTTCATGTCCTGAAGACACCGCTGACATCGAAGATCGAAAACAAGGCGGAGGTTTCCTGCGATGAGTTTACGGCAGAAACCAATACAGTAACGGTCTATCTGACAGCGAAGGCTCCAGAGTCGGCGGATCTTGATTTTTATGATGAAGAGGATGCAGCAGCGGACGAAGACCTTTCATATACACCGGAAACAGGAGATGAACACTTTGCTGTCATGATTCTGTCGCTCCTTGCGGCAGCAGGGTCTGCAGCGCTCCTTATTGTGACCGTGAAAAGGAGAAGAAAAGGAAGATGATTCCGGGATACGATTGATGTATCCCGGATCTATCCCGGAAAAACGGAACAGATTTCATGAATGCGGGCAGGAGAGGCGGTATGGGTTCTCCTGCCCGCCCTGTTTGTCAGAAAGTTGTCAAAAAGCGCGGCGGTATGCTATTATTCTTGAGGTTATGGACAATCGGGAAAGGCGGCCCTGCCGCCTCTCTTAGGAACACATATGCATGTGAAGTTTTTCAGGAGGATAGAAATGAGTGCATCTTTTGAAGACATCATTGCTCAGGTAAAGGCGCTTCCGGTCAAGAAGCTCTCGGTCTGCGTCGCACAGGACAAGAACGTTCTGGAAGCCTGCCGCGTGGCACTGGACCGCGGCGTTGCGTCTCCGATTCTTTATGGAGATGAGGACAAGATCCGCGCAATCGCGGACGAGAATGGAATCAGCCTCGACGGAATGAAAATCTGCGACGAGAAGAATGATGATGAGGCAGCACTCAAGGCAGTCAAAGCAGTTCATGACGGAGAAGCCGATATGCTGATGAAGGGTGAACTTCCCACGAAGTCATTCCTCAAGAGCGTACTGAACAAGGAAGTCGGTCTGCGCACGGGCAAGACTCTTTCCCATGTCTGCATTTTTGAAATTCCGAAGTACAAGAGACTTCTGTTCCTCACAGATGTCGCATTCCTTCCGTATCCGACGCTGGAGGACAAGGAACAGATCATCAATTATACAGTCAAGGTTGCAAATGCATGCGGCGTGAAGATGCCGAAGGTTGCACCTCTTGCAGCAGTGGAAGTCGTCAACCCGAAGATGCCGGTCACGGTTGAGGCAGCACAGCTTACGCAGTGGAACGAAGAGGGCCGCATCAAGGGCTGCATCGTCGACGGACCGCTCTCCATGGATCTTGCACTTGAGCCGGAGGCTGCCCAGCATAAGGAAGGCGCGCTGAACCGCAAGATCGTAGGCGATGCCGATATCCTTCTGTTCCCTGATATCCATGCAGGAAACCTCGTTTACAAGACGATCGTTCACATGGTTGACAATGTCGAAAACGGCAACATCCTGATGGGCACGAAAGCTCCGGTTGTCCTGACGAGCCGCTCTGATTCGGTCGAGGTCAAGGTCAACAGCATTGCTGTTGCTGCCGTTGTGGCAGAGAATCTGAAGAGCAATCCCTGGTAATCCGGGATGCCTGAAAGAGCAGGGAAAATGCAGAATGCGCCGCAGGCGGCGTTTTTACGGGCAGAAGGGAAAGCCCGATAAACAGGGGTAATGAAAATGGCTATCAGAAGTCTGATTATCAATCCGGGTTCTACATCCACCAAGATCGGTGTGTTTGATGACGAGGAGCAGATTCTTGACAAGACGCTCCGTCATTCCACAGAGGAAATCAAGCAGTTTTCAAACGTATATTCTCAGAAGGACTTCCGCAAGAAGATCATTCTGGATGCTCTCGCGGAGAATAACATCGCCGTCAGTTCCATCAATGTCTGCGTCGGCCGCGGCGGTATCCTCAAGCCGATCGAGGGCGGCACCTATGAAGTGACGGATGAAATTGTCGAAGAACTGAAGAAAGCCAAATACGGCGAGCACGCATCGAACCTCGGTGCGATTCTTGCCCGCGAGATCGGCGACAGCATCGGTGTGCCGAGCTATATTGTCGACCCGGTCGTGGTCGATGAGATGGATCCGGTCGCGAGACTGACCGGCATTCCGGAAATCCAGCGTGTCTCCATTGACCATCCGCTGAACCAGAAGGCAATGGGCCGCCGTTATGCGAAGTCTATCGGAAAGCGCTATGAGGATCTGAACCTCATCATCGTCCATATGGGCGGAGGCACCTCCTGCGGATGCCACAAACACGGAAGAATGGTCGATGTCTTTGGCGCATTCAACGGCGACGGTGCATTCTCACCGGAGAGAGCAAACGGCGTTCCGGCACTTTCCCTTGTGAATATGTGCTATTCCGGAAAGTACACCTATGAGGAAATGAAGAAGAAGGTCATCGGCGGAGGCGGATTCAACGCATATCTCGGCACGAATGATGCCCGCGACGTTGATAAGATGTGTGAAGAGGGCAATGAGAAGGCGATTCTCGTCCGCAGCGCATTCATCTATCAGATCGCAAAGAACATCGGAGCGATGGCAGCTGTGCTCGACGGCAAGGTGGATCAGATCATTCTTACCGGCGGCATCGGCTATGACAAATACATCACGAGCCACATCGCAGAGAAGGTTTCTTTCATCGCACCGGTTACGGTTTACGGCGGCGAGGACGAGCTTCTTGCGCTGGCACAGGGTGCACTTCGTGTCATGAACGGTGAGGAGAAAGCCCGGAATTATTGAGCCGAACAGAACGGTTCTGGGAGGGGATAGCACAGGCGGAAGTCTGTGCTGTCCTGTTTTTCGTTTTTACTCGGAATTATTCTTCCGCCGCAGTACCGGGTTTTGACGGCGGAAATTGTAAAAGAGGAAGTATATGGCAGGTTTTGCAGGTAAAATTTTCGGTACGCACAGCGATCATGAGCTGAAGCGCATCCGTCCGATTGTTGACAAGGTTCTGGCGCTGCGCGATAAAATGCAGGCACTTACGGATGAAGAGCTCCGCGCCAAAACAGATGAATTCAAAAAGCGTCTGTCCGATGGCGAGACACTGGATGACATCCTGCCGGAAGCGTTTGCGGCAATGCGTGAGGCCGACCGCAGGGCGCTCGGCATGGAACCTTTCGAGGTACAGATCATTGGCGGCATCATCCTTCATCAGGGACGAATCGCAGAGATGCGCACCGGTGAAGGCAAGACGCTGGTTGCAACACTTCCGTGCTATCTCAACGCACTGGAGGGAAAAGGCGTCAACGTTGTCACGGTCAACGATTACCTCGCAAAGCGTGACTGCGAATGGATGGGCCAGGCGTATCAGTTCATGGGCCTTACATGCGGTGTCGTTTTGAACAGCATGACCAGCGATGAGCGCAGGGCAGCCTATGCATGCGACATCACCTATGTCACGAACAATGAACTCGGATTCGACTATCTTCGTGACAACATGGCCATCTACAAGGAACAGCTGGTTCTGCGCGACCTGCATTATGCGATCATCGATGAGGTCGACTCGATTCTCATCGATGAAGCGAGAACGCCGCTCATCATTTCCGGACAGAGCGGTAAATCCACGAAGATTTATGAGGCCTGCGACATTCTTGCCAGGCAGATGAAGAGAGGCAAGGACGTCGAGGACCTTTCGAAGATTGATGCCATCATGGGCGTCGAGCAGGAGGAGACCGGAGACTTTCTCGTCAACGAGAAGGACAAGATCGTGAACCTCACACAGGAGGGCGTCGCGAAGACGGAGAAGTTCTTCCACATCAGCAACCTTGCGGATCCGGAAAATCTGGAGATCCAGCACTGCATCATTCTCGCGCTGCGCGCCAACTACCTGATGCAGAAGGATCATGATTATATCGTAAAGGACGATGAAGTCCTCATTGTCGATGAATTCACCGGACGTGTCATGCCGGGCCGCCGTTATTCGGACGGTCTGCATCAGGCCATCGAGGCCAAGGAGCATGTGAAGGTCAAGCAGGAGTCCAAGACGCTTGCTACAATCACCTTCCAGAACTTCTTCAATAAGTTCACGAAGAAATGCGGTATGACCGGTACTGCACTCACCGAGGAACAGGAGTTCCGTGAGATCTACGGCATGGACGTCGTCTCCATTCCGACGAACAAGCCGGTTGCCCGCATCGACCATCAGGATGCGGTCTACAAGACCAAGAAGGAAAAGCTGAATGCGGTCGTGAATCAGGTGAAGGCGTGCCACGCAAAGGGCCAGCCGGTTCTTGTCGGCACGATCACGATCGAAGCTTCCGAAGAGCTTTCGAAGATGCTGAAGAAGGAAGGCATTCCGCACAACGTCCTGAATGCCAAGTTCAATGAGCTGGAAGCCGGCATCGTCGCAGAGGCAGGCCGCCACGGAGCGGTAACCATCGCGACGAACATGGCAGGCCGAGGCACAGATATCAAACTGGATGATGAGGCAAGAGCTGCCGGCGGTCTTTATATCATCGGCACCGAGCGCCATGAATCCCGCCGTATCGATAATCAGCTCCGCGGCCGTTCCGGCCGTCAGGGCGACCCCGGCGAGTCAAAGTTCTTCATCTCCCTTGAGGACGATCTGATGCGCCTGTTCGGTTCCGAACGCATGATCAAGATGTTCAACAGCCTCGGAATTCCGGAAGGACAGGAGATTTCTCACAAATCGCTGTCCAGGGCCATTGAGTCCGCACAGAAGAAGATTGAGGCGAACAACTTCGGCATCCGTAAAAACCTGCTCGACTACGATGCAGTCAACAACGAGCAGCGCGAGGTCATCTATGCAGAGAGAAGGCGCGTCCTCGACGGCGAGTCGATGCGCGATACAATCTACAAGATGATCACCGATATTGTCGAGAACTCTGTCGACACTGCCATCGGTGAGGCGTCGGAAGTGACGGATGAAAATCTGACGGAGCTCAATGAACTCCTGCTTCCGATTATTCCTCTTGAGAAAATCACGGCGGATCGTCTGACAGACAAAACAAAGAACGGCATCAAGCAGCAGCTCAAGGAAGAGGCAGTCAGCCTTTATGAGGAGAAAGAGTCCGAATTCCCGAGCACGGAAGCAATCCGTGAGATGGAGCGTGTCATCCTGCTCAAGGTCGTTGACCAGAAGTGGATGGACCACATCGATGACATGGCGCAGCTGCAGCAGAACATCGGCAACCAGGCGTATGCGCAGCGTGACCCGAAGGTTGAATACCGCATCACCGGCTGGGAGATGTTTAATGAGATGAACAATGCCATCAAGGAGGACACAGTCCGTCTCCTGATGCACATCCGCGTCGAAACCAATGTCGAACGCGAGCAGGTGGCAAAGATCACCGGAACAAACAGAGATACGACGGCGGTAAAAGAGCCGAAGAAGCGCGCCGTCAAGAAGATTTATCCGAACGACCCGTGCTGGTGCGGCAGCGGCAAGAAGTATAAGAACTGCCACATGCAGTCGGATCTCGCGAAGATGGGGAGGACATGATCCATGGTAGAACTCGACGCCTGTAAAATCGAGCTGCAGGACACAAAAGATACGCTCGATGAGACGCTCGATTCTCTTGACCTCGGGCACAAGAAACAGCTCATCGAGGAACTTTCCAGAGAATCCGAAGCCCCGGATTTCTGGAATGACGCCGACAGGGCAAACGAAAAAATGAAGCAGCTGAAGGACCTGCAGAAGACGGTCGATGAAGCGGACGGCCTTACACAGTCCTATCAGGACATTCTCGACCTGGTCGAGATGGGCAACGAAGAGAATGACCCGGCGATTATTCCGGATGTGAGGGCAGAGCTTCAGGATTACGAGAAGAGACTCGACAGCCTGCGGCTTACAACGCTGCTCACCGGTCCTTATGATCACTGCAATGCGATTGTCTCGCTGAACGCCGGTGCCGGCGGAACGGAGTCCTGCGACTGGTGCTCGATGCTGTACCGGATGTACTGCAAATGGGCCGACAAACACGGATTCACCGTCGAAACGCTGAACACCGTCGAGGGAGATGAAGCGGGCATCAAGAATGTCGACTTCCAGATCAACGGAGAGAATGTCTACGGATATCTGAAGTCGGAGCGCGGTGTCCACCGCCTCGTCCGCATCTCGCCTTTCAACGCACAGGCCAAGCGGCAGACGAGCTTTGTCTCCTGCGAGGTCATGCCGGATATTGATAAATCCATCAATGTGGAAATCAATCCGGACGATATCCGGATCGATACGTATCGTTCGAGCGGTGCCGGCGGCCAGCATATCAACAAGACAAGTTCAGCCATCCGCATCACGCACTTCCCGACCGGAATCGTCGTAACATGCCAGAACGAGCGCTCTCAGTTCCAGAATAAGGACAAGGCATTTGAAATCCTGCGTGCCCGCCTGTATATGTATCAGCTGGAGCAGGAGGAGAAGAAGCTGGCGGAAATCCGCGGCGAGGTGAAGGACAACGCATGGGGTTCCCAGATCCGCTCCTATGTTCTGCAGCCATATCAGCTGGTGAAGGACACCCGCACGAATGCCGAGACCGCGAACACGGGTGCCGTGCTGGACGGCGATATCGATCTTTTCATCAACGCATACCTGAAGATGGAAGCAAACAAAGAAAAAGCAAAGAAGCAGTAATCCGGCTTCTGTTTTTGGTCAGTCTCACACAGCCCCGGGTGTGGAGCGGCATCTGCTGCTCCGCCCGGGGCTTTTGTAAGTTCCTTTGTACAGACCGTTCACAGAAACGGAAAATGATTATTTATGCATTTTTATCGGAAAAAGAATGCATAAATCCGCAAATTCATGCAAATTTATCCTTGATTTATGCGTAATACATGCATATAATGCAGATAATCGTTTGAGAGATATGGCGGGGAGCCGCCAGAGGAGGAAATTTATTATGAAGAATAAGGTTATCGCTATCGTACTTGCTGCGGCGGCCGCTGTGTCCGTAGCGGCATGCGGAACTTCCGGAACGGATACAGCATCATCTGCAGCAGCATCTTCCGCGGAGACAACATCCGCAGCATCTGCAGAGGAGAGCACTGTTTCTTCTGCAGCAGCAGAGTCAGCTGCATCGGAAACCAGCACGGCAGAGAGCACATCTTCTGAAGCAGCCATTGATCTTTCCGGATCGAAGTATCTTTCCGACGGAGTCATGACCGTTGCTCTGAACTCAACCTTCCCGCCTTTCGAGTATGTCGGCGACGGCACGGACACATTCGATGCAATCACCTCGAATGAGAACAATGTCACCGGTTTCGATGTCGCCATGGTGAATGAGATCGGCAAGAGACTCGGCGTTGATGTCGAGATTGACGACATGGATTTTGACGGAATTATCGCAGCACTCGGCACCAAGGCAGATGTGGCTGCAACCGGAATGACCATCACGGATGAAAGAAAAGAGGCCGTGAACTTCTCCGATCCTTACTACGATGCAACGCAGGCTGTTCTCGTGAAGAATGATTCGACGGTCGCTACGCTCGATGATCTGAAGGCATGCACATCGGTCGGATGCCAGCTCGGCACCACCGGTGAGACTGTTGCAAACGACAACGGACTTGCTGTCAACTCGGTCAAGAGCTTCAACCAGGCAGTTGTCGATCTGGAAAACGGCAAGAACGACGCAGTTGTCATTGATCAGATTCCGGGTGAGGCGTTCACGAAGCAGTATACCGATCTCAAGCTCCTTCCGGGTTCCGACTTCAATTTCGAAACGGAGCAGTATGGTATTGCAATGCCCAAGGATGACGAGGTTATGCTGAATGCCATCAATTCCGCACTGCAGGCAATGAAGGATGACGGAACATATGATCAGCTGCTGGATCAGTACGTCAACAATTACGAAGCAGAATAATTCTTTTATAAGCCAGTAACTGAACTGCTGCACAGGCTCTTGAGGCAGGCCCGTCAAAATCTCCGGTGAAAAAGGGAGTCGGGCTGCCTTACAGTCTGATGCGGCGGTTCTTTTTTATGTTTTTCCGTCTGACGGAGATTCTTTCACGCTAATACATTGCAAAGCGGCGGCTGCGGCTGATAGAATAGGCGGGAAGTCATATTCAGGGGGACCAGCAGGAATGGACAGTCTCGGAACACAATTTTACAAAGCATTCATCAAATCCGGCCGATGGCAGCTGTATCTGAAGGGCCTCGGAAGCACGCTGGAGGTCACACTTTTCGCAGCACTCTTAGGACTTCTTCTTGGAACGGTTGCCTGTCTTTTCAATATGCAGAGAAGCCGCCGCGGGAAGCGGACCGTCGGATCGGTTATCGCCTATGTCTATATCGATATCATCCGCGGTACACCGACCATGATTCAGCTCCTGATCATGTGGAACGTCATCCTGGCGACATCCAAGAACAAGGTGCTGGTGGCTTCCCTGGCGTTCGGCATCAACTCGGGCGCTTATGTTGCGGAAATTATCCGCGGCGGAATCCAGTCTGTCGATGCAGGACAGATGGAAGCGGGCCGTTCGCTCGGCCTCTCCCGCATGCAGACCATGCAGTTCGTCATTCTGCCGCAGGCGTTCAAGAACTGCTTCCCGTCTCTGCTCAACGAAGTCATCACCCTTCTGAAGGAGACCTCCATAGCCGGTGTTGTCGGACTTTCCGAACTCACACATGCATCCGATCAGGTATCGAGTGCGACGTATCAGTATCTGATGCCTCTGCTCGGTGCGGCGGCCCTGTATTTTGCGGTTGTCAAACTCCTGTCGTTCCTGTTCGGACTGCTGGAGAAAAAACTTCGGGAGAGCGATCTGCGCTGACACGTAATAAGGCGCGGAAGCGCTGTATCTAAGCTGGCAGGTTGGAGAAAATACATTATGGCTGAAGAGAATAAAACACTGATCCGCGTGGTGAATCTGAAAAAGGATTTCGGCAGCAATCACGTCCTGCGCGGGATCAATTATGAAATACACAAGGGAGAAAAAATCGTTCTGGTCGGGCCGTCGGGCTGCGGCAAGTCGACGTTCCTCCGCTGCATGAATATGCTTGAGGTTCCGACGAGCGGCGAGGTGTGGCTGGATGATGTGCAGGTAAACGGACCGAAGACGGACATTAACAAAATCCGCCAGAGAATGGGCATGGTATTCCAGCATTTCAACCTGTTCCACAATCTGACGATCATGGACAACATCACACTGGCACCGGTAAAGCTCGGGCTTATGAAGGAAGAAGAAGCAAAGGAAAAAGCTCTGATGCTTCTTCGGAGAGTCAATCTTGAGGACAAGGCGGATGCTTACCCGCACAGCCTTTCCGGAGGCATGCAGCAGCGAATCGCGATTGTGCGGTCACTCGAGATGAATCCGGAGGTCATGCTTTTCGATGAGCCCACTTCGGCGCTGGATCCGGAAATGGTCGGAGAGGTTCTCGATGTCATGACGGAGCTGGCGGAAGAGGGAATGACGATGGTGGTCGTCACACACGAGATGGCTTTCGCAAAGAAAGTGGCAAACCGTGTGCTCTTTATTGACGAGGGAATCATACAGGAGGAAAACGAGCCGGAGGAGTTCTTCGCGCATCCGAAGAATGAGCGGCTGCAGGATTTCCTGAGCAAAGTTCTCTGATCAGCATGCAGGGCGGAGATGCAGTTTTGGCTGTGTCTCCGCTTTTCTTATGCTGCCGCGGCGTGCCGCCCGCAGCGGCCCACACCTTCGCCGGCTAAAACGAAGACGGAGAAGAATCGGCCTTTCAGGCCGCCGGTTTCTTTCTGAATTCAGCATATCGGCACGAAAGAGAGAACGCGATGTTGTATAATAAAGCGAGTGTCCGCGTCCGGGCGGAGAAACAGTTTTGGCGGAAGTGCCGGCCCGGACAGGGAGAGAAACCGGACAGACAGAATCTGCAGGAAAAAGAAGAAAATATAAAGAGATCGTAAGAGGGTAAGAAGAGATGTCCTGGAAGAGCAAGGTTCGAAGAGTTGACCCATACACAGCGGGCGAGCAGCCGAAGGACCCGACGGTAATCAAACTGAATACAAATGAATGCCCGTATCCGCCGTCACCCAGTGTGGCAAAGGCTTTAAAGGAGCTTTCGGAGCCGGGAACCTATGAGAAGAACCGTCTGTATCCGGACATGGATGCATCGGAGCTGGTGAATGCGCTCGCGGCAAAATACGATGTCGACCCGGAGCAGATCTTCGTCGGCGTGGGCTCGGATGATGTGCTCTCCATGAGTTTCCTCACGTTTTTCACGAATGGGAAGCCGGTTCTTTTCCCGGATGTCACCTATTCTTTTTATCCGGTCTGGGCATCGCTCTACCGGATCCCGTATGCGCTTATTCCGCTGAAGGATGATTTTTCCCTGGATACAGAACGGTTTGTAAATCACGGCCCGGCGGCCGGTTCTGCGGAGCTTGGCTGCATGGATGAAAATGGTGAAGAACACCCGTTCACGGTCCGCTCCTCGGAGGATCTCGGAGGCATCGTTTTCCCGAATCCGAACGCACCGACAGGGCTTGAGCTCCCTATAGAGGAGACCGAAAAAATCATCGCTTCAAACCCGGACTGTGCTGTGATTGTCGATGAGGCGTATGTCGATTTCGGAGGAACCTCGGTGCTCCCGCTTCTCCGGAAATATGACAATCTTCTTGTGGTACAGACCTTCTCCAAGTCGCGCGCGATGGCCGGCGCCCGCATTGGATTTGCAATTGGAAACAGGGAACTTATCCGGTGCCTCAAGGATGTGAAATTCTCCTTTAACTCTTATACGCTCAATATGGAGGCAATTAAAATCGGAACGGCTGCGGCGGGGGATGATGCTTATCTGCAGAAGATCACCTCGCAGATTATTGCCACAAGGGAAAACTTCAAGGGCGAACTTCGTAAACTTGGATTCACCTTCCCGGATTCGCACACGAACTTCGTGTTTGCAAAGCCGCCGGCGGACAAGATTACGGCCCGGGAGCTGTTCCAAAAACTGCGTGAGCACAAGATCATCGTCCGTTATTTTGACAAGCCGCGCACCGATGAATATCTGCGCATCACCATCGGAACCGATGAGCAGATGAAGGCGGTGACAAAGGCACTGAGAGAGATTCTCGGGGAATGAAGAACTGCCGGTGCCGGCGGAATGGCTGAGGAACCCGGGAAAGGGTCAAAACGGCATTCCCGTCTCAGGGAGAGGCATGTCTGCCCTGCGAAGAAACGTAAGCAATCCGGAAAATTAATCTTTAACAAGGTGGAAATATTATGATCAAGCATTATCTGTACTGTTTTCTCATTGCAATGGTTCCGCTGATCGAGCTTCGCGGCGCGGTCCCGATAGCGGTTGCCTTCCATGAAGCGGATGCATCCTTCAACATTCCTCTTGCGTTTGTTCTCATCGCAGTCGGAAATATGGTTCCTGTTCCTTTCATTTTCTTCTTTGCGCGCCGTTTTCTCGAGTGGGGCAGGGACAAGAAGGTAATCGGCAGGTTCTTTACCTGGTGTCTTGAGAAGGGACACAAGGGCGGCGAAAAGCTGCAGAAATCCGCGGGAAAAGGCCTTTACTGGGCTCTTCTCATCTTTGTCGGAATTCCGCTTCCCGGGACCGGCGCCTGGACCGGAACGCTGGCGGCATCGATTCTCGACATGGACTTCAAAAAGAGTGTTCTCGCCATTATCGGCGGTGTGGCGCTTGCCGGCGTCATCATGGCGGTTCTGTCCTTCGGCGTGGCAGCGGGCGTGCACCTGGCATAAATTTGCCTGGTAAATTGATGCCTGGCAGGGTGATGTTGGAAACGTTACCTCTGCTGCCGGGTTTGCACTGGTTCAGCCAGAAAAAAGCAGGCAGCGGATCGAAGCAAGGAGTTTGAAATGGCTTATGAGGATTATTGTGTGACCGCGACAGCGGCACCGAATGACGAAGGCGAGCCGCAGGTGCGCGCATTCGCCGCGACGACAAAAGATCTTGTGGATGAAGCAAGAAGAATCCACGGGCAGGGGCCGACCGTGACGGCGGCACTTGGAAGACTCCTGACGGCAGGCGTCATGATGGGAGACATGCTTAAGAATGACACGGACCTGCTGACGATGCAGATCCGCGGCACGGGCCCGGTGAAGAGCCTGGTTGTCACAGCGGACAATGCCGGCAATGTAAAAGGGTATGCGGGGGTTCCGACGGCAGAAGCCCCGGTGATCAACCCCGGGCATTTCAATGTCGCAGGCTGTATCGGACAGGGTACGCTCACGGTCATCAAGGACATGGGGCTCAAGGAGCCGTATGCCGGGACAGTCGATCTGCGCACGGGCGAGATTGCAGAGGACCTGGCATGGTACTTTGCATCGAGCGAGCAGGTTCCCTCTGCGGTGAGTCTTGGTGTTCTCATCGACAAGGATTATACGGTGCGCAGTGCGGGCGGATTCATTATTCAGATGATGCCCTTTGCGGAGAAGGAAATCATTGATAAGCTTGAGGACAATCTCGTTCATCTTGCTCATGTGACGACACTTCTTTCGAACGGGGACACCCCGGAGCAGATGCTGCAGCAGGCTTTTGCGGGAATTGAAGTGGACATCACCGGAAGGAAGCCGGTGCAGTATCACTGCAACTGCAGCCGGGAGAGAGTCGAGAGGGTGCTTCTCTCCATCGGAGAGAAAGACCTGAAGAGCCTTATTGATGAAGGAAAGGACATTGAGCTTGCCTGCCAGTTCTGCGGCAAAAAGTACACCTTCACGCCGGATGAGGCTGCAGCACTCCTGGCGGCTGATGCAGGACTTTCAAACCGCAGCATCGGTGCTGAAGCACCGGCTGCCGCATTCGGCAAAACCGCATCCGCGGATTTTGCCTCAGCGGGGTATAAGCATTGATCCCGCGCATGTCTGCGCGGAGGCGGAGGAAGGAATGAGGGACGGTTTCATCAAAGTGGCGGCCGTAACGCCGGAAATCAAAGTCGCGGAGCCGGAATACAACACCGATTCGATGATAAAGAGTTTTGACGCGGCCGCAGGGAACGGGGCGAAGATCATTGTCTTTCCGGAACTTTCCATCACAGGGTATACATGTGCGGACCTTTTCCTGCAGGAAGTCCTGCTCCGCAAAGCTTCGGAACAGCTGCTGCGTTTCGCCGCGCACACGAAGGGCACGGACGTGCTCTCATTTGTCGGGCTCCCGCTCCGGTTCCGCGGGGAGCTCTACAATGTTGCGGCGGCGGTGCAGGACGGGAAAATTCTTGCGTTCATCCCGAAGCGCTTCATCCCGAACTATTCCGAATTCTATGAAGAGCGCTGGTTCATGTCCGGTGAGATGGCCGATGAGGAAATTGATTTCGACGGACGCCGGATTCCGTTTGGAAGCCGCATTCTCTTTGACGTCGATGCGGTGAGCGGTCTTTCGGTTGCCGCTGAAATCTGCGAGGATCTTTGGATTGCGGACTCGCCCGACATCGAGCACTCGATGGCCGGCGCGACGCTGATTGTGAACCTGTCGGCGTCGGATGAAGTCATCGGCAAGGGACAGTACCGCAAGATGCTTGTCACGGGCGTCAGCGCCAAAACGGTCTCGGCATATATTTATGCGGATGCCGGCGAGGGAGAGTCCTCGACGGATCTTGTGTTCGGTGCGCAGAACCTGATCGCGGAGAACGGCCTTCTGCTGGCGGAGGGAAAGCTTTTCGAGCCGGGCATCACGTATGCCGAAATTGATATCCAGCACCTCATTCATGACCGGCAGAGGATGAATACCTTCGATGCGCACGCGGTGCGCGAGGGATATCTGCACATTCCGGTTTCGATGAAGCGGGAAGAGACAGATCTTTCGGACCGTTTCATTGATCCGCATCCGTTCGTGCCTGCGGATAAAAAGCGGCGGCATGAGCGCTGCGAGGAAATTTTCGAGATTCAGTCGAGAGGGCTCTCCAAGAGACTTCAGCACATCGGGACAAAGACTGCGGTCATCGGAGTTTCCGGCGGCCTTGACTCAACGCTTGCGCTGCTGGTCACGGCGAGGGCGTACGACCTCCTCGGATTGGATCATGCCAATATTCAGGCTGTGACAATGCCGGCATTCGGCACGACGGACCGCACGAAGGGCAACGCCTGCCTCATGGCCGAGGCACTCGGCACGACACTGAAGGAAATTCCGGTGGGCGAGGCTGTGAATCTGCATTTCCGCGATATTGGCCATGATCCGGAAGTGCGCGATGTCACGTATGAAAACTGCCAGGCACGCGAGCGCACGCAGGTTCTCATGGATATTGCAAATCAGGAAGGCGGCATTGTCGTCGGAACAGGCGACATGTCCGAGATGGCGCTGGGCTGGTGCACGTACAACGGGGACCACATGTCAATGTATGCAGTCAATGTCGGAGTTCCGAAGACACTGGTGCGCCATCTCGTCCAGTACTGCGCGGATGAGACAGAAGACGAAACACTCCGCAGGACACTGCTGGATGTACTTGCAACTCCTGTCTCCCCGGAACTCCTTCCTCCGACGGGAAACGGCGAGATCGCGCAGAAGACAGAGGACCTGGTCGGCCCGTACGAGCTGCACGACTTCTTCCTTTATCACTGTCTTCGCTGGGGCTCGGAGCCGGTCAAAATTCTGCGGCTTGCCGGGGCGGCGTTCGACGGCCGCAATGCATCGGACGGCGGGGAGGATGATTACAGTACCCGGGTCGGAACCTATGATGAGGCTGTCATCACGAAATGGCTCCGGCAGTTTTATCGGCGTTTCTTCCAGCAGCAGTTCAAGAGAAGCTGCATGCCGGACGGTCCGAAAGTCGGATCCGTCGCACTTTCTCCGAGAGGCGATCTGCGCATGCCGAGCGATGCATGTGTGAAGGCATGGCTTGAGGAACTGCAGGAAAGGTAAGCGGAGCCGCGGAGAATGCGGCATGTGGGGAAAAATGAAAATCTCATTTACAAAAATGCAGGGCGCAGGCAATGATTACGTCTATATCAATGCAGCGGACATCGATGTTCCGGACGGGGAGATGCCGGAGCTTGTCCGGAAGCTTTCCGACCGTCATTTCGGAATCGGAGGCGACGGTGTCATCGTCATTGCGAAGGGCCATACCCCGATCGGCCGTGATGCGGAGAATGGACAGAAGAGAGGCGATCCTGCCCAGTTCGAGATGATCATGTACAACCAGGACGGTTCGCGCGGCGAGATGTGCGGGAACGGAATCCGCTGTGTCGGGAAATATGTCTATGATCATGACATGATTCAGGGTGTGGACCGGTCGGAGAACGAGCCGGTCACCGTCACAATTGAGAGCGCGGGTATGGTGAAGTATCTGAAGCTCTATCCGGAAGACAGGGCTGTGAAGACTGCCCGTGTTGATATGGGAGAGCCGGTCCTGCATGCGGCGGATGTTCCGGTTGATACCGGGATACTGAAGGCAAATAAAAAGACAGTCATGTCTGCAGGAATGTCCCCATCGGCAGCGGGTACAGAAGAATCCGCATGCGCTGCAGCTTCCTCATCAGGGAAAACGGAAGATGCAGCCGCGGCTGTCGCTTCGCCTCTGGAAGTCCTTGGCAGGACGTATTCTGTC
This sequence comes from uncultured Lachnospiraceae bacterium, assembly GCA_900317475.1. Classification (GTDB taxonomy): domain Bacteria; phylum Bacillota; class Clostridia; order Lachnospirales; family Lachnospiraceae; genus CAG-791. The sequence continues at coordinate 3,271 of ONGY01000010.1, read as the reverse complement.
ACTGCCGTTTCCATGGGAAACCCGCACGCCGTAGTTTTTGCGGAAGAACTGGATCTTCCGGACGGGGATCTGTGGAAGTGGGATATCACGAAGCTCGGGCCTGCATTTGAGAATCATCCCGCTTTCCCGAGACGGGTGAATACGGAATTTGTGAAGGTGCTGGATCGGGAACATGCCGAGATGCGCGTATGGGAGCGCGGTTCCGGCGAGACGCTTGCCTGCGGAACCGGCTGCTGCGCGGCCGCGGTGGCCTGCGTGCTCAATGGAAGGACAGAGCGGAAACTGGAAGTGCGGGTGGCCGGCGGAACCCTTCTCATCGAATGGGACGAAGAGACGGGCCATGTCTTCATGACAGGACCTGCCGTGACCGTATTCGAAGGTACTGTGGACACGGAAGAGTTATAATGCTAAAGCCGCGGGAATCATCGGGACAGAAAATCCGAATAAGGATTCGTGGAGGAAGATCCGGGAAAAGATCCTTGCATTAAACCGGCAGCAAAAAACCGGAACCGGTAATCAGGAAAATCAGGAGCAGGCAGACAGGAAAAGAATATCAGTCAACAGGTGAAGAGAATTTGTGAGTACATATATCAGTGATATTTACCTTCTCCGGCACGGGGAGACGGATTTAAACAAAAATCAGCTTACGCAGGGCGTGACGGATGCGCCGCTCAATGAAGCCGGGCTGCAGCAGGCAGAGGAGGCAGGAGAGAAACTCCGGAAAATGGGGCTTACTTTCGATTATGTTTTCTCGAGCCCTCTCGTGCGGGCATCAAGAACAGGGCAGATTGTCTCAGGATTATCGGCAGATGACCCGAGGTTTATCATTGTTCCGGAACTGTGTGAGATGAATTTTGGTGTCCTCGAGGGAAAACCGTTTATGGGTGCCCTCAACATGGTTGTTCTCAACAAGGACCCGGCGAGTTATACACCGCCGGAAGGCGGGGAATCCTTCGATGAGATCTTTGCCCGTATGGACCGCTGTCTTCAGAAAATGGGGACACTCTCGGAAGAGCTGTACAGGAAGCAGGCAGAAGAGACGGGACGGGAGAGACCCCTCTCGATTCTTGCCGCCTCGCACGGTATGGCAATGCGCGTGATGCTCTCCATCATCCGGCGGACCGGAGTGAAGGATATCTGGAAGACGATCATCGGAAATTGTGATGTGTTTCATCTGCGCCTCGAATCCGGGGCAAAACCGGGAGAATGGATTTACACAGAACTTCCGAAGACGCTCGATCACGGAGATCCGTATGATCCACATGTAAAGGGCTGAAAGTTCTGCGTCAAAACTGCCGGCGGAAAATCAGCTGATATTTCAGGATTGAAAAAATGAATTCGGGTCTGCATCGGGAAAGAGATTCAGATTTTCTTCCCCTCCGCATCCTCTTTTTTCTGTGCCTCGATCTGTTTTCTCCAGCACCGGTGGCACATCGCGACGTACCGGTCATTTCCGCCGAGAAGAATCTGTTCACCCTCGGTGATGATCCGGCCGCGCGCATCAATGCGGGCATTGACGGTCGCTTTGGCGCCGCATTTGCAGACGGTCTTGATTTCGGTGATCGAATCGGCAAGTTCCATGAGACGCATCGATCCCGGGAAGAATTTTGTCTGGAAGTCGGTCCGGAGACCGAAGCAGAGCACAGGAATATCCTCGTCGTCAACCAGAAGACGAAGTTCATCGATTTGGGACGGAGTAAAAAACTGGCATTCATCGGAGATTATGACAGACGCCTTTCCGTGCTTATGATACTTTTCAATGATGCTGTCGGACGGCAGAATGACTTCCGCGTGCTGCGCAAGACCGATACGGCTTTTGATTATATCCGCGCCGTCCCTGGTGTCCGCAGATGGCTTGATAAGCCAGACAGTCATTCCCTGCTCTTCATAATTGAATTTCGTGATGAGAGCCTGGGCCGATTTGGATGAACCCATTGCCCCGTATTTGAAATATAGTTTTGCCATAGAAAAGAAGCCCCCGCCTGTTATTTATTGCTGATTCCAAGCTTTTTGCTCAATAATCTGCCGATGATTCCGATGACCGGCCCGAGGAAAACGGCGACGAGAAAATTTCCGATCGTCGGATGTCCTCCGAGCAGGACGCCGATCAGAATTGCAAAAAAGTCATATCCGATCCGGATCACCGGAAACGGCACCTTTCGGATCGGGCGGTTGATGATGAACGGGATGCTGTCGTAGGGCGCAAGTCCCATGGACGCATTCATGTAGAACGCACACCCGATAATGAAGAAGAAAAGGGTGAGGGCGAAAACCAGTGCCCTGGCCGGATAGACCGTGAACACAGCTGCGGGAATGGTTCTTGCCCACAGCCAGCGGAAGAAATCCGAGATATATCCGACGAGGATCATGTTTGCAAACGTTCCGGGTCCGATCAGGTCCGGTGAGAAAAAGATGCACAGCACGAACAGACAGGCGTTTCCGATCAGTTCGCAGGTGCCGAAGAGAAGGCCGGTCTGGGCGGAAATCTGCAGCATCATGAAGGAATAGGGATCGTATCCGAGACCGCAGTCAATGAGAAAGGAGAGGTTGAATCCCATCATAAAAATGCCGGTCATCATGACGGCAAAACGCTTTCCGAATGCGGGACCATGAAACATGCGGTAAGCCCAGGTTTTTACGTTTTCCATCATGCTCTCCTGTCCAGATGCGCCTGCACCCTTCCGATGACCATGTCAATTGCGACCTGGTTCCGGCCGCCCTCAGGGATGATGATATCCGCGAACTTCTTCGAGGGCTCGACAAAGGCCTCGTGCATCGGCTTGACGGTGGTGAGGTATTGGTTGATGACAGAATCCAGAGAGCGGCCGCGCTCCTTTACATCGCGCTGGATTCTCCGCAGGATGCGGACATCCGCGTCGGTATCGACGAAAATTTTGATATCCATGAGATCTCGTAATTCTTTCGACTGGAAAATCAGGATTCCCTCCACAACGATAACTCTTGAAGGCACGATGTGAAGCGTACTGCGGGTGCGGTCATGAATGGTGTAGTCATAAACCGGGCACTCAATGGAATGGCCTCTCTTCAGTTCCCGAAGGTCGCGCACCATCAGTCCGGTGTCGAATGCGTCCGGATGGTCATAGTTGAGCTTGCTCCGCTCCTCGAGCGTGAGGTCATGGTGCGGCTTATAGTAGTTGTCGTGATACAGAACGGTGACATCGCTTCCGAAATGTGCCTGCAGCTTCTGCGTGATGGTGGTTTTGCCGCTGCCGGTTCCGCCCGCGATCCCGATGACGATAATATCTTTTAC
>ONGY01000083.1 GCA_900317475.1 uncultured Lachnospiraceae bacterium | reverse complement strand
GCCTTCTGGCGAAGGTTTCCGGCCACTGCTCTGTCTTCACGTATTCTGCGTTCAGAATATAGTTTTCTCAATTCATGGCATACATCCTGTCCGCTCAGAGTTTCTGCGAGGTCTGTCTTCCGACCTCGGTGTCACTTTCGCGGACAACACTATGCTCCTTCACAAAATCGATGAGATCATCGACATAGGTGAATGCAAGTCCGGTAACCGTATCCGCCGCACCATAATAGATCGCCATTCTGCCGGTTGCGGAATCGACAAGTGTCGCGCACGGGAAGCAGACGTTCGGCACAAAGCCCCGCGTCTCATATTCCTCTTCCGGCGTGAGAATGAAGTCCTCGCTGCGGTATTTCACAATGGACGGCTCATCAATGTCAAGGATGGCAGCTCCGATCGAATAGACAAATCCGTCGCAGGTGCTGCTCACTCCATGATAGAGAAGAAGCCAGCCCTCACTCGTCTCAATGGGTGCCGGGCCGCCGCCGATTTTGACGGATTCCCACCATTCCGGGCTCTTTCCCATGACGTGACGGTGTCTGCCCCAATAAACGAGGTCCGGGCTCTCGGAAAGGAAGATATCGCCAAACGGAGTGTGTCCGGAGTCAGACGGTCTTGAGAGCATCATATACTTACCGCCGATTTTGCGCGGGAAAAGAACGGCATTGCGGTTGAACGGAATGAAGGGGTTCTCAAGACGGGTAAACGTCTTGAAATCCTTCGTCTTTGCAAGGCCTATAGCTGCGCCGTAGAAATCACCGCACCAGATGATGTAATAGGTATCTTCGACTTTGACAAGACGGGGATCGTACGCGTAAACCGGCGCAAAATCCTTTCCGTTCTCATCTACAAAATGCACTTTTTCTGGATCGAGAGTCCAGTGAACAGCATCCTCGCTGTGTCCGAGGTAAATGAAAGGGACACCATTCGTCTGCTCACCGCGGAATACACCGATGAATTTCCCCTCATAGGGTGCAACCGCACTGTTGAAAACGCGGGAGACGCCCGGAATCGGATTCCGTCCGATGACCGGGTTCTGTGTATAGCGCCATACCGGCTGATTGATAGCTCCGGCCGGTTTATCCTGCCACGGAATATTCGGCAGCGGATCTGTGAAAAGCTTATATTTTCCCATATCTCTTCCCTTCTCTTCCTGCTTCATCTCATGTTTCTGCCGGAGAAGTCCTGAATATATCTTCCTTATCTTTATCCGGCAGAAATACATAACGGTGCAGCGTTTTAAGGAACTGAATTTTTCGGCTCAGCAATACTGGCTTTATCCCTTGACTGCACCGGCAGCAATACCGTTATAGATCGAATTCTGGAAGATAATGAAAACGACCAGTGCCGGCAGCATCGAAATGATGACGCCTGCGCAGATGAGGTTATAACGGCTGCCCATAGGTCCTGTGAATGTATACAGCGAAGTTGCGACCGTGCAGAGTTTCTGCTTGTCCTGCAGGTACAGGTTCGCATTGTAGTATTCGTTGTAAGTCGTCGCACCCTTGAGGATGATGCAGGTGACAATGGCTGGGCGAAGCATTGGAAGAAGGATCCTCCAGTAAATCGTGTGGTAGGACGCGCCGTCGATGATGGCCGACTCATCCAGCGCAACGGAGATATTTTCGAAATACTGAATATAAATGTAGATCGAAATAACATCCGTGCCCATCGAAAGGATGATGTAGCCATACAGATGATTGATGAAGTGCAGGTTGTTCATGATTTCATAAGTGGCAACCTGCATTGCAATGCCGGGAAGCAGTGCCGCGAAAGTGAAAAGATTGCGGATGAGGCCATTTCCCGGGAACTTGAAACGGTTCAGTACGTATGCGATCTGCGTGCCGATGATGATGGATCCGGCCAGAACACAGACCAGGATGATTCCCGAATTCCGGAAAGCCACTCCCATGTTCGCTTTACTGAATGCATCGGCAAAATTCGAGAAATTCAGCCAGTCTGACGGCGGAGTCATGACATTCGTCGAATTATACTCCGTATCGGTCTTGAATGAAGTCACGACGCAGGAATACAGCGGGATGACCATCCAGAATGAGATGAATACCAGCGAGAAATATTTGAAAATGGTCCACACGATATAGCCCGGTGTGTAGTGATGCTTCACCTTGTGGCGTCTTTCTTCAGCTGTCATTGAGCGTGCCATATCATCTCGCCTCCTTCTGCGCTTTCTTCAGAGCCTTCAGCTCTTTTGCTGCCTGTTTTTCCGCTTTCCGCCTCTGCTTCCTTGCCGCATAGCTCTCGTCATCCGTCTGTGCATTGCGGAATGCATACTTGAAGATCAGCTTTTGTGCAATGGTGCAGGCGAAGATGATCAGCAGCAGGAAGACCGCCATGGCCGATGCCAGACCGACCTTCTGATCCGTGTGAGCAATACGGTCCATGACAACGAAATAGGTTCCTGTGCCGTTCGCACCGCTGGTGATTACATAAGGGCCTTCGAAGGCGCTCAGCGAACCGGTAATGGAAAGAATGATATTGAGCGTGACGATCGTCTGAATGCCAGGCAGAATGATGTACTTGAACTGCTGGAATTTATTCGCGCCGTCGATGGCAGCTGCCTCGTAAAGCGACGGGTCAATCGACATGATGGCACCGATGAAGAGGACCATGTTCTGGCCGACATAGCGCCAGAAGGAAGCGTAGACAAGGGCCCAGTTGTTGATTCTCTGATCGCGCAGCCAGTACGGCAGCGAATCGATATTGAAGCCGGCCCAGGAAAGGACCGTATCCAGAACAAACCCATGCGTGTAAAAGAACTTGAAAATGAAGCCCATTGCAATGCCGTTGATCAGATAAGGGAAGAAAATAACGGCTTTGAACAGCTTCCCGAAGCGGACCTTCATTGAAAGTACCGTCGCAAGATACAGGGCCACGGCAATCTGAATGACCGCGCCGGCCATGTAATACAGCGACAGGATCAGGGAACTGAAGATATCGTCTCTGCGGAATATGGATTTGTAGTTGTTCCATCCGACAAATGTCCTTTTGCCGACATACTTCATTTTAAAAAAGCTGAATCCGACCATCTCGCCGAACGGGAGATAGGTAAAAAGAAACAGCAGGAAAAGAGGAATAACCGTGAAGCCAATAATGATAGCCGTCCTCTGGAATTTTCTGGTCTGAGTGATTTCTCGAAATGATTTCCGGGATTTCGCAGGAGAACCCGCGTTTGCCATAGAGGCCTCCTTTCAATGGAGAATAAATCTTTCTATTCCGGTGCTGCCCCGCACCGGCAAAACTCACAGTACTGAATCCGTATCCTGATAAAGGTTTTCCGATAAAAGAAGCGGAGGAAAATTCTTCTCCTCCGCTTCCGCGTTACCATTTCGTCATCCGACCGGTGAGGGAAGATCAGTATTTAATCTCAACACCGAGTGAATCTTGTGCATCGGACCACTTCTGGTTCCATTCATCCATGATCGAATCGAAATCTTCGTCGCCGTTGAATGCATGCTCGACAATCGACTGAACCTTCTCGTTGCCGCCTGCATTGACTGCAAGCTCAGACTCGGAGTTCATCTCGTTCGGAAGGTCTGCTTCATCATCCGGTGCCGGGTTATCTGCGACATATTCAACACCTGCATCCGTGAAAGGCTGATACAGATCCGGGGAATTGGTGTCATCTGCAGCAATCGGAAGACCGCCCTCGTTGTAAGAGAATCCGGAATCAAGGGTGAACCACTTAACGAAGATCATCGATGCGAGCTTCTCATCATCGCTGACTTCTGCACTGATGCCGAAGTTATAGTCAGGTCCAGCTGATGCATACTGCTTGCCGTTGACAGTGATCGGGAAAGGCATGTATCCGATATCATCTGCATTCGGACCTGCACCCTGCATCTGCGTGACAGCCCAGGAACCGAGAACCATGCATCCGATCTCGCCGTTGTTGATCATACCCTTGCAGCCTTCCCAGTCGGTCGTGGTGTAGTCATCCTCGATCAGACCGTTTGCAACTGCGTCATACAGAATCTTGTACACTGCATACGGATAAGTATTCTCATCATCCGCATTCTTTGCGAACGGATTTGCCGTATGGATCATCTTGTAATTCATGTAGTCCGGGTCACCGGTTGCTGTTCCGGAAATATAAGCATCCCATGCGCCCATGGTCCAGCCTGCCGCATAGTTCGTATACAGCGGGATAGCATCCGTGTTGTCCTTGATCTTCTGAAGATCCGCGATGAACTCATCCGGAGTCTTCGGAAGCTCTGTAATGCCGGCTTCCTCGAATACCTTCTTATTGTAAACAATACCGTTGGCATTCGCTGTGGAAGGAATACCATACGCCTGTCCCTGGTAGACGAAGTTGTTGATATAGTTAACTTCCTTGCCGAGTGTATCCGAATCGCCGTAAGAGATGAAATAGGTCGGAAGATCTGCCTTGTCAACTGCCGGGATCATCATGATGTCGCCCCAGCCGCCTGCCTGCAGACGAAGCAGCGAATCATTCGCATAATCCGTAATGGCTTCGATATTGACTGTGATTCCGGGATACATCTTGTTGAACTCTTCAAGATATGCATTCCAGTTCTTGCCTGCATAATCATCCGCCATCATATCGGTGCGGTGTGTGAGAAGCTTGATCTCGACATTGAGATCTGTTCCAGTCTCACCAAGTGTTACTGAATCCCAGGTGATATCTCCGGATGCTGATGCATCAGAAGATTCGCTTGCCTCGGATGTAGCCGCCTCACTGGATGCCGCCTCACTGGAAGCCGCTTCACTCGAAGCTGCTTCTGTATCCGCTGCCGCGCTGGAAGCCGCGGTTGATGTTCCCGATGAACTGCTTCCGCATGCAGCCAGACTGAGTGCGGTAGCAGCTGCCAGCGTAACTGCTGTTACTTTCTTTAAATTCATTGCTGATAACCCTCCTGAATCGCACGCGCAGGAGCCTGTACACTTATTTACCTCATTGGTTAATTTATTTTTAATCAACTCGGTGATTAATTTAATTATAGCTTTTAATTCCATCCGGTCATTGACCATTATTGATATTTATATCATAATATTGCATATAGTCGTTATTTTGTATATTTATATAAATTATATCTTTGCGTTTTGTACAGTATTGCTTAAGCTAAAAAACAGTTTTCGGCATTTGGCGTCCTTTTTCCGCAAGCCAAACCTTTTTCATTTACATGCGGAATCAGTTAAATTAGTTCCTTTTTGTTATTTTGTTATGATTTTTACCCGACATTTTCTCTTACTTACAGAAAGGAGTCTCACACGGATGGATAATATATCGGAAACCAGTATCCAAAAGTCGGATAATATCTCTGTAAAGCTCGAGTCTGCTCTCCGCAATATCCACTCGGATTTCTGTTCTGCTGAGCAGTTCTTTCGTCTGTTTTCCTTTCCGGATTCCCATGCTGCAAACCGGATCGGAGCCATTCCCTTCCGGCTCCTGTCATCGGCTCTCATCTGCGGAACCGAACCAGGCTCCATGTCCATCCGGATGCCCTCCTGCTCTGCTCTGATCCTGCTGGAGGCCGGAAAACTTCGTGTTAATCTGGAAGGAAAGGACTGCACTCTGAACGCAGGAGCCTGTCTGTGCCTG
>ONGY01000073.1 GCA_900317475.1 uncultured Lachnospiraceae bacterium | reverse complement strand
CCTTTCCTATGAGCAGGGGGAGCACAACTCGTATTATTTCGCGGAAGAAATCTTAAGCACAGAGGAATGTCGGAAGGAAATCATCGTCCGGGACCGTGCGACGCTGTTCAATCTTCTCGTCGGTCTTAACGGATATACCATCTGCAGCGGTGTGATCAGCGAGGAGCTGAACGGGCCGCAGATCATCGCGCGCCCGCTTGACGCGGACGATTATATGGAGATCGGGTATATTCTCCCTTCCGGGAACAGACCGGGAACGCTGACGGAGAATTATATCCGGTATCTTCGTGAGCTGACGGATCTCTCCGCAGATGAGGATCCCGGATGACGGCATTAAAAATAGAGATCGGACGGTATGAAGATATTTTAAACTGGGGGAATGGTTTGTGATGCAGAAGAAATACAGGCGTTTTCTGCCGCTGGTATTGACTGTGTTTTTACTGGCCGGCTGTGCGGAGGCAGTATCAGACAGCAGCGCCGGGGGAAGCACTTCGGCAGCGGCAAGTAATCTGGGAAAGACGAAATCAGAGATTGCCGCGCAGACGGAAGAGTCGGACAGTTCGTCTGCAAATAGTTCCGCTGCGGCGGATGCTTACGAAGATGGAGCGGGGGAAGAGACCGGCAGCGGTGAGAGTACCACTGAAGAGAATACCGGTGTGGAGAGTGCCAGCGCAGAGACTGTCAGCAGTGAGAATGTCAGTGAGGATCTGACGGCGGATGATACAGATCCGGTTCAGGATGTTCTTTCACAGATGACGCTGGAAGAAAAAATTTACCAAATGTTTTTCATCACACCGGAACAGCTGACCGGTGTCGGAACCGCGACTGTGGCCGGACAGACTACAAAGGACAGTATTGAGAAGTATCCCGTCGGAGGAATCATTTATTTCTCGCAGAACATCCAGTCAAGAGACCAGGTAAGTTCCATGCTTGACAATCTGCAGAGCTTTTCGAAAATCGATGTCTTTACGGGCGTCGATGAGGAGGGCGGCACCGTCAGCAGAATAGGCAGCAATCCTGATATGGGGACCACGAGCTTTCCGCCCATGTATACGATCGGAGAGACAAAGGATCCAAACAAAGCGTATCAGGTCGGATACACCATCGGCTCAGAGTGCACAGAGCTGGGTTTTAACCTTGATTTTGCGCCCGTTGCAGATGTGTATTCGAATCCGGAAAATACCGTGATCGGTCACAGGGCTTTTAGCTCTGACGCGAATACGGCCGCGGAAATGGTGGCGGCATGTGTCAGAGGATTCACAGCTTCCGGCATGCTGTGCACGCTGAAACATTTTCCGGGACACGGTGATACGCTGACAGACAGCCATTACGGTGCGGCATCCACGAATAAAACACTGGAGGAGCTGCGGACCACCGAGTTTCTGCCGTTTGAGAGCGGCATTCAGGCCGGAGCGGAGTTTGTCATGGTGGGGCACATCCTGACACCGAATATTACCGATTCTTCCACGCCGGCCAGTCTTTCCCCGGATATGATCGCGATTCTGCGGAATGAGCTTCAGTTTGACGGCATTATCATTACGGACGCCATGAATATGGAGGCGGTTACGGATTACTATTCTCCGGCCGAAGCGGCAGTCAAAGCGATTCAGGCGGGCGATGACATGATCCTGATGCCGTCAGATTTCCACTCGGCGTACGAGGGTGTGCTTGACGCCGTGGAGAGCGGACAGATCACGGAAGAAAGAATAGATGAAAGTGTCACAAGAATCCTGCAGACAAAATACGATTCCGGCCTGCTTGACCCGGAAGAACAGCAGGAAATGGGCAATTAACGAACAGAACGGAAAACAGCGCCATAGCTGATTCTGATAACCGGGCGGCCATTCAGAAGCGGGTGGAATTGGTTTTGACGGGCAGAAAAACGGACTGTATATCTCGGGAAACGGCTGCCGCATTCGGCAAAAACGCATCCGCGGATTTTGCCTCAGCAGAGTTCTCCAATATGTACATCAGAGTATAAAGAAGGAGCAGTAGGGAGTATGAAAATAATCAGTGACGACAACTTTATTGCGATGCATTCGAAAAACAACAAACCTGCGGCCTATGCGGACAGCGGAGAACTGGTCGGATTTGTGACACGCGACTGTTATAACCGCTCCGTATGTGACAAAAATAAACCCATGGAAGAGCAGGTAAAAAATCAGCCGGAGAACCCTGCGACCGGACCCCTGTACATCAACGGCGCCATGCCGGGAGATGTCATTGCGGTGGATATTCTTGATATTACGGTGGCGGATCACGGTGTAGTTGCAGTCGGAAGCGGCCCCTTCAAAGAGAAAAAGCCGGAAGTATTTCATTTTCTGCCGATTAAAAACGGAAAGACGGTATGGAACGGAATCAGCATTCCGATTGATCCGATGATCGGTGTGATCGGAACGGCACTTCCGGATCGGGATGTGCCCTGTATGCACGCCTTTGAGGGAGGCGGAAACATGGACTGCCGTCTGATAAGGAAAGGCGCCGTCGTATGGCTTCCTGTCAGGGTGCCCGGAGCGCTTCTCTCGATCGGGGATCTTCATGCGGTAATGGGCGACGGAGAAGTTGATGGTACCGGCCTTGAGGTGGACGGTGAAGTCACAGTAAGAGTGCGGCTTCTCAAAAACTTTGAACTGAACTGGCCGATCACGGAGACGAAGGATGCCTGGTATGTGGACTCCTGCGGAGACACCTGTGATGAAGCAATCCGCGCCGGTTATCTTGAGCTGCGGCGTCTGATTGCCGCGGCATACGGATGGACTCTGGAGGATGCTGGCATTTATATGACGCTGCAGTGCTATCTCGAGAGCAATCAGGCATGCCTGGTTCCGCACGACACTTTCCGGGTCGGCGTGCCGAAGCTTGCGGAAATGCCGCGTCTGATCGGGAATGAATGAGCATCTGCAAAAAAGAATGTTTGAATGCGTGCACAGGGATGCTCAGTGCCCTCTTGGAACCTGATTCAGCAGGTCCTTTTCATAAGTGCAGTCTGCAATGGCAAGTCGGATGAAGATAGCGGCCAGTACCGGGATGACACCCATGATTGCAAATGTGCTGAAGAATCGGCAGAGGATCGTGGCAGCAAGGCCCCCGAGAAAGAAGGAGGCGATCATCGATGCGTGCAGCTTCCACCGGACCGATGCTTCATGATCGTGATCCCGGACGGCCTTCACAAGATTGCTTCCTGTCTGACGGATATGGTTGGTGACAAAGACCGTAGCCATCGGAACGCCCTCGTTCTGCCGAAAGGTGTTAAAACGCATGGAACAGACAAAATTCAAAGTCACCTGGCAGATCTGATCCGGCCAGGAGGCGGGCATGATTCCCAGCAGGATTGTCATGGGAATTTCCAAGCCGACCATAAGAGTATCCCAGCGAAGCATCCGATGGCGTGCACGCCGGTATAGTTTTACTTCTTTTGCAAGAATTTCCGAGACAACAGCGCCCATCAGGTAGGCGGAGATGGGAAGCAGCATATACAGAGCACTTTTCCACTGCATATTTCCGACATCAAGGGCTAACAGAACGACATTGGCGGTCTGCGCGTTGCAGAATACGCCTCCGCGGACGGAGAAAGTATAGGCACCGTAATAGCCGCCGACAAAAATCAGCATCCAGAAAACCCAGTGCCGTTCACATTCGAGATAATAGTTGTCTGTTGCGCTTTTCATGTTATGCCTCCCGAAATGCTGCCAGGCCATGGTGCAGCTGCACACACATTGCAGATGATATCGCTGATCTGCCTGTTCGTTCAATCATCAGATCACCGATAATTTGTCTGTTTTTCAACGGTTTAGACGCACATTTCCACAATAACCGCAAGGATTCTCCCGAAAATGATCTTCCTGGCCTTAATAGAATTTATCTGCCGGAAGCCCGGGCCTTCCTTCGGGAAATGAGAGACGGAAGCGGCATTTCCGTGCGCTGTATGACAGAATCCGGTTCTGGGTGTAAAGTGTTATCTGGCCTGCTCGGGTTTTAACGCTGAGGATTTGATCGGGAGAGTCAGAGATGAACGTACTGCGCGCAGTCGTACCGGTGATTGTACTTCTGGCAATGGTAATGGTTTTCCGCCGGCCTATTTCAGAATCACGTTTTTCCCTTCCTGTGCGACGGCAATATAAGTTTTTCCGGGATTCATTTCGATTTCATTTCCATTGTCGTCATAGTAGAGAGTCGGCATCCACGGCGAAACCTTATACCAGGTTATATGGATCGCCCGGCCCTTGGTGCAGTACCAACCATCGTCCTGGGTACCCAGCATATCGAAAGAAAGATAGCCTTTTTTGTCCAGCTGTCTCCACTGCGTGTTCTGAATGATGACATTGGTGAAGGTGAGCTGTTCACCGTTCATTCCGTCCACCTGTGCTTTTCCGTGGAGTGTCTTGCGGTAGACGCCCGTATTGGCGTCATAGTACAGAGCGCTCTTTGTATAGCTGAACACATTGGAAAGGTCAATGGTGTCCGCGCTGACCGCTGCGGCGCCGTACTGGGTGAGATCATTCACGCCATTCTGTATAAAGTTGAAATGTCTCTTGTTGTAGTAGTCCGCGCGGAGCGACAGCGGATAGCCGAGACTGCTGCAGGCTTTTATAATGCCGGATGCGGAGATATAGGCGTTGTGCGGGGCTGTCCGGTCTTTCGTGCGGTAGAAATATCCGGCGCCGGGAGCCGCGCCGCCCGTTCCGTATTCATACGTTCCGGAGAGATTCGTAATGTCTCCGGCGTCAATGGTTCCTTTCATATATGCGACGCCGCCGAAATGGATGAGAATGGGATCCCACTCCCTGGCCGCGTAGAGATAGTACAGCCTGCAGGAGCGCAGATTACCGATGCGAGTCAGATCCTGCCAGTCCGGGATAATGGCCATCTGGCGGGAAATTCCGCCTTCCTCCATGATTTCGTAAAGTACATCGGCCCGGCTGATGCCATAGGACGGCTGTGCTGCCGAATCCGTCGGCATCATGACCGCGAGCGGCCGCTGATTTGCCAGTTCTGCCGTGACCGGGAGTCTGGTATAGACACTTATAAGGCTGTCCGTCACATAAGACTGCCCGGTCAGGGGCTGTCCATAGGCAGCAGGGGAGAATTCGCCCGTGCTGCCCGCGGAGACTGCCGCAGCGTTTCCGATTGCAGTACCTGCTTCCGCGGCCTGCTGTGCAGCCACTGTCTCCGAGACGCCGGTATCTGCGGCTTCCTCGTATCGGCCTAGATATCTTCCGAAGTAATTTGCATAGCTGTAACTGTATTTCGCGCCGAGCTGGGCATCGACCGAGGCCGCATACGTGCGCACATTGAAGGACGCACATCCCTGCCGCCCTTCAGCGATTCCCACTTCCACAAAGTGCTTCAGAAGTTTCGCCGGGTCGTTTCCAACCTCGCTCCGCACGTCGCTGTAATGGCTGTAATAATAGGATGCATCAAAAACCTTCGAATAGTCACGGCCGTTGTAGGTCGATGATGTGACACTGGCCGCTGGCTTGTTCAGAAGGTAAGGACTTCCGAGGCAGTATACCAGCGTATTGTAAAACTCATCCGCGTCAAAACTTTCCGGATCTTCGCTTTCCGCTAAAACCTGTCCCGCCGCAGCGTCTGCATCTTTCTTCTTCTGGATGAGTTTCTGCCGGTAGGATTCCGTGTAAGCTGCAAGTTCCGAATAATCCAGCGTGTAGCCGCAGTCCAGCAGCATATCGAGATTGCGGTAGGCATTGACCGCAAGATTAATAGTCAGTGCCGTGCTTCCGTACTGTGATGCGACAGCAAAATTCCAGAAGATACTCTCCACCGTTGTTGTGTATCGGGGAGACCAGTCCGCGGCACTTCCGGATCCGAGTTTTTGCTTCATCTCCGCCGCGGTGGTGAATCTCGCGTTTCGGACAGTTCCGTCCGGCGCCGTGACCGTCACCGCATCGGATGCTGCGGCGGAAGCGCTGATATCATCGGATTCTTCGATCGTTCCGGCGCTCATTTCTTCTATATTTTCATTTCTGTTTTCGGCGGGAGCCGCCTGCCCGATCAATGGCGCACCCGTGCCCAGAG
>ONGY01000058.1 GCA_900317475.1 uncultured Lachnospiraceae bacterium | reverse complement strand
TTGGACATCATCCAGGATTTCAACTGGAATACCATCCGGGATACCATCCCGGCTGCCTTCGAGGACCGCACTCACTTCCTCTGCCAGGCAGCCACATCTTTTTACAAGAAGTCTTCTCCGCTCTGCAGCTGCCGCAGCGTTCAGCACCGCTGCAAGGAGGCAGAAGGCAAGAAGAAAGAGAAGGATCTGGTTCCGTATTCCGTGAAAGTTTTTCATTCTGCCGACCGCTCCTCCTTCACCTGCCCTGCTTGATTGCAAGGTCTTTCAGCTTTTCAAGATTCTCCAGCATTTTCCTGATTGCCTCTTCTTCCTTCTCCGACCCGGATTCGGCGAGACGCCTGCGAAGACTCTGCATCGCGCCTTCGATTTCTTCGGTCTTCTCCGTACTCCATTCGTTCTCTTTTCGTATTCCCTGCATACAGATTCCGGCTGCATACGTGTAGTCCCCGGCCGCACTCAGAAGCCGGTCGTACCCGGAAAGACGCTGGCTTCTGCACGCCCGGACAGACCGGACAGAAGCATACGAATAAAGTCCAATAAAATCCTCCTTCTCCAGAAGCCTGTCCATCTCCTCCGCCGTCCTGTCTGATTGAAAATCCGTGATCCATGCAGACAGAGCTCGCGCGATTCTTTCCGTGTGGCCGGCGCAGACACACGAAAGAAGGATCAGACAGATAAGGACAAGTGACGTGAAATATTCACCTGCCGGATGTTTCCCTTGTATACCGTTCCGCTTCTCTTTCTTCCTCTCACCCTGTAATTTCTTTCGTTCACCCGCTCATCCCTTTCTTCCTGAATATTCTCCGTCTTCCATTCTCTTTTCCCGCGTTTTTCCTGCTCTACGCAAAAAGGAGCCGTGCGAAATAAAATTCGCATGGCCCCTTTGAATTTATACATTCAGTTTACAGCGTATCCGGGAATATGAAAAGAAGTTCCCGTGAGGAAGGTCCGAATCCAACCGGCAGAAGTTCCTTCAGCGTAAAAACTTTATACTCCTCCGGCGATACTGCCATGATAATTTCGAACGTCTCCGGATCACAGAATTCCATCATGACCTGGCGGCAGACACCGCAGGGCGCACTGTCCTGAAAACGAACCGGATCCTGCCCTTCTTTGCCTCCGGCAACCGCAATTCTGCGGAACTTTCGCTGCCCGTCACAGACAGCCGTAAAGAAGGCCGTTCTCTCCGCGCAGTTTGTCGGGGTGTAGGAAGCATTTTCAATGTTGCAGCCGCGGTACACTGTCCCATCTGCAGCTTCCAGCGCCGCGCCGACGGCCCAGTGTGAATACGGTGTATATGCGTTTTTACGGGCTTCAAGAGCCGTCCGGATGAGCTCCTTTTCGGTCATTGTCTTTATGCCTTCTTCCAAGAATACAAGCTGCAGTACAGAGGGTCATTCTGACCCGTTGCCGGCATAGACCGTCCCTCTCTTTTCTGCTGCCCGCTATTATCTTCTCTGCTCAGCGCAGGCTCTTGTCGTACGGAATACCCTCGGACTTCGGCGCTCTGGAATTCTTCGACGTGAAGGCAAGAACCAGAAGCGAAATGATGTACGGGAACATATTGTAGACCGTACCCGGAATATTCAGTGCCGCCAGCCAGTCGAAGCCGGAGTAGACATTCGAGAGTGCGCGGAAGAATCCGAACAGCAGAGCTGCAAATCCGATGTTGACGGGCTTCCATGAACCGAAGATCATGACAGCCAGCGCAAGGAAACCGAAACCTGCGACGCCGGTCTCAAACTTCCATTCAGAAACACCCGCTGTGATGTATACGATGCCTCCGATGCCGCCGAGGAAACCGGAAATCATGACGCCGGCCCAGCGCATCTTGAATACATTAATGCCGACGCTGTCCGCCGCGGAAGGATTTTCACCGCAGGCCATAAGACGCAGTCCGAAACGTGTCTTATACAGAATGATGTAAGCTGCGATGAGCGCAATCAGAGCGACCAGCATGAACCAGTTGAATTGGAAGGAGCCGATGTTGACGACAAAATCCTTTTTTGCCTCGACGTACTTTACCGTCGCGGAAACGTTGTCCGGATTCTCCGCCATATTGATGGCTTTGACAATGACCGTCGCAGCCGCCGTCGCAAGAATGTTGAGTGCCGTGCCGACCAGTGTCTGATCCGCGCTGAAATTAATGCAGGCCACTGCAAGCAGAACCGCATATGCCATGCCGGACAGTGCCGAGACAAGCAGCACGACCAGAACCGTGACTGCTGCAGGGGCAGAATCCATACTCTTCATGGTCAGTGCTCCGCCGAGGGCGCCGATGACCATAATGCCCTCCAGTCCAAGGTTAATGACACCGGAGTGCTCACTGAAGCATCCGCCGAGAGCGACCAGTGCAAGAACGGACGCAAAGAGAAGTGTGTACTGAATTAAGAGGCTCATTCCTTCTTACCTCCTTCTTCTTTCCCGTCATCAGCGTTTTGACGGGCATCTGCTGCTGCCGCTGCACTGACAGAAGCTCCTGCAGGTGTCTGTGCTGCAGCCTCCGCCTTTGCCTCCTCACGGGCGGCTGCGCGGCGGTTCATCACGAGTTTGAAGAACATAACGAAACCGCAGAGGTAAATGATAATCGCGGAGATGAGGTCCGAAATCTGCGACGGATAGACACTCTTGTCCAGGTACGAACCGCCGCTCGTAATGTGCTGAATGAAGAATGACGCAAAGATCGTTCCGATCGGTGAAAGTCCGCCGAGGAACGTTGCGGCGATTCCGTTGAAGCCCATGCCCGGAACGGAGGATTGGGTTGTCGACCACTGTTCATAACCGGTAAGGTACAGAAACGCGGCGCCGAGACCTGCGAGGCATCCGCCGATCATGAGCGTGAGAATGATATTTTTCTTCTCATTCATTCCGGCATACTTTGCGGCATCCTTGTTGTAACCGGTCGCGCGGAGTTCGTAGCCGAACTTTGTCTTTTCCAGGACGACCCAGACAAGGATGGCAAAAACAATCGACAGCGGAACGGCGATGGTAACATACTTGTTGTTCGAGAAAAGCGCCGAAAGACCAAGGCTCGGAATCAGAGCGGAGCCCTTCACATTCACGGTGTACGGACTGGTCGATTCCTTTACGTTTCCGAGGATCATGTTCGTAAGATACAGACCGATCCAGTTCAGCATGATGCCGGAAATGACCTCATTGACATTGGCATACGCCTTCAGAAAACCGACAGCCAGTCCAAATATGCCGCCTGCGATCATCGCCAAAATCATGCAGACATACCAGGGCATATTCCACGCAAGAGCGGCATAAAGGCACGCCGCGGCACCCACCACGTACTGGCCCGCAGCTCCGATGTTGAAAAGGCCCACTTTGTAGCAGAAATTGATGGAAAGAGCGCACATCAGGAGCGGAGCCGTTTTGACGAGCGTATTGCCGAGGTACTTCATGGCCGCGGCCTTCGTCGGATAGTTGAAGAAGTTTTTGATAATAGCCAGAATACCGGCCCATGCTCCTTCCGGCTTGATCGCCAGCAGCACAAGGAAGCCGACCAGGAGTCCGACCAGGATGCAGATGATCGCGGCTGCGACCGACAGAAACGTTTCATTCCGGAGGAACGATGATTTTTTCTTTTCCATTACTTCTCCGCCTCCTTTCTGTCCTGACGCTTCGCGCCGGCCATATAGAGGCCGAGTTCTTCCGTCGTGGTCTTCTTCGGA
Source organism: uncultured Lachnospiraceae bacterium (assembly GCA_900317475.1). Taxonomy (GTDB): domain Bacteria; phylum Bacillota; class Clostridia; order Lachnospirales; family Lachnospiraceae; genus CAG-791. The sequence continues at coordinate 4,692 of ONGY01000058.1, read as the reverse complement.
TCGAGCTCGCCGACAATCTCGCCTTCATACATGACAAGAATGCGGTCAGAGACATTCATGACTTCCTCAAGCTCGAGGGAAACGAGGAGAACTGCCGCGCCAGCGTCGCGCTGCGCAATCAGCTGACGGTGGATATACTCGATCGCGCCTACATCGAGACCTCTTGTCGGCTGAACCGCAACCAGGAGCTTCGGTTTCTTGTCAAGTTCCCGTGCGATGATGGCTTTCTGCTGGTTTCCACCGGACATACTCCGGACAATGGTCACAGGGCCCTGACCGGAACGGACATCATACTGACTGATCAGACGATTGGCGTACTCACGGATATTGCGCCGCCTGAGGAATCCTGCCTTCGAGGTGAACTGCGGCTCGTAGTACCGCTGGAGGATCATATTGTATTCAAGGGAATAATCAAGGACAAGGCCGTGTTTCTGGCGGTCTTCCGGGATATGGCTCATCAGCTTGCTGCGCTCACGGATCGGCGCACTCGAAATGTCTTTTCCGCACAGATGCACGGAACCGCCCGTGAGAGGGGAAAGGCCTGTGATTCCATAGATCAGTTCGGTCTGGCCATTTCCATCGATGCCGGCGATGCAGACGATTTCACCCGCCCGCACTGTAAAGGAGACATTTTTTACGGCATTCGTCTTGTGGACTCTGGATGCAACCGTAATATTGTCAACGTCAAGGACGACGTCCTTCGGCTTTGCCTCATCCTTCGAGACAACCAGCTGAACATCGCGGCCAACCATCATACGGGAAAGCTCTTCTTCATTCGTATCCTTGATATTCACTGTGCCGACGCATTTGCCGCGGCGCAGAACCGTGCAGCGGTCGGCGGTTTCCAAAATTTCATTGAGCTTGTGAGAGATGAAGAGGATGGATTTGCCTTCTTTTGCAAGGTTCTTCATGATCTTCTCGAGTTCCACGATCTCCTGCGGTGTGAGCACAGCCGTGGGCTCATCGAAAATCAGAATATCATTATCGCGGTAGAGCATTTTCAGAATCTCGGTTCTCTGCTGCATGCCGACCGTGATATCCTCAACCTTCGCATCCAGATCGACCTTCAGGCCGTATTTCTCCTCGGCCTCCTCGATCTTCTTCCTTGCCTCCTCCTTCTGGAGGAACCCGTGTTTTGTCGTCTCGACACCGAGAATAATGTTGTCGAGCACGGTAAAGCACTGGACGAGCTTGAAATGCTGATGCACCATGCCGATGCCGAGGTCATTTGCGACGTTCGGATCTGTGATGTGCACCTCTTTTCCATCTTTTTTGATGATGCCCTCTTCTGCCTGATAGAGACCAAAGAGAACACTCATCAGCGTCGACTTGCCGGCTCCGTTTTCACCGAGCAGAGCATGGATCTCGCCCTTCTTCAGCCGGAGCGTTACATTGTCATTGGCGACGATGCCCGGAAACCGCTTGGTGATTCCGATCATCTCAATAGCGTATTGTTCTTCTTCCGCCACGATGACACCCCCCTCCACAAAAGCTGTAATCATTTGTTTTCTCCGTTCCCGGCCACAGGGACCTCATTTCTGCAGGCGCTGCGGCTTCAGGACAAAATCAGGAGAACACTACAATTATACTAAAAAAGGCTGGCGGATGATACATCCGTCAGCCTTGCCGGCAAAATTAAATTGAATAAATATTACGTATCCCGCGGGCAGAAAAGCCGGAGTATTCCGCCGCGCAGAGTTTTGATGCCCGTATTACTTGATGTTGCCCTGGAAATCAACGGTGATGTTCGTCGCCGTCGGCTGTTCCTTGGTCGTGTCGTTGTCAACGGTGATTTCGCCGCTGTACATCTTCGCGACAAGAGCCTTATAGTCATCGTCGGTGAAGGAATCGCTCCACTGAGTGGACTCTTCCGGAAGGCCTACATAGTTGAGGCTCATATCATCTCCGGATACAAGGCCGAGATTGTCGATCTTGCCCTTGTACTGATCCCACTGTCCGTCGCGGATTGCAGCGAGCAGCGTGTTGACAGTAGCACCAAGTCCCTTCATAGCGGAGGTGACCGTCATGCCGTCGCCGTAGAGTCCGTCGATGGTTGCCTTCTGGTCAACATCGACACCAATGACCTTGCCGTCAACCTTCTGAGCAGCTTCACCTGCGGAAGTATAAACACCGCCGCCGCATGCAAATACGACTTCCGTGCCGTTCTGATACCAGGTATCCATTGCTGCAGTGATATCGGAATCGCCGTAGAACTGGTTCGCATAAGCGTACTTTACTTCGACATCGGTAAGACCGAGCTCACCGGCTGCCTCATCAGCTCCCTGTACATAGCCGTAGCCATAGCGGATAACGGCCGGGACAGCCATGCCGCCGAGGAAGCCCAGCTTCTTGTAGCCGAGCTTGACTGCTGCATATCCTGCCATGTAGCCCGGAAGCTCTTCCTGATAGATTGCGGAGAAGACGTTGTCTCTTGTCCATCCGTCCTCACCGGACTCCGAATCGAAATCAAACTGGGACACATCGATTGCAACATACTTTACATCCGGATACATATCCGCAGTCTCGACGATGGCGCCTGCAAATGCATATCCCGGCATGACAAGAACGTTATAGCCGTCCGCGACTGCCTTGTCGATCATGGCGACACGGTCTGCCGTGGAATCTCCCTCCGGCTTGTAGTATGTGAAGTCACAGCCGTTCTCCTCGGCCCATGCCTTGGAGGTCTCGTAGGTGATCTGGTTGAAGGACTCATCGGTGATATCGCCGTAGTCCGTGATCATGGCGATCTTCATGTCCGAAGCATCGCCGGTCGCCGCAGCTTCGCTGCTTGCTGCCTCCGAAGCCTCTGTCGTCTGCTCCTGCGCTGCCTCTGTTGTTGCTTCCGCAGATGCTTCCGTCGATGCTTCTGCCGCAGCGGTGGACGCTGTCGAAGCCGTATCCGTACTGCCGCATCCTGCCAGTGCCAGGATCATAGCAGCCGAAAGCACTGTACAAAGAACTTTCTTTTTCATAATTTTTTACCTTCCTTCCCCGTGCGGTGGGGACCCGTATGAACTTGCCGTCACGTAACGGACATTGTAGCTTCCTCATTATAGCAAAGAGAAATGGGGAAAGTCATTTTTATGTAAATTTTTCTGTTCAATTTTTACACTTTGTTAAGAAGACATACCCCCATCCTCTGCTATAATCGATGAGAACCTGCGCAGTGCTCAGTCCGCCGGAAACTTCCGCGCTGAGAGTTCTGCGCCGAACGTTTACAGGAATTCAAAAGGGGATACTGAGCAAAGAGTATGAGCAATACATCAAGAGACGATGAGCAGAGGGAAGAGGACCGCGAGAAGGATCCCCTTTACTCCTTCACAGGCAGAGGATACCGGAAATACTTCGAGGGCTGGACGTCTTACACCATCGTAAACAAGAAGGGGAAAATCAAGGTAAAGAAAATGTACACCGGCCCGCTCAAGCATGCGGAGCTGTCGAAGAAGCAGTTCATTCTGTTCAAGATTCTCATCTGCGTTCTCTTCGCGCTGAGTGTACTTGTCTATTTCTTTGCATCCACAAGAATCATCGCGAGCAACTACAGCATCGCCGGAGCCTTCATCCAGATCGGCGCGACGGCAGGCTATCTGTGGCTGTTCTACGCGATGTTTTCCTATCTCTGTGCGAACGGCGACTTCACGATCTATGAATTCAAGGAAGTCGGCGCCATGCGGCGCGCGTCCGTTTTCACGATCGTGTTCATCTGCGGATCCGCGCTCTTCACACTGATTTACGGACTTGCTGCCGGCACCGACAAAACCGGTGATGTCCTCTCGGTCACTGTTTTCAATCTGATCGCGGCTCTGTTTCTTTTCTTCATTCTTTTCTCCGAAAAGAAAATACAGTATACAGACCGCGAGAATACTGCAAGCCTGCCGGAAGGTGCAAAGATCTACGAGGACTGATACCGGACCGTGCAGGGTGACAGAGGATTTTCCGAAGAGTTTCATCGTGCATGGCTTTTCTCTGCCCCCGGGTCTCTCCCGCAGGATCTGTTTTACGTATCTTCTCTGCAGTCGAGAAAACGAAAAGGTGCCTCCGCACTGCTGTTCAGATAATTCCACATGAGAAACGCAGTTCTCACCGAAGTCCGCTCTTCCGAAAGGATCCGCCGGACTTCTTTTTTATCTGCCAGATGAATTTCAATAAATTCGGAACTCTCATTGTCCTTTCCCGACGGAGTCCCCGATACCGTCCCGAAGACAGCGCAGCCGGGCTCGTCCGAAAAACCCGGAGCAAGGAAGAATGACCCCCGGCAGAAGGCTTCTCCGCCGGTGTATTCCGTAAATGTAAGTCCGGTCTCCTCTTCCATCTCCCGCGCGGCTGCCTCGCCGGGCGTCTCACCCGGATCGATGAGGCCTGCGGGAAGGGAAAAGATGTAGTCATCGATCGGGAACCGGTACTCGTGCACGAGAACAAGCCGCGGCGACGGCTCCTTTGTCACCGCATAGATGCAGATGCCGTCCGGCTTCCTGTCATGCGTCCGGATCTTGAGGTCCGCATCGTCATTGCGTGTGCAGAAATAATAATTGCCGTCTTTCCCCGCCCTGTCTTTAAAGGTCAGATGATACATGTTAAGGAAGGGGTTGTCTGTCTGCCTCTCCGCCGAAAGAATATGTGTCTCATGTCCGGATTCGTTTTTCAAGGCTGACCTCCATTATACAAATTCAATTCCGATATCTGTATGACCCC
>ONGY01000056.1 GCA_900317475.1 uncultured Lachnospiraceae bacterium | reverse complement strand
TGTCAAATCGCTGCTCTGGTTTTCACCAGCGGGCCTGCAGGACAGGTCCCTTTCTTTGTGCATCTCCTTGGGAGACGCAACTCAGACATCATATCATCTGTATTTCTGTCTGTCAACAACTTTTTTATTTCTTTTTTCTGCTTCCGCAGAATCAAATGCTGTGACCGTGATCCGATGTCCTTAAATTGTCCCGCTCTCTCAGCGGTGATTCGCATTATAACATCGGTTTTTTTCAAAAGCAACAGAAAATCCGACCAATTTTCAAGTTCAGAATTGTCGATGCAGGACTTTCAAACCGCAGCATCGGTGCTGAAGCACCGGCTGCCGCATTCGGCAAAACCGCATCCGCGGATTTTGCCTCAGCGGGGTATAAATATAAAACAGACGAAAAGGAAAAAGGGAAAAACGAAATAAAGAACAGCAGCGGCCCTGCAGTTCACGCAAGAAGGTAGTGAATGAGGAGATATTCCAGGATATACAGAACGACAAATCCCTCGATGATGCCAACGACAAACCCGAGTCCTTTGTCAAGCCAGTTGATGACAGGGAGTTTGGCAAGGATATTGATGCCGGCAAAGAAGATATGAAGCAGCTTATATGCAAGTACAACGATGACGATCATGAGGATCGTCGAGAAAATCGCCCCAAGATGCTCTGTCATGAAGTTGTTCCATGCTGTGGTAAGGAGATAGAGAATGAGCAGGGCAAAAAGGACCGAGAACAGAGAAGAAATTTCTGCCGCCGCTCCTTTTTTGAACCCGTGTGTCATGAATCCCATGAGGACCGCAATCGCAATGATCATGAGAATAATTTCGTAAAATAAAACCATTCCGTTTCCTTCAGCCGTTCACCGGAGTGTCATCGTCTCCACATCCGAATCCGTGATGAGTTCATATTTATTCGCGTGTCCCGTTGGCACGACGTCATTCACGGTTACGCCAAAACTCCCGCTGTACCGCTCTTCTCCGTTCACATTGTAGACCAGTATGTTTTCGCTGTTGTAGATAATTACCAGACCGCCGCTGATTTTGATGCCTGTGTATTCCAGGCTGAACTTGATGGTCCCTGTGCACTTGCCCTGTGCGTTGTATACATCAAGCTCGCTCAGCTCCTCCCCGGTCGTGTCCGGGAAGACAAGTGCACAGTATCCGTCCCCTGTCCGCACATCCTGAAGCTCAGCCGGATGAAAGGCGTCCGCAATGCTCTGCGGTACATCTTCTCCGCTGAAAAACGAAATCCGCGAGTCAGACACCGCGATCATCGTGCTGTCGTTAAGAAACGCAAGGTAAGGGAAAACTTCCGACGCATAGTTATATCCGCCGACCGCGTTATCCACCGCGCTCTGCCCGACGGAGCCGAAATTATAGAAAACGATACTCGTCTGGATGTCCGCCCCGTCCGTCGTGAGCTGCGCACAGGAAAACAGGCGTCCGTCCGGAGAAAGTGCAATTCCCGTCGGATACCCGCTCTGATTCATGGTGCGGCGGATATAGGCAATCGTATTGCCCTGCTCATCATACAGGTAAATCCATATGGTGCCGGAGTCCTCCAGAACGGCTGCGACATTTCCGTTGCTGGTAGCTGTAATCTGAAGAATCGGAAGACTCGTCGCGACCTGGCCGATCTGACCTGATACATCGCAGATATAGATGGTGCTGCCGTCGTAATCCGCGATGGCGGCGATGCCGTCCTGTACAGACACGAGCGGCTGCTGCATCTCAAATGGAATATTCCAGAGACTGCTGCCCTTTGAATCAATCAGGCTCGCGCCATCCTTGTTATAGAGAAGGACATGTCCTTTGTCATCAAGATCGGCAAACGAAACCGTCTCCGGGATCGAAATTGACGCCACCGACGCAAGCTCCATCTGCGAATATTCCGCATTTTCGTTCTGGTTCAGGAGAAACAGGCAGAATGCACCAATTCCGCAGAAAATGAGCGCAAGGATCATCGCAAAACGGACCTTCTGCCCGCGCGTCTTCTGTCTGCGCGGCCGCGCGGACTCCGCAGCGGCCTCCTCGTGCAGGCGTTTGGCCTCGCGGGCACCTTCTATGTCCCGCTCGTCCTCGTGCCCATCATCGATATATCCGTCGTCATCGATGTCCGAGTCGTATCCTTCTTCAATTCGATCGTCCCCGTATGAACCCGCATTATCCCTGCCGCTGCCGCGGCGGGATGCGGATCCGGGGAATTTGATTACTGCCATGAAAACTTATACTCTGTCACAGACTCATACGGTCTGTCCGGGCTGAAAACTGCCTGCGGAAAATCTGCGTGATGAATGCTGTCCGGGTAATACTGCGTCTCAAGTGCGAATCCGTCGCGCGGCATGGCCGGCCTGCCGCCCTTCATCATCCCTGCGATGAAGTTGCCGGCATAAAACTGCACACCCGGAAGGGAGGTAAAGACCTCCATCCGCCGCCCGCTCTCCGGGTCGTATACAGATGCTGTCTTATTCATCCTGCATGCTGCGCCGCTCTCCGGAGTCCATCCGTCGATGACGAAGTTGTGATCATATCCTCCGACCAGTTTCAGCTGTTCAAAATCTGCATCAATATCGCGGCCGATCGTTTTCTCTCCGGTGAAATCAAGCGGTGTTCCTTTGACTTCCGCGATTTCGCCTGTCGGAATTGCACCCTTCACAACCGGTGTATAGCGGCTGCAGAAAAGACGCAGCTTCGTGTCATAAATTTTCGCGCCGCCCTGTCCGTTCAGGTTGAAATATGCGTGGTTGGTGAAATTAAGAAACGTCTTCTTATCCGTCGTAACGCTGTAATGAAGCTGGAGAGCCGCTGTATCCGTCACCGTATACGTGACGGTGATCCGGCGGTTTCCGGGAAGATAAAGGTCCATATCCGCAAGCTCCAGCGAGAACGTGACGCTGTTTTCTCCAGTTTTCACGCTCCAGAAGCGCTTATTCGTTCCGTGTTCATGGTCTGTGTGCAGATTGTTCGCCCCATCGTTCACCGGCAGGCTGTATTCCGTGCCGTCAATCGGCAGCTTTGCGCCCGCAATCCGGTTCGCGCTGGGTCCGATCACTGCCCCGAAAAAGCACGGGTTCTCCTCGTATCCGCTCACATCGTCAAAACCCAGCAGGACATCTTTCTTATTTCCTGCCGCGTCCGGCACGAAGAGATTCACAAGCGCAGCTCCGTAATCAGAAACCTCGGCTGTGATTCCGCCGTTTGAAATCGAATAAAGGGACGCCTTCCGGCCGTCCTTTGTTACACCAAATGCCTTTGTTTCTACACTCATACCTTTCCCCTTCCCAGGCTGCCCGCAGCCCGGTCTGCTGAAACCTGCAAACAGATTTACACATAAGAATCCATGAAGCACACTGCGGAATTTATCAGATATGATCCATCCGCGCGGCTACAGTTCTGTTCTTCCCTCGAGCGCCCGGAGAAGTGTCACCTCATCGATGTTCTCGAGATCTCCGCCGACCGGAACACCGCTCGCGATGCGGGTCACTTTGATGCCAAGCGGCTTGATCAGCCTGCTGATGTACATCGCGGTTGTCTCGCCCTCGAGGCTCGAATTCGTGGCAATGATAACTTCGCGGACCGGAACGCCGACATTCCCGTTATCTTTCAGACGATTCATCAGTTCCTTCAGCCGGATGTCCTCCGGTCCGATGCCCAGCATCGGCGAAATCGCGCCGTGCAGGACGTGATAGACGCCGTCGTAGCGTCCCGTTCTCTCATAGGCAGCCAGATCCTGCGAGGTCTCCACCACCATGATGGTGGATTTGTCCCGCCTGTCGGAAGCGCAGATAGGGCAGATCTCCGTATCCGTGAGATTCTGGCAGATTTTGCAGTAGTGCACGTTTTTCTTGGCCGCCACAATCGTGTCCGAGAGTTTCTTCACACGTGCATCCGACATGCTGATGATATAAAAAGCAAGGCGCTGCGCGGATTTGTTTCCAATCCCCGGCAGCGCCGCCAGTTCGTCGATTAATTTATTAAGATAGCCTGAATATAAATCCATTCTGAGCCCATTTCGAAATCACATACCTATACCGGACATGCCGCCGAATGTGTCTTCCTGTGCCTTGTCAACGGCCGCCTGTGCCTCGTTGAAGGCAGCTGTGATCATGTCCTGCAGCATCTCCACGTCATCGGGATCAACCGCCTCCGGAGAGATTCTGATGCTCTTGAGCTTATGATCGCCGGTCAGTGTAACCTCCACTGCTCCGCCGCCTGCTGCCGCTGTGAACTCTTTCGCGTCAAGCTCTTTCCTGCTCTCTTCCATCTGACGCTGCATACGCTGCGCCTGCCGCATGAGATTCTGCATGTTTCCGGGCATTCCGCCCATATATCCGCCGTGTTTGGCCATGTTGCTTCTCCTGTACTGTGATCATTGTTCTTCGTCATTCGGATCCGGGTCATCGGGTTCATCCCCGGTGTCCTCGTCATCCTCATCGTCCTCGCGCTCTTCCTCTTCTTCCTCATCGGGCTCCGATGCGTCCGCTCCCGCCGAAATTCCGGCGGCTTCCGCAGTTCCGGCATCGGCCTGTCCTTCCCGGGAAGGCATATCAGCAGAATCCTCCGACGGAACTTCCTCGACGTAAAAATCCTCTTTCTTTACTTCATTGAGGGAGTTGTCCGTTTCGATCGGAAGGTCTACGAGATCGCTCAAATCCAGATAATTGTCTGAAAAACTCTCGTCCTTGTCAAGGTGTTTATACTCGACGGGGACCTTCTTCCCGGTCCGCTCCGCCAGATAATTTTCAAGAATCCTGCTCGCAAGGCCATTGTTGGATGAGGTGAAGTAATCCTGGTAAAAACTGCTGTCAAAGACGATCACAAGGTGCCCGTTCGGATCAATGGACGGCTTCGCCTGTTCGAGGCAGGCCTTGCCGAGACCGTCCTGCATATCGCTTTTGATTTTATCCCAGTTTTCAAGGACCCGGTGAACCTCCTCCGGAAGAGCTTTCGGAAGTTCCTTCGGGCGGGAGAGTTTTGACGGAGCACCGCCCGCAGCATATCCCGCATCACCGCTTCCCGGAGCACAGCCTTCTCCGCCGGGCCCATAGCCCGCAGCGCCGCCCGCAGCAAAACCCCCGGCAACTTCCGCCGCAGCGGATGCAAAAGCGCCGCTCTTCAGCTTTCCCTTCAGATCCTCGAGTTCCTTCTTCAGCGCGAGGTTCATCCGCTCCACGTCATGAAGGCGCGCCAGGATGGAGTCCGTGTCGGTCTCCATCTGCGGCCTGCAGAGCCGGATGAGTGCCGCCTCTGTCAGAATCCGGCGGTTTCCGGAATACCGGATTTCATCCGTAAGACGCGAGAGAATCCGGATGGCCCGCAGGATAGAGGTCATCTCTGAGTGCCGTGCATCCTCGATCATCCGCTGCAGATTTTCCTTCGATACATCGAGACCGGAAGCTACATCCTCGGATGCCTTGAGCAGCATCAGATTCCGTATGTACCACGATAAGTCGGACACGAACTGCGTGATCTCGCGCCCCTGCATCAGCACGCGGTCGAGAACGCCGAGCGCACCGGCCGCATCGCCCGCGAGAATATGCCGGTAGAGCTCGCTGAAAACCGACGTGTCGAGCGCACCGAGAATTTCCAGCACCCGGTCATACGTCAGCTCGCCGCTGCCATAATTAAACGCTGTGCACTGATCGAGCAGCGACAGGCCGTCCCGCATCGAACCTTCCGCTGCCCCGGCGATATAATGAAGTGCCTTCTCCTCGACGCCGATCTGTTCCCTGTCCGCCACTTCGCGAAGCCGGCCTTCGATGGTGGCAACGCCGAGCCGTCCGAAGTCATAGCGCTGGCAGCGCGAGAGGATGGTCGGCGGCAGCCGGTCCGGCTCCGTCGTGCACAGGATGAAGATGACGTATTCCGGCGGCTCCTCGAGCGTCTTCAGAAGCGCGTTGAACGCCGCGGTGCTCAGCATATGGACCTCGTCGATGATGAAGACTTTCTTCTTCCCCTCCGTCGGCGTGTATGCCGCCTGATCGATCACGTTCCGGATATCGTCGACGCTGTTGTTCGATGCCGCATCCATCTCGATCACGTTAAAACTCGCGTCGTCCGCAATCGCCCTGCACATCGCACACTCTCCGCACGGATTTCCGTCGTGCGGATTCTCACAGTTGACAGCCTTCGCAAAAATTTTGGCGATGGTCGTCTTGCCCGTGCCACGTGTGCCGCAGAAAAGATAGCTGTGGCTGATGCGGTTCGTGATGATCTGGTTTTTCAGTGTGCGCACGATCGCGTCGCGCCCGCGCACATCATCAAAGGTCTGCGGTCGGTACTTCCGATAGAGTGCAAGATACCCTGTAGAACTGGCCATGAATGAAACTCCGATTATGAATGAAGCTCCGGTTGTGAATGAAACTCCGGTTGTAGGGTCATAAAACAGGGCGCCAAGCGGCGCCCTGCATCGTACTGTACTGAAAGCTCTGTATGAAAGCTCTGTTTATGCATTCGCTTCAGGGAGGTGCCCGAAGGATCAGTCTCCGAAGCAGATACCGAGCATGCGTGCTTCCTTAATGATATCCGAATTCGGATCGACGGTCTTGAGCTTGCCGGCCACGTCCTTCAGCGGGACGTGGACCATCTCGCGGTTCTTATAGCCGACCATGAAGCCGTACTGCTTGTTGAGAATCATCTCGCCGGCCTCGGCACCGAGACGGCTCGCAAAAACACGGTCGTACGGGCAGGGTTCGCCGCCGCGCTGTACGTGGCCCGGAATTGTGACACGTACTTCGCGCCCGGTCTTCTTTGCGATTGCATCCGCGATCTCATAGGAGACGGACGGAAATTTATAATTCGCGAGTTTTTTCTGATATTCCTTCTTGGAGAGCTTTGCGTCTTCCTTGGAGATGGCGCCCTCGGCCGCAACGATGATGGTGAAACGGCTGCCGTGCGCATCGCGCTCCTCGATCTTGTCGATGACCTTATCGATGTCGTACGGAATCTCCGGAATCAGGATGATATCGGCGCCGCCGGCCATGCCTGCATTCAGCGGAAGGAAACCGACCTTGTGTCCCATGATCTCGACGATGAAGACACGGCCGTGGGAACTCGCCGTGGTGTGGATCTGATCAATGGCCGTCGTCGCGATGTCCACGGCGGACTGGAAGCCGAACGTCATGTCCGTTCCCCAGAGGTCGTTGTCGATGGTTTTCGGAAGGGTGATGACATTAAGGCCTTCCTCTGAAAGAAGATTTGCGGTCTTGGTCGAGCCATTGCCGCCGAGCATCACAAGGCAGTTAAGCTGGAGCTTGTAGTAGTTCTGCTTCATGGCCGCCACTTTGTCGAGGCCGTTTTCATCGGGCTCCCGGATGGTCTTGAACGGAACGCGGCTTGTGCCGAGGATCGTGCCGCCGCGCGTCAGTATGCCCTGGAAATCTTCCCCGGTCAGCATGCGGAACTTGCTGTAGATAAGGCCTTTATAGCCGTCTTCGAAGCCATAGAACTCAACCGGCTCCTTTGCATTGTTATAGATGCATTTGACAACGCCTCGCATTGCAGCGTTCAGCGCCTGGCAGTCGCCGCCGCTCGTGAGCATACCTATTCTGAGCATGTTACGCCTCCTCCAAAATCAGAATCGAAACCCCCAACTGGACCGAATCCATCATCTGCAGTCCGCTGTCTCAAGCCTCTTTCCTCCGGAACCGCAGAAAAGTCATTTTCATTATACATTAAATGCGAAGGCTTTGGTTCAGAAGTGTATTCCAATATATGCTGTAAGGACGTATACAGAGCTGAGTAAAGATGCATAGCATCGGTAAGACAGAGAAATTAAAGACGGATGGAATAAAAGAAATATAGCACAATTGATACACGCACTTGATACAACTAAAAATGACTGTAACCCTCCGGCAGAGGATTTACAGCCACTTTCATGTCTTCGAAATGCACAAGACTGGTTCCTTTATATTTCATAATTAGCGGAGGACATGGGATTCGAACCCACGCACCGGTACAGCCGGCCTAACGCATTTCGAGTGCGCCCCCTTGAACCGCTTGGGTAATCCTCCACGCTGTCTGACCACCGTCATCAAATGATGTCCGCCTGTTTCAGCCCTCCTGCTGCAGTCTGTTTACCAGAGCCAGCATGGCCTTTGCACTGTTGAAGTTCTTCGGAACAATCTCCGATGCCGGAATCGAGATTCCGTATGCATCATCCAGTGCGCTGATAATCTGCAGAATATCAAACGAGGTGAGAAGCCCGTCATCAATCAGGTGCTCTTCTTTGGTGAAGTCCACCTCATCTGTCACATCTTCAAGAACTTTCAGTAATTCTTCCATGTATTTTTCCTCCACTATTCTTCCGTATTCAGTCTCCACGCCTCTTTGAAATCTCTTGCAAGTCTTCCACTGCACCCATCATACAGCACAACCCGCGGCAGTGTGCGTGAAAGAAACAGTGTCATGGCTTCCGTCACGGAATACGCCCCGAGATTTTCAAAGCACAGGACATCGCCCAGCTTCAGATCCGTAAGTCCGACTTTTCGGACGAGCACGTCATTGGTTGTGCAAAGACTCCCGCAGATGGTCCATGGAAGTGTCTTTCCTTCCTCCCCGTCACCGGAGGACTGTCCGGAAGACTGCCGGAGATGAAGCATCTTCGGGACCTTCATTCCCATCATCTGGCCGTCATAATGAATATGATGAATGCCGCCGTCCACCAGTGCATAGTGTGCATCTCCGACATGCTTGATATCACAGACCCTCGTCAGGTAATATCCGCAGGGAGAGGCAAAGAAGCGCCCCATTTCCACCGTCACGTCGGCATAATCTGCCGCCGCTGCAAGATCCGGCGCAAGCTCTTCGAGCAGCCGGAACGGGTCTTCAAAATCATCTCCCTCGAAGCACGGAACCGGAAGGCCGGTGCCATACTCCAGCTTCTTAAGAAGAAACGCGTGTTTCTCCCGGATCTCCGCAAACAGGTCCCGGAGCATCGCAAGCTCCTGCCGCTGAAACCGGAGGTTCTTTCTCTGGGTCCCGCCGAAGCAGTGGATACCTTCGATCGAGAGATGCGGATACTCCGCCCTGTGATCGATCAGATACAGCAGATCTTCTCTGCTCATTCCAAACTGAGAACCGACATTGATGCGAAGCAGAATCGGAAGTGTTTTCTCCTGTTTTTCCGCCTCCGCATGCACCAGTTCGAACTGATGGACGGACTCCGCCGTATAGATACCGGCGCCGTACCGGACGGCTTCGCGGATGTCTTCCGGCAGCTTGCACACACCGGAATACAAAATCGCATCTCCCGGCACTCCCCGCTCCTCGCAGATCGCAAGTTCCCCTGGGCTGCACACCTCAAGCCTATCCACACACGGCAGTATCGCAGAAACAAGGAACGGATTCGCCTTGATCGAGTAGCACAGATGAATCCGGTCTCCGAGGATTTCCCGGATTCTCCCGGCCCGGGCGGCCACCGACTCTGTATCGAAGATATAGGACGGCGTCCCGAATTTTACCGCAAGTTCTTTGATTTTCTGTTCATTCATTTGTATCCCGTTCCGCGCTTATTGCAGCACCCGCGGGAGAAACGCCCGAATGGGCCCTCTCCCGGTCCGTCCCTCCGGCAGCCTTTCCATGCCGGGAACCGTGAAAGACCCGGAAAAGATCCGCTCCTCATGGGAAGCGAGATTCGGCGGCAGCCACAGGGCGAAAAAGGTCGCCATCTTAGATAATATGAAGCGACCTCACATTTGTAGCAACGTGGATTCGCCACTGTACTATGGTTGTTAGTCAACATAGCAGGATGGTTTACCACATACAAAAGGAGGTCACCAATGAATAGAATAGTCAAAATCGGAATGGATGTCCATAGCACCAACTACA
>ONGY01000013.1 GCA_900317475.1 uncultured Lachnospiraceae bacterium | reverse complement strand
GTTTTTTGCGGCACCCGCGGGAGAAACGCCCGAATGGGCTTTCTCCCGGATCGGGACATTGGTGCCGGCGGCACCAATGTCAGTTTTAAAGTGACACATAGGTGTCACTTTAAAACTTCTCCCCCGAGAACTGTCTTCCCCGGCTCAAAATGGAAACCGCGCATAAAGGCAGATGCAGGCATGCGCTTCTTTCCCTCGGCCTGAACTTCCGTGAGGGCAAGAATCCCTCTCCCGGTCTTCACATAAATTCTCTCTTTATCCGTGCACACAACCGTTCCGGGTGCACATACATCCGCATCTGCGGGACATTCTAAATCAGCAGAACCCCCGTCCTGAGCGGCTGCGCCCCAGATTTTGAATTCTCTCCCGCCAAGAGTCGTATAGGCACTTGGCCAGGGATTGAGGCCGCGCACGAGGCGCCCGATTTCCTCCGCGGACTTTGTCCAGTCGATCTTTCCCATCCTGCGGTCCAACATCTTCGCATAGCTTGCGCCTTCCTCCGGCTGCGGCGTGCGCACCGCTGTCCCATCCAGAATGGAAGGAAGTGTCCGGATGAGAAGATTTCCTCCGGCTTCCGCCAATTTCTCATAGAGAGAGCCGCTTGTCTCGTCGGCCGCGATTTCCACCTTTTCCTGTGCGATCATATCACCTGTGTCGATCCCGGCGTCCATCTGCATGATGGTGACACCGGTCTCTTTCTCACCGTCGAGAATACTGCGCTGGATCGGCGCCGCACCGCGGTATTTCGGAAGCAGTGAGCCGTGCACATTGATACAGCCCAGCCTTGGAATATCCAGAATCTCCTGCGAGAGAATCTGTCCAAAAGCCGCAACGATAATAAGGTCCGGCTTTTCAGCCCGGATCCGCTCCGCATTTTCCGGCTGCCGAATCTTCGACGGCTGAAATACGGGAATATTCCACTTCTCCGCACAGGTTTTGACGGCGGATTCTTCGATTTTCCGTCCTCGCCCCTTCTCACGGTCCGGTTGGGTGACGGCCAGCGTGACGGGCACATTCTCTCTCATCAGCCGGTCAAGAATTGCCGCCGCAAAATCCGGCGTGCCCATGAAAATAATGTTCACTTTACTCTTCCTCTTCCTCTGCTCCTTCTTCCGGAGCTGCTTCAACGAGATCACCCTTCACATGCTCGGTGAAAAGGTGCCCGTCAAGATGCTCGATTTCATGAACGAAGCATCTCGCCAGAAGTCCCTCTCCTTCCAACGTCTCTTCCTGCATATTGCGGTCAAAGGCATGAACCTTCACATAATTCGGGCGCGTCACTTCACCGTATTTTCCGGGAAGGGACAGGCACCCCTCCATACCGGTCTGCTCCCCGCTGGTCTCAAGGATGGTCGGATTCACGAGTACGATCGGCTGGTCCTGTGA
Organism: uncultured Lachnospiraceae bacterium; assembly: GCA_900317475.1. Lineage (GTDB taxonomy): Bacteria > Bacillota > Clostridia > Lachnospirales > Lachnospiraceae > CAG-791. The sequence continues at coordinate 18,127 of ONGY01000013.1, read as the reverse complement.
TTCCGATACATCGATGACGACAATCCTTTTCAGGATGCCGACCTGCGGTGCCGCAAGTCCCACACCGCCGGCATCGTACATCGTGTCAAACATATCGTCAATGAGGTCCTTAAGGTTCGGCGTCAGCTGCACCACTTCCTTTGCGTGCTTATTCAGAATCGGATCACCGAATTGTCTTATTGTTCTTAAAGCCATATTGCTGTCATTCCTTTCTCCGCGTCAGAACGGATTCACCGGGTCGAAGTCGAACTGAACTATCGTTCCGGAATACCGCGGATCCGCGTCCGTGCGCGCTTTCAGCCATTCTTCCGCCCGGTCCTTGTACCGGACAAGTGTATCATAATTCCTGTCCTTTATGTAAACTGCATACCGATAGTAGTCCCGGATCCTGCCGATGGAGGCCGCGGCGGGACCGATGATGACGCAGTTCCCGCTCTCTTTTCCTAAAAGTTCCCGGATGTCCCCCGCCATCTGCAGGGCGGTGTTCTCGTCCTTGTCCTGGATCTCGACCGCCAGCATGTGAAAGACCGGCGGGTAGCACATCATCGTGCGGTATCCGATCTCTTCCTCGTAAAACCCGCGGTAATCCTGCTTCGACGCGTGGACAATCGCGTAATTGTCGGGCTCATACGTCTGAATTACGACTTCGCCCGGCCGTGGGCCCCTGCCCGCGCGGCCCGCTGCCTGCGTGAGAAGCTGGAACGTCCGCTCCGAGGCGCGGTAATCGCCGACTCCAAGCGAGAGATCGGCGAGCAGGATCCCGACCAGCGTGACTTTCGGAAAGTCATGCCCCTTCACGATCATCTGCGTTCCGATGAGAATGTCCGCTTCTTCGTTTGCAAAGGCAGAGAGAATTCTCTCATAAGCGCCCTTGCGGGCGGTCGTGTCTGCATCCATGCGGAGTACCCGGGCCTCGGGGTACATTTTCCGTATACTCTCCTCAACCTGTTCTGTCCCTGCGCGAAAACCCGCAATATAGGGGGATCCGCACTCCGGGCAGGTTTTCGGCATCGGAATCGAATATCCGCAGTAGTGGCATACAAGCATCCCGTTCCTGTGAAGGGAGAGGGATATATCACAGTGCGGACATTTCATGACCGTACCGCACGCGCGGCAGGAGACGAATCCGGCGATTCCGCGGCGGTTCAGAAACAGCATGATCTGTTCTTTTTCCCGCAGCCGGTCCTCGATGAGCGACTGCAGCTGTTCCGAGAAAATCGACCGGTTCCCGTTTCTCAACTCTTCGCGCATATCGCAGACAGAGACATGCGGAAGCTGCCCGCCGGTGAGACGCTTTGTCAGCTCATACCGCTTGTATTCTCCGGTTTCCGACCGGTAATAGGACTCAAGCGAGGGTGTTGCCGAACCCAGCACAACCGAGGCCTTGTGCATCTTTGCGATCTCTATGGCCACTTCCCGTGTGTGGTATTTCGGCATATTTTCATTCTTATAGCTGTTCTCGTGCTCCTCGTCGATCACAATGACGCCGGGGTCCGGAAAAGGCGTGAAAAGAGCGGACCGCGGGCCGATAATCACATCGATCTCGCCCCGGCGCGCCCGCTCGAACTGGTCTGCCTTCTCGCCGGCCGAAAGGGTTGAATTCATGACCGAGACCCGGTCGCCGAAATGCCGGTAGAAGCGGATCAGAGTCTGATAGGTGAGCGCAATTTCCGGGATGAGCATGATGGCCTGCCGCCCCCGCGCGACGATTCCCTCAATAATTTTGATATATACTTCTGTTTTGCCGCTCCCCGTGATTCCGTGGATGAGGCTCACACTTCCGCCGCGGTCCGCATCCGCAAGGATCGAATCCACGATATTCTGCTGTTCTCTGCTCAGAACAAGAGTGTCCTCTTCCCTTCGGACGTCTGTCACCGGATTACGGAGATGTGACTCACTGTCAACGCGAAGGAGTCCTGCTTTCTCCAGTGAGCGGATCGTCTGCGCCGTGACATGGAGTTTTTCCGTAATCAGCTCATACGGCTGTTCCGGATTTTCCATCAGGCTCTCGAGGAGACGCAGCCTTGCCACCTGGTGCTTCTTTTCGTAGAAGGCAGTCTTCTCCTCAGCCTCCTTCTCCCCCGCCGTGAGGACAACGGTCCTCTTCGTCACCGGTTTTACATCCTTCAGATTCGGAAGGACCGTCTTGAGCGCCGTGATCGCCGTTGAGCCATAGCGGTTTTTCATCCAGAGTGCGAGCGCAACGGCGTCCGCCTCTGTCCCGTGTGCGGCTCCTCTGGCCGGTCCGATGAGTTTTTTCACCGTTCCGCTTCCCGAATACTTCGAGGTGCGGTCGAGCGCAATCACATATCCTTTCCGGACTGTGTTGCCGCGCCCGAAGGGAATTTCCACCTGCATCCCGGGCAGGATCACACCGCGCATTTCCTCCGGTATCTCATACGTAAACGGATGGTCGACACGTTCATGGGATATATCGATGATGACCTCGGCATATGGTCTTGTCGCTGCTTCCTCACTCGTCAAAACGCAATCTTCCTCTGGCTGTTCTCAGCCCTTTTCTCCGGCTTCTTCCTTCAAGATATCCGCGATGATGACCCGCTCATCCATCGGATATTTCTTTCCTTTGATCTCCTGATAGTCCTCGTGTCCCTTGCCCGCAAGGACGATGATATCGCCCCTCTCGCCGTGGTCAATCGCATACTTGATGGCCTCCCGGCGGTCCGGGATCGTAACGTACTTTCCGTCCGTCTTCTTCATGCCGGTCACAATGTCGGCGATAATGTCGAGCGGCTCCTCAAAACGCGGATTGTCCGACGTGATGATGGTAAAATCCGACAGCCTTCCGCTCACCTCGCCCATTTCGAAGCGGCGTAGTCTGCTCCGGTCCCCGCCGCAGCCGAAAAGCGTGACCAGTCTGTGCGGATGATAGTCGCGCAGTGTCGTAAGCAGACTCTCCAGAGCGACTGCATTGTGCGCATAATCGATCAGAACCGTGAACTGATCGCTCACCCGGACAGGCTCGATTCTCCCCTTCACATGCACCTTCCTCAGCGCTTCTTCGATTTCTTCCTTCGTCACGTCAAAATGCAGGCAGACGGCAATCGCGCAGAGTGCATTATAAACACTGAAGTGCCCCGGCGTCGGCACCTCTGCGTGCAATTCTGCCCGGCCCTTTGTGTCAAACGAGATGCCGAGTTCTCCCGGTGTGTGAATAAGCGACAGATTTTCCGCATAAAGATCATTGTTCGGCTGAAGACCGAATGTTTCCAGAGTGCAGGTGTGTCCCTTTACCACATCCTTCGTGTGTTCGTCATCGCCGTTTACGATCCCGATGCGGCACTGACGGAACAGCATTCCCTTGCACTGCATATATTCTTCGAAGCTTGCATGTTCGTTCGGCCCGATATGGTCCGGCGAGATATTCGTAAAAACTCCGATGTCAAATGTGAAGCCTTCGCTGCGGTGCAGTTTTAACGCCTGCGAGGAGACCTCCATGACTGCGATTTCGATGCCAGCATCCGCCATCTCGCGGAAGGTCCGCTGAAGGACAATGGACTCCGGCGTTGTATTCGCCGAAGGGATATGCTTCTCACCGATAATGGTCTCGATCGTCCCGATCAGTCCGACCTTCTTCCCGGCCGCTTCAAGAATCGACTTGATTAAATAAGTCGTGGTCGTTTTCCCCTTGGTTCCGGTCACGCCGATGGTCTTCAGTTCCCTCGCCGGATATCCGTACCAGGCAGCGGAGAAATAAGCCATTGCATACCGTGTATCTGCGGTACGGACCTCGATGATGTCTGCCTTGAGGTCCGCAATATCATGCTGCGTGACAATTACGGCGGCCCCGGCCGCTGCCGCCTGGCCGGCAAAGTCATGGCCGTCGCTGTTTGCGCCTACAATGCAGAAATAAAGTCCCTGAGGGGTAACTTTTCTGGAATCATTCGTGATGTCTTTTACATCCGTGCCCAGAGCTTCAAGGCGGGCATCCCCGTCCAGCACCTGACCGGCTTTTCTGATCTCGACTTTCATTTTTCCGTCAAGACTTGCGATAATATCTTTTAATAACATACTTTCCTCCGATTGTCGGGAAATCGGGAGATTCCGTTTCCCGAGCGCCGCCTGAAATCCGCCGCTGCGGCGGCAGAATTATTCTACCATCCGGATGCCTCCTGCGCTACGGCAAAGCCGTCCTGTTTCGCGCCTGAAGCCGGTCTGCCGCGGGAAATGTGGCCGTTTCCTGCGCGGGCCGGCTCACAGAATACAGTTCACAAACTGTTTAGAAATTTTAGAAATAGATTATTGCAAAGACACAACATCGTCACAATTCCCGAGTATTCTAATAATCAGATAGTTACTTAACTATCTCCCCCCTCATAAGAAACCACAAAAGCCATCCGGAGATCCGGATGGCTTTTGTGGTTATGTTTCTTTTGAAAAGCATTGGCATCTGATATTCCTCAGATGCCGCTCTTTTTCTTCTCGCTCATTTTCTTCTTATACAATGCATAATCCGCACAGGATCTGCAGGCACTACCGGCACCGCACTCACCGCAGCACTTGCCCGACTTCTGATCCCGGATGGATTTGCGGAGAGCAAAAACAAATGCAGCGCCAACTGCAGCCGCAAGAATGATATCGACCAATGTGGAAATCATAGAAACCTCTTTTCTGAACATTCGCGTTCTGCCTGAAAGTAAGACATAACCCAGATGCTCTTTACAATTCTGACTTTCCTGCAGTCATAAGTTTAATGTATGTAACCACTATTGTCAACCTATAATGATTATTCTATTTATTTATTTCCGCTGATGTTTTTGCTTCCAGCATCTTCCTGTTTTCGACCCGGTGTTTTCGCGGTAAACGTCCTGCTTTGCTTTCCCCTGCTTTCCTTTCCGCCGACTGGCTTCCATTCTTCCGGCGTGCAGGCATTTAAACCGGGATGATGTCCTCGATCACAAGCTGCAGGCTGCGTCTTCCGCGCCACTCATTAAACTCCGGTCGATATGCCAGATGAACATGGCATGCGGGAGTATCCAAACGGCCTCCGTATGAAGAACCGCCTGTCAGAGATGCAAATGTTCCGCTGCCGTACCGGCCGTCAAATTTGTCCCTCATTTCCTGCATATTGCCGAACCAGACCCCCTGAAAACGGGCACCGTTCTCATCCTTCAGAGCAAGCCGCAGTACATTGTGATTTGCCCCGAGCTCGGAGGCAGACGTTACCTCCATGTTTCTGCAGGCAAAGACAGGTCTTGCATTTCCGTTCCCACAGGGTTCCAGCAGGGAAAGCTCTTCTACGAAAGCATCTGTAAGATATTCGGGCTGCAGCACCATATCCAGATGGATGACATCGACCATATCCGCGTCCTGCAGCTTACAGTTCGCATTAATGCGTGCCCGAAACTCACCGAGTTTTTCCTTTGGAAGCGTCAGCCCCGCCGCCATGCGGTGTCCTCCGAACTGCGTGAAAACATCCTTCACCCTGTTCATCTCACCGTACATATCATATGCCTCGATGGAACGGCCGGATCCTTTGAGAAAGCCCTCCTGCCTCGCATCCGTAAGAACGAAGGTCGGCCGGTGATACCGCTCCTTCACTTTTCCGGCGACGATGCCCGCAATGGATTCATGACATTTCTTTAAGTAAATGACAAGAACCCGGTCGTCCTTAAGATTTTCCTTCTCGATTGCTTCGCCGCAGGCTTCAATTCCCTTCTCGGTCATCGTCTTGCGGCTTTCATTGAGCTGCCGCAGTTCCATGGCACGCCGCACTGCCTCATCCGGGTCATTACAGTCTGCAAACAGAGATAATGCCCTTTCCGCCGTGTCGAGTCTCCCCGAGGCGTTGAGACAGGGGCCGAGAATAAACCCGGCGTGATAGGGAGTGATGGTCTTTTCCTCCAACTGCTGAACCCGGATCAGCGCGCGAAGCCCCGGATTTTCTGTCTCCTGTACTTTTTTCAGGCCGCTGCGCACGATGATTCGGTTCTCTCCTGTGAGCGGACAGACATCACAGATGGTTGCCAGTGCCGCGAAGGAAAGAAGGTCTGAGAACAGAGAACCAAATTCCGATTCAAAAACTCGGTTCGGATCTTCCGGCTTCAGCAGAACCTGCATCAGTTTCATTGCCACCACCGCTCCGCAGATATCCGGGAACGGACAGGGAGATGCGCCCTTCTCCATGAGGAGACTTTCCGGCAGCTTCGGCTCCACAATCGCATCTGCCGCCGGGATCTGATACTCCTTTGTTCCATCTCCCCTGAGGCTGAACGGTATCTCATGATGATCCGTAACAATGACCAAAATGCCGGCATTCTTTGCCTTTTTTACCGGTTCTGCCGCGGCGATGCCGTTATCGCAGGTGATAATCAGTCCAATTCCGTCTGCAATCGCCTCGTCGATCATGCGGCCATTGAGTCCGTAGCCGTCCGTGATGCGGTTTGGCAGCGCATAGGTTACATCCGCGCCGACAGCGCGGAGTCCTTTCACAAGGATATACGAGGAGCAGATTCCGTCGACATCGTAATCGCCGATCACGCGGATTTTTGTTTTCGCGCGGACGGCACTGCGGAGAAGCTCCGCGGCGCTCTGCGTATCAAAAAGGAGCCTTGGATCATTCAGATCGTCCAGTCCTCCATACAGATATTCCCTCACCGCATCGGCTCCGGCTACCCCGCGGTTCCGGAGGATCCGGGCTAGATATGGAGAGATGCCGCACTCCCGTGCAATTTTCCGGAAATCTCCGCCCTTTCTCGTCTCAAGCCACTTTGCCATTAATCAGTATTTCCTTTCTCACCCGCAGGCCGGAAGCTTTCTTTCGAAAAAAGGGATGCCCCTTCGGACATCCCTTTCCATCATTTCGATTTGTTCTTACGGCAGCGGACTGTAAATAAGACCGTTCATTGCTGCCTCTTCTGCAGAAGAAAACCGTTATGCATTCTTCTCTTCCGGTTTTGCTTCCGTCTGGCTGGTAGAAGAAACAGAAACTGCCGCCGTGCTCTTCTTTCCTGTTTTCTTCTTTGCCGTGTTCTTCTTTGCAGCAGTGTTTTTGGTGTTCTTCTTATCGCTCGCCTTCTTCAGAATGTAATAGAAGGCGCTTGCAAGACAGATGGAAGAATATGTACCGCTGATAATGCCGACGCCCATCGGAAGAGCAAAGTCCTTAATGGACGAGACACCGAAAATGTACAGCGTCAGTGCCATAAAGAACGTTGTCAGCGAAGTAAAGACACTTCTCGACATCGTCTGGGAAATGCTGAGGTCAAGCAATGGGATGAGATCCATCTTGCCGCCCTGCAGCCTCTTATTCTCACGGACACGGTCGAAAATGACGATGGTCGCATTGACGGAATAACCGACAATGGTCAGCATGCAGGCGATGAACGTGGAGCCGACCGATACACGCAGAATCGCATAGGTCGTGAGTACAACCAGGACATCGTGGAGCAGCGCAAGCACGGAGGATACACCGAAGCGCCAGTCACTGAACCGGAACCAGATATAAACAAGCATCAGGGCCAGAGCGATGATGACCGAACGGATTGCATCCGATCTCATCTCGGAACTGATGGTCGAGCTGATGGTCTCGGTCGTAATATCATCTTCCGTGATGCCGAATTTATCAATCAGCTTCTGCTGCAGAGATTCACGCTCATCCTGGTCCAGTGAACGGGTCTTGAAGATAACCTCGTTGCTGTTCTGGACAGTCTGAACCTGAACATTCGAATCACCGGTCACCTCTTCGAAGACAGGGACCACATCCGCTTCCAGTTCATCAAGCGTATAGCTCTGATCGAATGTGACGTTGGTGGAAGTGCCGCCGACAAAATCAAGGCTGTAATTCAGTGCGCGTCTGCCGCTTGCCGCATAAATGCACATCGTAACCAGTCCGATGCAGATAACTATGCCGGAGAGAAGGAAGAATTTCTTTCTGTTCTCCAGAATCTTCAGCTGTTTCGGCTGCTTGCCGACGCCGTACCACTTTACGTCACTAAATCCGATGTTCAGGAATGCTGTCATGAGCCATTTCGTCACGAACAGGGATGTGAACATGGAAAGAATGATACCGATGGCAAGCGTCTGGCCGAAGCCCTTGACGGTACCGCTGCCGACTGCCATCAGAACGAATGCCGCAATCAGGGTGGTCACGTTGCCGTCGATGATGGCCGACAGAGCTTTGCTGTAGCCGATCTTCATCGCGGAAGCAACCGTTTTGCCGGTGGCAAGCTCTTCACGGATACGCGCGAAGACGATGACGTTTGCATCAACTGCCATACCGATGGAAAGAAGGACACCTGCGATGCCGGGCAGCGTCAGAGTCACTTCAAAGGCGTTGATGACAAGAATCTCAAGGAAGCAGTAGAAAAGCAGCGCGATGCTCGCGCAGATACCGGGCAGCCAGTAGACGGCAATCATGAGCACGAAGATCAGGATCAGACCGACAATGGCTGCAAGGAGAGATGTCTCAATGGCGCTCTCGCCGAGCTGTGCGCCGACGACATTCGAACGAAGCTCCTCGAGCTCAACGGAAAGACCGCCGATACGGATGGTGCTCGCAAGGTTCTGAGCGTCCTCAATCGATGTTTCACCGGTGATGACCGCCTGGCCGTTGGTGATTTCACTTTGGACATGCGGGACAGAAATAAACTCGCCGTCATAATAGATGCCGATGCTCTCATCGTTTGCATATGCTCTCTTGGTTGCATCCGCAAACTTCTGTTTGCCCTCATCCGTGAAGGTAAGTTCGACAACAATATTCCGGCTGTTCATGCTGTCCGTCTGATAACCAGCCTGTGCATCCGTGACATCGGTTCCGCTGAGTACTGCGTCGCCGGACTCGATGATTTCGTCGAGAGAACGTGTCAGTTCATACTTGCCGGTGCTCGAATTATAGGAATAGTTGGCGTTTCCGTCGTCATCCGTCTCACGGATGAAATAAAGAGATCCCGGCTTGCCAAGCTCCTCGAGAATCGTATTGGCATCGGTGACGCCGGGGATTTCGATCGTGATCCGGTCTTCACCCTCTTTATAGACCTGTGCCTCCGTACTGTACTGTTCAACACGTCTCTGCAGCTTATAGACGGTATCGTCCATATCTTCCGAGGACGGCTTCTCATCGCCGACTGCCTGGTAGGTAATGCTGACACCGCCAGCCAGATCGAGTCCAAGCTTCACGTCATGAATCGAGCCTTCCTGAAATTCGCCGACACCGAACAGGGAAAGATAGCCGGCTGCAAGGAAAACGGCGATCATTACAATCATTCCGATCCATGCCTTGAGTCTCTTGTTTTTCTCCACTTTCAAACCTCCCTGCAGGACCTTGAAACTCCTCCCGCGGACCCGCCTTAAAGGCCTTTTCCGCGGCAGTATATGGCCCCACAGACTTTGACATTATAACACCTTTTGATTACGATTAATACATGTTTATTCGCGTCCTGGAAGCCTCTGCGGCGCTTCTTGAAGAGCCTGAAAGCAGGCAGAAAATAGATGATTTTTTAAAGGAGCATCCGGTATTGTATCCTTCTCACGGCACATACGGTGAGGGGAGGAAAGCTGTCCCGGAGTATCCTTCCTGCGGCACAATCGGCGAAGGAAAGAAGGCCGTCCCGGGGGACACTTCTTCTCCCCTCCGGAAAGAGCGCTTTCTTGCACAGTGGCTTCTTGCGGAGCTTATGGAAGATTCCCATATTCAGCCCCTGCCTCCCGGAAATAAGATCCGCGTCTTCCGAACGCCGGAGGGCAGGCCCTTTCTCCCGGATTTTCCCGGACTCTGTATCAGCATCTCGCACTCCGGAAACTACGCTGCCGTCGGAATTGCAGACGGAAAAATCGGCCTTGACATCCAGCAGATCAGACCCGTGATGCCGGCCCTGTCAGACGGCCGCTTCTTTCCTCCGCGGGACAGGGAGCTTCTTTCTGCCTGCAAAACAGCAGCGGAAAAAGAATCTCTTTTTTTCCGCATCTGGACCGTCCGGGAGGCATATCTTAAATACACCGGAGCAGGACTCGCGGGCGGACTTGATTCATTTGAAATCGACTTCGGGACGGGAACCATATTTTCGGGGAAAAATGGTTCAGGTCTGTCCTTCCCGGAAAATAGTGCCTCTGGTCTGTCCCTTCCTTCTGCATGCAGTTTTTGCGAGCTTTCACCGCCGGAACCTGGGTACCGGCTGTCCATCGTATCCGGGGATGCACAGATGAAGCCCTCGCTCTCTCTTATCAGGAGCATCTGACCGTTCCGCCCGATGCAATTCCCGACTGTCTGAATTAAAAATACCAGCCGCGGCTCATCTATCTGACGCGGCACGGCTATCTGCCGCGCAGCTGTTTCCTGCCGGATGTGGGGAATGCCAGATAAAAGAATGGGCAGATAAAAGATCCCCCTCTGTGTGAAAACACAGAGGGGGATCTTACTGTCTGAATTTTCCGGGCCGGTCAGTACCGGTCCTATTTTAGGGTCAGTTTTCGCTGTCCTTTGCGATTTCTTCCGCCGTTGCAGTCGATTTGATATGAAGCTCATCGAGCTGCTGCTGGGTGACCTCCGAAGGCGCTCCCATCATGACATCCTGCGCGTTCTTATTCATCGGGAACGGGATAATCTCACGGATGGAATCCTCTCCGGCAAGAAGCATGACCATGCGGTCGATACCGGGAGCAATTCCTGCGTGCGGCGGTGCGCCGTAGCAGAAAGCGTTGTACATAGCCGGGAACCGCTTCTTGACATCCTCTTCTCCCAGACGCACGAGCTCGAAAGCCTTCACCATGATCTCCGGATCGTGGTTCCGGACTGCACCGGAGGAAAGCTCAATGCCGTTTACAACAAGGTCGTACTGATCCGCCGTGATGGTAAGCGGGTCAATTTCACCTTTCTCCGCCTTCTCAAGCGTCTCAAGACCGCCCTTCGGCATAGAGAAAGGATTGTGGCAGAATTCGAGTTCGCCGCTCTCCTCGCCGATTTCATACATCGGGAAATCAACGATCCAGCAGAACGCATACTGCTCTTTATCCATATGGCCCGGAACAGCTGCTCCCATCGTCTTGATGAGCACGCCGGCCGTCTTCTGCGCCTGCGTCTTCTTTCCGGAGGCAATGCCGACAAAATCACCCGGCTTCAGGTTCAGTTTGGCCGTCACCTTATCCTTGAGCGGAGTGACAAATTTTGCAATGCCGCCGACAAACTCACCGTTCTCGTCGACCCGGAACCAGTACGGCTTCGCGCCTGCCTGGACTTCGACGTCCGCCAGTGTTTTTTCGATGAACTTGCGGGTGCCGTTAAAGCCGGAGACAACAACAGCCTTGATGTCGACTTTTGTGTCCTCCGTTCCGGTCACGCTGCCGTTTTCATCTGTGATATCTTTCTTTGACGCAAATGGACCGAATCCACAGTCCGCGAGCGTGTCCGTGACATCGACAGCCACAAGATCGATGCGCAGATCCGGCTTGTCGGAGCCGTATTTTTCCAGTGCCTCGTTATAAGGGATGCGCACGAAGGGTGCCTTGGATGCGCGGCTGTAGGTTCCGTATTTTGCAAAAACCGGGGGAAGTACGTCCTCAAGCACCGCAAAAACATCTTCCTGCGTCGCAAACGCCATCTCCATATCGAGCTGATAAAACTCTCCCGGCGAGCGGTCGCCTCTTGCGTCCTCATCGCGGAAGCAGGGAGCAATCTGGAAATAACGGTCAAAACCGGCCGTCATGAGCAGCTGTTTGAACTGCTGCGGCGCCTGCGGAAGTGCATAGAACTTGCCCGGGTGTTTTCTCGACGGCACAAGATAATCCCGCGCCCCTTCCGGGCTGGACGCCGTGAGGATCGGGGTAGTAATCTCGAGGAACCCGTGATCCGTCATCGCCCTGCGGAGTGCTGCGACAACCTGGCAGCGAAGGATGATATTGTTCTTCACTGCAGGGTTGCGGAGATCGAGATAACGATACTTGAGACGTGTCTGCTCATCCGCCTCGCGGCTGCGGTTTATTTCAAACGGAAGCTCGTTGTAGCGGCAGCGGCCGAGCACGGTCACCTTCTCCGGGACAACCTCGATGTCACCGGTTTCCTGCTTCGGGTTTTTGCTGGAACGCTCACGGACAACTCCGGAAACCTGAATCGTGGATTCCTTTGTGATCTCCCTGAACTTCTCCAGCATCTCCGGCGTTTCGGCGACGATCTGTGTCGTCCCGTAAAAATCGCGGAGAACAATGAATGCAAGCGAACCGGAGACAATTCGCATGTTTTCGAGCCAGCCGGCAAGCGTTACATTCTTTCCGACATCCCCGATGCGAAGCTCCCCGCACGTATGCGTACGACTCTGCATCATAGTTATTCCTTTCCGGCCGCCTTCGCGGCTCCAGTCATTCTTTTCTCCGGCTCTGTCTTCCGGTATCCGGAGTAAGTGATGGAAATTTCTTCCGATTTTTCTGACCGCACAGGGCGGCATAAAGATCAGTCCGGCTTATTTCCGGTCTGCTCAGTTATTATAAAACTCTTCGAAGGAAGTATATCCCTGATCACTGAGCTGCTGCTTCTGGAATTTCTTATTCTTGTTCATGCGGACGACAAGCACGGACTTTCCGGCCTTCCGCTCTTCTCCGGCCTTTATAAGAGCCTGCGCCGTCTGCTCTTCCGACAGCCCTTTGTCGAGAAGAAACGCGACTTTTTCTCTCTTTCCCGGAATCTCGAAGTGCTGCTCCATGAGAATAAGGATAATCCGCTCGAACCCGATGGAGAAGCCGCAGGCAGGAACGTCGCGGCCGGTGAATTTTCCGACCATTCCGTCATAACGGCCGCCGCCTCCGCAGCTGATTCCAAGCTCCGGCATACGGATTTCGAAAATCGTTCCGGTGTAATAGCTCATGCCGCGGACGATGGTCGGATCAAAGACCATCTTGAAATCCGCCTGCTTTACCTTAATCACCGTCTCAATTGTGCTCCGGAGATTCGGAATAACGTCGTCTGCGACAGCACCGGCTTCCGTGAGTTTCTGCTCAAGCCAGTCAAGCTTTTCGGACCAGGAAGTTTTTGCGTTCATGCCCTCGAAAAGGCCAACGTATTTTTCAACCGCCTCAGCGCTGTAGCCGTCTTCAAGGAACTCCTTTTTCACCCCGTCCAGGCCGATCTTGTCCATCTTGTCGAGAATGATGCAGACGTCATCAAATTTCTCGTCCGGGAAACCGGAATAAACGGCCATCGCCTTCAGAATGCGGCGCTCGTTGATATGGATCTCGAATTCCTTGAATCCGAGCCGTCCGAGCGTCGTGGTCGTAGCCGTGATGAGCTCGATCTCGGCAAGGTTCGTTGGCTCGCCGATGATATCGATATCGCACTGCATGAACTGGCGGTATCTTCCCTTCTGCGGGCGGTCCGCTCTCCAGACATTGCCCATCTGCAGTGCCTTGAAAGGAGTCGGAAGCTCGTTCTCATGATTGGAATAATAGCGGACCAGCGGAACCGTAAGATCATAGCGGAGACCGCCGTCAACGAGATCCGCCTCGGACGAAGCCTCGTCAAGTTTCAGCTTCTCGCCTCTCTTGAGGATCTTGAAAATCAGTTTTTCATTGTCGCCGCCGCTCTTGCTTGTCAGGTTTTCAATGGATTCCACGCAGGGCGTCTCAATTTCCTGAAATCCGAATTCCGCATACGTCTGTTTGATGACGGAAATGCAGTAATTGCGAATTTCCATTTCTGCCGGCAGGATATCCTTCATGCCGGTGACCGGCTTTTTGATGAGTGTCATCGGATTTGTCCCTTTCCCCGGGAATCGTCAAAACTTATGTTCCCGCATTATTCCTGTTTGAGATTTTTACCTCATGCCGCGCTTACCCCGGCACCCGCGGGAGAGCCCGTTCCAGCTTTTCCCGAACCGGGAATACATTCAGATAATAAACACAGCCCAACTATTGTACCATTTTGAAAAATGGTTTCAATTGAAAATCAGCAGATTCTCGGCAGTCCCTCGCCGTACAGAGGTCCGAGCACTCTCCGTCCGCCGACCGGTGTCTTCAGAATAAGCTCTGCACTTCCTTCGCCATGATCCCCTGTCACTTCTCCGATGATAGCGGCATTCTCCCCGTATTTTGCACTCCGGACTGCATCCAGAGCTTTGGAAGCATCCTCCGGTGCAATGACGGCAATCAGCTTGCCTTCATTACCCATGTATACAGGCTCGAGGCCCAGAATCCCGCAGAAATCCCGCACCGGCTTTTTCACCGGAATAAGACTCTCCTCAATTTCGATCTGCTGCCCCGATGAAAGGACAAACTCACTCAGGACCGTTGCGAGGCCGCCTCTCGTCACGTCACGCATCGCACGGACCGCAGCTCCGGATGTGCGCAGATGATTTACGATGTCATCAAGCGGGGCATTGTCACTTTCAAGAGATTCATTTTCGAGGCCCATCCGCTTTGCAAGAATGGTCGCATGGTGCTCTCCGAGCGTTCCGGAGACAAGAATTTTATCTCCCGGCCGGATGGATGCGGCGTCGAGACGGGTTCCCTCCGGAACAAATCCGACGCCGGCCGTGTTGATGTAAAGACCGCCCTCACCCTTCGCATCGGAGGAATGATTCTCAACGACCTTCGTATCCCCGGTCACGATCAGAACGCCGGCCTCGCGGGCCGTATCCGCCATCGATTTCACAACGCGCCGCAGGGTCTCCATCGGAAGGCCTTCCTCCAGAATAAACCCTGCCGTGAGATATTTCGGCACAGCGCCGCTCATAAGAAGATCGTTCACCGTTCCGCAGACGGCAAGCCGCCCTATGTCGCCGCCCGGATACTCCACCGGCGTCACGACAAAGCTGTCCGTTGTCATCGCAATCTGCGCGCTTCCCGGGACGACAGAAGAGTCTGTCATCCGGTCGAGATATTCATTGGAGAAATTCTTTGCAAAAAGCTCCGCAATCAGGCGTCCGGTCGACTCTCCGCCGCTTCCGTGCGCCATGGTGACTGTTTGTTCCAGCATGATAAAACCTTCCTGAAATTTCGTGTAACGCCGGCTGTTATCTCGTTCTTCCGCCGACATACCAGTTATAGCAGCTTCCTTCCTGAGAAACCATACAGGCTCCGTTCGGATTCTGCGGTGTGCAGGCTTTTCCGAAAAGCGGGCATTCGGTCGGGCGGATTTTTCCGGTGAGCACAGATGCACACCGGCATCCCCTGCCAGCATGATCGCCGGTGAGTCCAAAGCTTCCGGCATCACGGTGCATGTAATCCTGGCGCAGGCAAAGTCCCGACATCGGAATGATTCCCATCCCGCGCCATGCGGCATCACAGGGCTCAAAATACTTCTTTACAGCACTTTTCGCCGGTGCGTTTCCGCTCCGGCTCACAACCTCCGGATAAAGATTTTCACAAGTATCTTTCCCGCGAAGCTGCACGAGCCGGAAAATAGAAGCGATGAGCTGCGGCCCTGTGAATCCGGACACGACAAAAGGCATTCCGGTCTCCGCGGCAAGCTTCTCATACTCACCGTATCCCGTAACCGCACAGACGTGACCGGGAGCGAGAAAACCGTCGATTCTTCCCTCGTCCGATTTGTCTTCTCTCTCAGTGGTTTCTCCCGCGCTTTTCGCAGAAGAGACGACCCAGCGGATGACCTGCGGCATCGTTTTGAGGCCGGTCAGAAGCTTTACGTTTGGAATGCCAAGGCGCTCTGCTTCATCGATGAGAAGCGCATAGACCGGGGCTGTCGTCTCGAATCCGACTGCGGCAAAAATATAGTCATGGTCCGGGTCTCTTCTCGCCTTATCAAGCATCTGCACGGGAGAATAGACCATTTCGATGTGTGCCCCGTCTGCACGCGCCAGGGAAAGCGACGATTCGCTTCCCGGAACGCGGAGCAAATCCCCAAAGGAGCAGATGACGTTTTTTTCATTCTGCGACAGCGCGATCAGGCGGTCGATATAGTCGGTCACCGTGACACAGACCGGGCATCCCGGCCCGGATATCAGCCGGATATGCGGTGAAAGCATCGCCGGTATTCCGTTTTTTGCTATGGATGCAGTGTGCGTCCCGCAGACTTCCATGATGTGAACATCGGGACCATCGTAGGAAGAAAGGTATGCTTTGATTTTATCGAAACTGTTCATAAATTTCATTTTTGTTCATCAGTGGCCACTCCGGATGGCAGGATTGTCAGGGTCAGGAATGTCCTGATGCAGCAGCTGTTTGTTCACAGACTGGCAGAGAAATGGGCTGGATGAATGCGCCGGAACGGCTTGTCACCGGCCTGCCTTTTCCCTTAGATCATCCTCGTCAAGAGCAGCGAGCTCGTCAAAAATGTTCTGCATTTCGTCTGCATCTTCCTTCGGAAGAACTTCCAGTATACACCCTGCATGCACGAGCACGCGGTCGCCCGGCTTCGTCCTGACAAGTCCACACATAGCCTCGACCTTTGTCCCCGAGAAGTCCACAACTGCACTTCTGTCTTTCACTTCGATCACTGTTCCGGGATACGCCACACACATGAAAATTCACCTCTTGCCGGACAGCCCGGCAAGGCTAAATTTATCACATGGATATGCAAATTACAATTTTCAGGTCTCTCAGCCAGGAATCGTCCTGGACATCGTCCTGTATCTGTTTCTGAGAGTTGGAAGTTACCGTTTCAAACTGGAAGTTTGAATTTCAGTCCGGCTTCTTCCTGTACATCCCGGCCGCCGCCTCTTCGGCCAGTCCTTTGAGGCAAAGATCGGTCATATACATCATGGCTTCCGACGGCTGTATCTGCCGGTGCAGCCGTTCTCCTGCAGCCTCCATGAGGGTCGTAAGGTCCTTTGCATCCACACTGTCGAGCACATCGTAAAGTGAGGCCTCCGGCTCCTGCAGACTCATTCTCTTAAAGTAGCCGGATGGTTTTGCCTCGTCCTCTTCCGTCTTCCGGACACCGGCTGCCGCCTCCAGCACATCCTCCGGGCAGGTAGCAATGCCTGCTCCCTGCCGGATCAGACGATTGCATCCGACTGCACACAAATCGGTGATTCTTCCCGGAACCGCATACACGTCTCTGCCCTGTGCAAGTGCATAGTCAGCCGTAATAAGCGAGCCTGAGCGCTCCTTTGCCTCAACCACAAGCACGAGATCCGAGAGAGCGGAGATGATGCGGTTTCGCGCCGGGAAAAGCCTCGCCTGTGCTGCTGTCCCGGGCGCATACTCGGAAATCACTCCCCCGCAGTCAACCACTTTACGATAAAGATCTTCATTTTCTCTGGGGTAAATCATATCCGCACCGCACCCAAGCACGCCAAAACTCTTTCCACCCGCATCGATCGCTCCTCTCTGTGCGATTCCGTCGACGCCGCGTGCAAGTCCGCTGATGATCTGCACTCCATACCGTGCAAGTTCATATCCGAATTTCCGCGCACATTCCCGGCCGTATCCCGTTGCCATCCGGGAACCCACGATCGCGACCGCCGGGGCTGCATCATCGGGAAGGGCTCCCCTGTAATAAATCCCGTAGGGTGCATCCGGAATCCCGCGCAGGCGGTCCGGAAAGTCAGGGTCATCGACGGACGCGAACGAAAGTCCGGATCTTTGGGCTCTTTGAAGGTCCTCGTCCGGTCTCTTGTGCCTTGCCGCAAGCAGGGAACAGAAGCATTTGTTTTTACGTACATCCCCGCCTCCCGAACTCAGCGTATCGAGTCCTGCCTCCCTCCAAAGCTGTGCAAGTTCATCCTCCGGCATGGAATAAATTCCTTTTGCAAATTGCAGAGGGTCACCTGCGA
Source organism: uncultured Lachnospiraceae bacterium (assembly GCA_900317475.1). GTDB lineage: Bacteria > Bacillota > Clostridia > Lachnospirales > Lachnospiraceae > CAG-791. Next base: position 452 of record ONGY01000013.1, on the reverse strand, counting down.
AGAGAGAAAGAAAGGTCTCACGAAGGCGGAAAATCTTTTTATTTCCAAGTCCCGGCACACAAAACAGCCAGCAGGAATAACGACGGTTCTCCGACACCCATTCCTCAGGCTCCTCTTCTTCCGCCTTCTCTCCCCGAATTTTCTTATTGCTCCACTCTCTTATGGTATCTTCTTTCTCCATTCTGTGCCTCCTATAACCATTCCCGGAGTCCGCCGAAGGCAGATGAATCCGGCAGGGCGGCCTGCGTCACCGGAAAAGCCCGCTATTTCCACCCTTTCTCCAAGGTTAGTCAACTACCCGCGATTGAAATCGCAGGCTTGCAGGAACTGCATATAAGCAGCACTGCAGCTTGCCCAGATACAAACGGCTCGCCCCAGCTCCGTGGAGTCTGACGTGTTGGCCATCCAATTAGAGGGCGGTTATCCTGGCGAGTTGCCATGCCAGGAAATAT
>ONGY01000107.1 GCA_900317475.1 uncultured Lachnospiraceae bacterium | reverse complement strand
GGGCCGGACATCGTCCGGGCGCAGCCCTGGCAGCGAAATAACAGGACGGACGGGACAGGTTCTGGAGAAGGGGGGACATGAGTATGGTAATTGCAGAATTCCTGAGCAGCATTCATATGCCGGATGAGGCCGCGGAGGCCATTCTGGACGCCGGCAGCAAAAGCGAAGTAAAGGAAATTCTCTCGTCCGATGATTTTGAAAGGCTTTGCTTTTATCCGACGGCGGAAGAGGCCGGAAAACATATAAGAGAAAGGCTGAGCGGGAAGGATGGCCGGGGATTTTCTGAGCTTTTTATTCACTGTGCCGCTGCGGTACGGAACCGAAATGAAGGCTGCTGGAAGAGTTTTGACGGAGACATCTTTACGGCGACGTTCGGATGCTTCTCCCGGTTTGTGAACGAATCGCTTGTTTCATACGGGTACTATGCTTTCGACCGCGGCTTTTGGACAATCCGGCAGATCGGCGCTGTTCTGTTTCGGCTCGGCGCCCTCGAATATGAAATCTGCAGGGACGAAAAGCGGGTTCAGATCCATATCCCGAGCGATGCGGACCTTCGGAGAAATTCAATATCGGCGTCGCTGGCGATGGAAATGGAGTTTATGAAAAATCATTTTCCGGAGGTGTGCGGATGGACGCATTCCTGCGGGTCGTGGCTTCTCTCGCCGGCGCTTCCGGAGCTTCTCCCGGAGACATCGAACATTCTTGCGTTTCAGAGACGTTTTTCCCTGACAAAAACGGACCCGGAGGCAAGGGATTATCTTCAGTGGGTATATAAATTCGCGGATCCGGACCGGAGTAGTATCAATCTGAACGAGCTTCCGGAGAACACCTCTCTTCAGAAAAGAATGAAGGAATTTGTACTTGCCGGCGGCAGGGTCGGTGTCGGATACGGCGACCTTACGGACCGGAAGTAAGGCCAGTGCCGGGCAGCTGCCCTGGGCCGGCTGGACAAGATGAAAACAGAATAATAAAATCCAGTAATGACCGGTCGGCTTCCGGGTTATTACTGGATTTTGTTTTTGCTTTTTATTGTGAGGTTGCTGGCGAATGGAAAAAGTACGGGATCGAATTATTGAAGCATACGATTCAATGACAACGGTTGAGCGCGGTGTGGCGGACTTCTTTCTCAAGAATGAAGACCTGATGGATTTTTCGTCACGGAATATATCCGGTCTTCTCTACATTTCAGAACCTACGCTCTCCCGATTTGCCCAGAAATGCGGCTACGACGGCTACAGAAAGTTTATTTATGACTATGAGAAGGAAATCGCCGAGGCGATCCGGGAGAGAAATATCAGTGAGCTGTCCCGCCGTGTGAAGGGAACCTATGAGCGCCTTCTGAATGAAGAGTTTCAGCAGCTCGAGGAGGAAAAGGTAAAGAAAGTCTCCGAAATGCTGGGCAAGGCGGAGAAGGTCTATGTCTGCGGGCGGGGAAGCTCGGGTTTTGCCGCCTGGGAATTTTATCTGCGGTTCATGCGGCTGGGTCTGGAGGTTCAGGCATTGACTGATCCGCAGGTAATATCCATGATCGCAGCTGTGAGCGGCCCGGAAACGCTTGTAATAGGAATTTCGCTGAGCGGTCATACGGAAGAAATTCTCGAAGCGCTTACAACTGCAAAGAGCAGGAATGCCTCCGCTGTTCTGATCACTTCGGACCGCGATACGGCGATGAAGTCCGTGTGTGATGAAGTTCTGCTGGTGGCAGGCGATCGGAACATGGATACCGGAGCCGAGATTTCTCCGCAGTTTCCGATCCTCATGCTGATGGACGTTCTCTATATGTATTATTTGAAAAATGACACCAAGGAGAAAACGCGGAGGTTGAATGAAACGCTGAAGGCACTGCATGAACACCGAAAACCAGAAGAAGGAGAAAGAGGCAATGGACAGGATGAATAAGACAGCATATCTGGGAATCGATATCGGCGGGACAGACGTAAAAATGGGTCTGATCACGGAAAAAGGAGAGATCATTGCGAAAACGGAGACTTCGGTATCTTTTGACGGCTATAAGACACCGATTATTGACACAGTCATCCGCTGCGCATCCTCTTTTCTTTCCTCCATGAAGGAATCCGATACGTGTGCAGGGTATATGCCGGCAGCGATCGGAGTATCAGCCACGGGTCAGGTAGACACGGAGAATGGCATTATTACAGGGGCAGCAGGGCATATCCCGGGCTGGACAGGAACGACGGTCGGAGAGGATCTCGAAAAGGCTTTTGGTCTCCCGGTTCATGTCGAAAATGATGCAAATTGCGCCGTGCTTGGGGAACGCTGGACCGGGGCTGCCAGGGGTGTAGACGATGTGATTGCCGTCACGATCGGAACCGGAGTCGGCGGCGGAGTGATCACCGGCGGACATCTGCTCTCCGGGGCCAGAGGAATCGCAGGAGAACTGGGGCATATTATTATCAACGGAGACGGCGAGCTCTGCAGCTGCGGCAACCGAGGGTGCCTCGAGCGGTACGGATCAACGACGGCACTGGTCCGGATGGTAAGCGAAGAAACGGACCGTGGCAATATTCCTGCTTTCAGAGACGGAATAAACGGAAAAACGATCTTTACCCGGCTCGCAGAGGAAAAGGCCGGGGAAAGAGCGGATAACAGTGCCGGAAAGAATACGGAGCAGGGTACTCTTGAAGAGGTCGTCAGATGCTGGATCGCGTATATAGCGGACGGACTCGTAAGCCTCGTTCACATTTTCAATCCGGCGGTGATTCTGATCGGCGGAGGTGTCAGCGCGCAGGAAGATCTTTTTATCGATCCCCTCCGAAGGCAGGTTCTTTCAAGAGTCATGCCTTCCTATGCGGAAGATCTCGTTATTAAAAGAGCCGCCCTCGGAAATGATGCCGGCATGGTCGGAGCGGTCGCAGCATACATCGAAAGCACAGGAACTGTATTCTGAAACTACTTTCAGAGTTTGCGGCGAACTTGCATCTCTGCCAATATCACTGCTATGATAGCTTTCGTGAGTCAACAGACAGACTGTAGAAATGATGGTATTGATTTGAAAGGCGCAGCGCCAGACCGGAGTTTTGACGCAGAGCCATAAAAGAGTGAACAGGTAAAACCGGCAAAGAGGCCGGGATGGCGAGAAACCATCCCGGCCTCTTTGTGCAGGCGGCGGCCGTGCATCACCCTGTGCGAAGCGTGAGATGACGGCGGGCGGCGGCCGCGCATCACCCGGTGCGAAGCACGAAATGACGGCGAAGCCGTGAATTCACTTTCTAAATTGCAGAATGCCTTGATTCAGATGATGCCAGTAAGTAAAATGCATATTAATCAGTTGAATTCAGACAAAAAAATGGGCAACATTGACAACTGGTGA
>ONGY01000006.1 GCA_900317475.1 uncultured Lachnospiraceae bacterium | reverse complement strand
TTCCCCATAATAAGGGCAAAAAGAACAGTATGATCTGTTTCATACTGTTTCCTGAGGTCATATTTTGTGTGGTCTGTTCTGTATTTGTCATGGCCGCTCTCTTTGGTCTTTCTCTTGATGTTAATTATTTAATAGTTAAGATCATTTAAGCATCCAGGCTATTCCCTTTGCAAGACGCAGATCCGCATCTTTGAAATGATTTCCGGGATTCATTTCAAACGTAGTTTCTATGCCCAAATTTACACACCCCCTTTTCCGCGTGTAAAAATGTGTAAATCTTTTCAAATGTTATAGTAATTTTAAGTCATTTTTTGTTAGTTTCAAATCTACCTACTGTTTGGAAGAATATAAAAAATTCTCCCTCTCATTTAGTTTATCCCCTCTACAAACCCACTGAAAATCCCATAGAATCAATGTTTCTCTATTATTAAACATAAAAAAGAGCCATCCAATCGGATGACTCTCTTGTATAATGCTTTGTAATCTCGTATAGAGAAACGATTATCTCTTTGAGAACTGAGGTGCACGGCGGGCTGCCTTTAAGCCGTACTTCTTTCTTTCCTTCATACGAGGATCTCTCGTAAGGAAGCCGGCAGACTTCAGAATCGGTCTGTAAGCTTCACGGTCTGCCTCATTCAGTGCACGTGCAATGCCGTGACGGCAGGCACCTGCCTGGCCGGTTGTTCCGCCGCCCTTGACCGTGATCTTGATATCGAACTGATCTGCGGTATTCGTAGCGTTCAGCGGCTGCATAACCGTCGACTTCAGTGTCTCAAGTCCGAAATACTCGTCAAGAGACTTGCCGTTTACAGTGATATTTCCCTTTCCGGGAGTCATAAATACTCTGGCAACAGAAGATTTTCTTCTGCCTGTTCCATAGTAGGTAACTGCGTTTGCCATTTTAAATCTCCTTCCTCAATCAGAAATCAAGTACTTCGGGCTTCTGAGCCTGATGGATGTGCTCCGGACCTTCATAAACATGAAGCTTCAGGAACATCTGGTCGCCCAGAGATCCGTGAGGAAGCATTCCGCGAACCGCATGCTCAACAACCTTGACCGGCTTTCTTTCGAGCATCTCACGAAGGGTGGCATACTTTGCATTGCCGATCCATCCGGTGTGCTTGAAATAAACCTTCTGATCGAGCTTCTTGCCGGTAACCTTGACCTTGGATGCATTGACGATGATTACATTGTCGCCGCAGTCAAGAAAAGGAGTGTAGGTCGGCTTGTTCTTGCCGCTAAGGACGTTAGCGACTTCGGAAGCAAGGCGGCCGAGTGTCTTATCAGTCGCATCTACTACATACCATTTACGCTCAATGGCAGCAGCATTGGGAATATATGTCTTCATCGAAGTTCCTCCAGAAATAGTCAAAACATGTGTATGTGCGATTCGCAAGGGTAGGGAGACATTTCGCTGAACCGGGGAGTCCGCTTTTGTTATCACGCTGTGGAAGGGCGCAATAAACCCATGTCTGTGCCGTCGCACTCTCCTATTATATGGCGGTGCCTGTTTTCATGTCAAACACTTTCTGATAAAAATCATGACACAGGCTTTGCCTGAATCTGCGGATCTTCCACAAAGTGAAAGTCCTCGAGTATTAGTCCCGCCGCCGGTGCTGTAGGTCCTGCTGCTCTCCGGTCCTTCGCATCCAGAATCGCCTTCAGGTCTTCCGGTTTTTTCTTCCCTGTTCCGACCTCCATCAGGGTCCCTGCGATAATACGGACCATATTGTAGAGAAAGCCGGTTCCGCGCACACGGATGGTGATATCCCGCGGCATCCTGTCTGCAGACGCCGTGACATCTATACTCAGAATCGTCCGCACAGTTGTCTGCGCCTGCGTATACGTGCTGCAGAAGCTCCTGAAATCATGTTCCCCCAGGAGATACTGCCCTGCTTCCTGCATAGCCTCAGTATTCAGCGGATAATACGTGTGAAAACTGTACATCCGGCGGATCGGATCCTCGAATTCGGCATTGTAAATATGATACTCATAAGTTTTGACGGTACTGCAGTGACGCGGGTGAAAATCCGGTGCCACCTCGTATGACTCCTGAATCCGGATCCGCGGTGGCAGCCGGCGATTCAGCGCATACGAGAATTTCTCCGGCGGAATCGGCGATTCCGTGTCGAAGACGGCGATGTTCGCCCGGGCGTGCACGCCAGCATCCGTCCGGCTTGCGCCGATGACCTCGATGCTCTCTCCCGTGAGAGAGGAAATTGTCTCATCCAGTACTCCCTCGATGGTTTCCTGCCCCGGCTGACGTGCGAATCCGGCATAGCGTGTTCCGTCGTATGCGATTTTCAGAAGAACTCTTTTCAAAAATGATCCCTTCCGATGAAGAAAGCAGCTCTCTATGGCGATTGTCCGGAACGTAAGCACCGCAGGCCTGCAGTGTAGCGGGCGCCGGACCTGTCAGCTGTCCCGAAATTCTTAAATCATCCTGCCTGCCGGCACGAACCGCAGTACGATGATCACCGCCAGAAATGCAAGAAAGATCGTGTATGCCGCGGCATCGCGTTTTTCATACACGAGAGGCTTCATCTTGGTGCGTCCGTCGCCGCCGCGGTAGCAGCGGGCTTCCATCGCCATCGCCAGATCATTGGCTCTGCGGAACGCGGAGATGAACAGGGGGACGAGAAGCGGAACCATCGCCTTGATTTTCTGAATGAGGCCGCCGGACTCAAAATCCGCGCCGCGCGCCATCTGCGCCTTTTCAATCTTGTCGGTTTCCTCCGCGAGAATCGGTATGAACCGGAGTGCGATCGACATCATCATCGCTACTTCATGCACGGGGACATGCAGGACGGTGAGCGGACGGCCGATGGACTCAAGGGCGTCGGTGAGCTGATTGGGCGTCGTCGTGAGTGTCATCAGGGTCGAACAAATGATGAGGAAAATCAGCCGGATTGCCATTTTGGAAGCAAAAACGATTCCCTCCATCGTGATCTGCAGCTTCCAGAAGCGGAAGACCGGTGTGCCCGGTGTGAGGAAAAGGTTGAAAATCACCGTGATGAGGAGAAGGAAGAGGATTCCCTTCATGCCATTCAGAATAAACCGCAGCGGAACCTTCGAAAGTCCCACACAGACTGCAAGAAACGCTCCCGCGATGATGTACCCTGTGAAGTTGTTTATAAGGAACAGCGAAATAATGTATCCGAAGGTCGCAATTACCTTTACACGCGGATCCAGTTTGTGAAGGATGGAATCCGACGGATAGTACTGTCCCAGTGTGATCGATTTAAACACCTGAATTCTCCGATTCTTTCTTTCCTGCTGCCTTCAGAATGGCCTGCGCCGCCTCATCCACCGTCAAAACTTCTGTCGGTATGTTCATTCCCCGCTGTTTCAGATATTGACAGATATACACCACCTGCGGCTCGGACAGACCGACATTTTCCAGTTCTTCTCCGTGCCGGAAAACCTCGCGCGGAGTGCCGTCGAGCATGATTTTCGCGTTGTTCATCACGATGATGCGTTCGACGTATTTTGCAACATCGTCCATGCTGTGCGAGACAAGAACAATGGTCATATGAAGTTTAGTATGCATATCGCTCACGAGGCCGAGAATCTCATCGCGTCCCTTCGGGTCAAGGCCTGCCGTCGGCTCATCAAGAATCATGATCTTCGGCTCCATAGCCAAAACTCCCGCGATGGCGGCTCTACGCTTCTGTCCCCCGGAGAGCTCAAACGGGGAGACCTCATAGTATTCTTCTCCCATGCCGACGAGCTCCAGCGCTTTCTTCGCGCGTCTCTCCTGTTCTTCCTGAGAAAGACCGAGATTCTTCGGGCCGAACTTCACATCCGTGAGTACATCCGCCTCAAAAAGCTGGTGCTCCGGGTACTGAAAGACAAGTCCCACCTCCGCGCGGAGTTTTCGCCGGTCGTAATTCTCTCCCCAGATATCCTCTCCATTGTAGAGAATTTTGCCCGACGAAGGCCTCAGAAGTCCGTTCATCGTCTGCACGAGTGTGGATTTTCCGGAGCCGGTATGCCCGATGAGCCCTATGAACTGGCCGTCCGGAATTTCGCACGTAACGCCGTCGATGGCGTTCGTTGCCATCACAGAGCCTTCATTATAGATGTAGGTGATGTTATCAATTAGTAGACCCAACTCTTCCTGACTCCTGCCGTTTAACTTACATCTGATCTTCTGATTTATCCGCCGTCCCGGCTGATGTCTTATCGGCTGACGGATCTGCCGTCCCGGCCGGCGTCTTGTCTGCCGTCATTTCCGGGAAAAGACCGGTTTTTGCGAGAGCATCTGCCAGCTCTTCCTTTGTGAGAATTCCATCGGGAAGCGGCAGCCCGGCTTTCTGGAGCTTATAGGCCAGCATAGTTGCTTCCGGAACGTCAAGTTTTAACGACCGCAGTTCTTCCACATGAGAGAAAACTTCACGCGGCGTTCCCTCCATCGCTACTTTTCCCTGGTCCATGACAATCACACGGTCCGCACCAATGGCCTCTTCCATATAGTGCGTGATGAGAAGAATCGTAATGCCCTCGACCTGATTGAGTCCGTGCGCGGCTTCTATGACCTCGCGCCGTCCGCCCGGATCGAGCATTGCGGTCGGTTCGTCCATGATAATGCATTTCGGATGCATCGCAATGACACCCGCGATGGACACACGCTGTTTCTGGCCGCCGGAGAGGTGATTCGGGGATTTCTTACGATATTCATACATACCGACTGCCCGGAGACTTTCCTCGACTCTTTCCCAGATTTCCTTCGTCGGCACACCGAGGTTCTCCGGCCCGAATCCGACGTCCTCTTCCACAACCTGCCCGATAATCTGGTTATCCGGATTCTGGAAAATCATCCCCGCTTCCTGACGGATTTTCCACAGATCATTGTCATTGGTCGTATCCATTCCGTCGACTGTGACCGTTCCCTCGGTCGGATAAAGAAGTGCATTGATGTGCTTTGCAAACGTCGATTTTCCGGATCCGTTGTGGCCGAGAATCGCGACAAACTCCCCCGGCTTCACGTGCACATTTACATCGTCAAGTGCGCGCACTTTTCCGATGACATTTCCTTCATCGTCTTTCTTCAGATAGTCATGGGAGAGTTTCTTCGTAAAAATCATGTGAGAACCTATCAATAATGAGAAAGAATAAACAGCAGGCTCAGCCGTGAATAGTTCTGCCGGCAGACTGCAGTACATCTCTGTCTTAGTGGTTCGCGGCGCGGCAGGCACTGCCGCTTCTCTGTCGGACTGCCCCGGCGCCGCTGCTTTTCCAACTATACGCCAAAAAATACAGCCTTACAAGAAAGAACTCCGCCGGGAATAATCCCGACGGAGTTCCTGAAAGAATCTCTTCTTAAAAACCTATGCTCAGACGAGTTCAAGCTGAACCATCATCGCAGCATCGCCCTTTCTCTGGCCGATCTTGATGATTCTGGTGTAGCCGCCCTGGCGTCCTGCATACTTCGGTCCGTACTCATCGAAAAGCTTGCCGACGAGATCAACCTTCTTCGTATTCTTCTTGCGTCCGGAAGCCTGAGCAGGAACTTCGACAACCGGATAGATCATCTTCATGATCTGGCGTCTTGCATGAAGACGGCTCGGCTTATCCTTGCGGATCTGCTTCTCAACGGTATCGTATACCGTTACCTTCTTGCCGTCCTTCTCTTCCTTGACTCTCTTGCCGTCCTTATCGCGCTGTGCCTGCTTTGCCTGAACGGTTACGGTCTCGTAGTTGTCCTTTTCCTTTGCAGCAAGGGTGATCATCGGCTCGACGATCTTCTGGATTTCCTTTGCTCTTGCCTCAGTGGTGATAATCTTGCCCTTGTAGAGGAGCTGCGTTGTCTGGCTGCGAAGCAGTGCCTTTCTGAGCTTCGTCTTCTTTCCGAGTTTTCTGTACATTGCCATGGTATTTTATTCCTTTCTCTTATGGATCCTGCCGACGTACTCATCGGATTTACCGTCGGCCGGAAATCTCCTGCCCGCGCCGCGCTCTGCGGTCTTACCGGCACGGGATCATGATTGTATCAATATTGTGGTTTTACAGGTTTTGACGATCCGATTACATATCGGAAGACTCACCCGACTTCAGAGAGAGGCCGAGTTCCTTGAGCTTTGCAAGCACTTCTTCGAGAGACTTGCGGCCGAGGTTGCGGACCTTCATCATATCATCCGGAGTCTTGTTGCAGAGCTCCTCAACGGTGTTGATGCCGGCTCTCTTGAGGCAGTTGTAAGAGCGTACCGAGAGCTCAAGCTCATCGATGCTCATCTCAAGTGCCTTCTTTGCCGGTCCCTTGGCAGGCTCAGAGATCACAGGGACATTCTTCGCCGCCTCGGAGAGATTGATGAAGATATCCAGATGCTCACTGAGGACCTTGGCTGCAAGGCTTACCGCCTCGTCCGGGCCAAGTGTGCCGTTCGTAAAAACATCCAGTGTAAGCTTGTCAAAATCCGTCTGCTGACCGACACGGGTGTTGGCAACAGTGATATTGACTCTCTCTACAGGAGTGTAGATCGAGTCGACCAGGATAACGCCGATCTTGGTGTCTTCGGTCTTGTTCTTGTCTGCGCCGACATATCCTCTGCCCTTCGTGATCGTAAGTTCGATGAAGAGCTTTGTCTTCTTGCCGCTCAGGGTTGCAATGACCTGATCCGGATTCATGATATGGATATCCTGATCGCACTGAATATCCGATGCTCTGACGACTCCCTCGCCCTCATACTCGATGTATGCGGTCTTGGGCTCGTCCGTCTCGCTGGTGTTGCGGATCGCGAGAGACTTGATATTCATGACGATTTCGGTGACATCCTCTTTGACGCCGGGAATGGTGCTGAATTCGTGCTGAACGCCGTCGATCTTGATCTGGCTCACTGCTGCTCCCGGAAGAGAAGAAAGCATGATTCTTCTGAGGGAGTTTCCGAGCGTGATTCCATAGCCTCTCTCGAGAGGCTCGACGACAAACCTGCCGTACTTCTTATCATCGGAGATTTCTTCAATGGTGATGTTCGGTCTTTCGAAATCAAACACGATATTTATTCCTCCTATGTAGCTGTGTAACGTTTACGCCGTATCCTTGCACATTGTCAGGCTGTACACAGCCTGCGGACAAAAGAACCAAAGGATCTTCTGTCCGGAGCCCGGTTCAGGGTGATTCCGAACCGGCGTTCTATTATTTGGAATACAACTCGACGATAGCCAGCTCGTCGACGGGAACATCAATCTGATCTCTCTTCGGAAGTGCGCTGACGGTGCCCTTCAGATTTTCCTTATCAACATCAACCCACTCCGGGGTAAGTCTTCCTGTGGTAACAGCAAGGATATCCTTGAATCTCTGAAGGCTCTTGGACTTCTCCTTTACCTCAATGATATCGCCTGCCTTGATCTGGTAGGACGGAATGTTGATGGTCTTTCCGTTGACCGTGATGTGCTTGTGGTCTACGACCTGTCTTGCCTCTCTTCTCGTGCGGGCGAAGCCCATACGGAAGACGACATTGTCAAGACGGGACTCGAGCATAACCATCAGGTTCTCACCGGTCTGGCCCTTCATCATATCAGCCTTGTCGTAGTAGTTGCGGAAAGGCTTTTCGAGAACGCCGTAGATGAACTTTGCCTTCTGCTTCTCGCGGAGCTGCGTGCCGTACTCGGACAGCTTGCGGCTTCTGCGGGTAAGGGTTCTCTTGGACTTCTTGTCGTATCCGAGGAACGTTGGATCAAGTTCAAGGGATCTGCATCTCTTTAATACGGGTGTCTTATTGACTGCCATTTGAATTATTCCTTTCTGTCAGGGTTCTTCCCTGATTAAGTCGTTTACAGCCGCAGCCGCTCATACGCGGCATGCGGTCTCCATCCGACAATTACAGTGCCAATTGTGCTGCGATTATACTCTTCTCTTCTTGGGCGGACGGCATCCGTTGTGCGGAACAGGGGTAACATCGGTGATGGAGGTTACCTGAAGTCCGTTTGCATTGAGAGAACGGATTGCTGCTTCTCTTCCTGAGCCCGGTCCCTTGACGAAAACATCAACGGACTTGAGGCCATGGATCATAGCTGCCTTGGTAGCGGTCTCTGCTGCCATCTGTGCAGCATAAGGAGTGGACTTTCTGGATCCCTTGAATCCGAGGCCGCCTGCGCTTGCCCAGCTGAGAGTGTTGCCCTGTGTATCCGTAAGGGTAACAATGGTATTGTTGAATGAGCTCTGGATATGTGCCTGTCCGTGCTCAACGTTCTTTCTTACACGCTTCTTGGAAGCGGCTGCCTTCTTGGCAGTTGCCTGCTGTTTTGCCATTTTGAAATCCTGCTTTCTCTCCCAATCGGGAGGTGTAATCAACTCGCCACTTTATCGTGGTTCTTCGTCATTTCCGGTATTATGCCCCGGAAGGCGCGCAGAAGCAAATTACTTCTTCTTGTTCGCGATGGTCTTCTTCGGGCCCTTGCGGGTTCTCGCATTGTTCTTCGTGTGCTGACCGCGGACAGGAAGTCCTCTTCTGTGACGGTTGCCTCTGTAGCAGCCGATCTCAGTAAGACGCTTGATATCCATAGCGGTCTGACGGCGAAGATCACCTTCTACCGTGTAGTGTTCAGCGATTTCCTCGCCGAGCTTCTTGACTTCATCATCGGTGAGATCGCGGCAGCGGGTGTCCGGATTGACACCTGTCTTTGCAAGGATCTCATCTGCGGATTTGCGGCCGATTCCATAAATGTAGGTGAGGCCGATTTCGACACGCTTGTCTCTGGGTAAATCTACACCTGCGATACGAGCCATTTTAAAATTTCCTCCAAAATACGGTGTCCACTCTTAAAAAGCGGACGTTTACTGTTTGATTGAGGCAGGATGGAAGTTCGTCCGGCAATTCCTCTCGCCCGGTCATTGCTCCGGGAGCCTGTTGCTGTGCTTCTGGATTTGTCTCTTCCGTCCTAAGCAGAGGTTCCTCTGCTTTCCGCCCAACCGGAAAAACTCCGGTCTTTCCATTGCGCATACATGCGACATGGTATCAAAGAGTACTGCATCTGCCGGCTTCCGGCATTCTTCAGCGGAGTCCGCACTTTTGCATGCATCAAAACTCCTAGCCGCTGAACTGCCGTCCGGCTGCAAATATTCTTATGATAAAGAGTCCTGAATGGCTCAACCCTGTCTCTGTTTATGCTTCGGGTTCTCGCAGATTACCCGGATAACGCCCTTGCGCTTAACAACCTTGCACTTCTCGCACATAGGCTTTACGGATGCTCTAACCTTCATTGTCTCCTTATCCTCCTTCCAATCATATTTGGGTCTGAAGCTTCTTAGTTCCGGTCCTTTTCTGCACCTTTTCTTTCGAAAAATAGGCGCAAAAAAACGCCCGGCTCTTGAGAAAGCCGAACGTTATTGTAGCATAGTGTCAGTATTCGTGCAAGCAAAAGCATACGAAATTTCGAACTTTTTATAATTCCCACATCCTGACGTTGCCAAGATCCAACCGGACGGGGATATCCGTGCACTCATTCCTGCCTCTTCATTATTCCGTTATGCATCGCTTTTTCGATGTGGGCTGTGTAAACAACGGCCCTGCACCTCAATCATTTCATACTGGCCGATGACTGGATCAATAGGAATGAGGCAGTCACAGCTCCTTTACTTGTCTCTCCAGACAATTCTGCCCTTTGTCAGGTCATAGGTGCTCATCTCAAGCGTGACCTTATCGCCGGGAAGAATACGGATGAAATTCTGGCGAAGCTTTCCGGAAATGTGCGCAAGAACAATTGCACCATTCTCCAGCTGTACACGGAACATTGTATTCGGAAGCTTTTCTACAACTACGCCTTCCAGTTCAATTACATCTGCCTTGGACAATGATCAATCCTCCAGAATCGTTACAATATCTGCAAATACATCATGCAGATCCTTTGTGCCGTCGACAGACTTCAGCACGCCGGCCTTCTTATAATAATCAATCAGCGGCTGTGTCTGTTCATGATAGACATCCAGTCTCTTCTTTACCGTCTCCGGCTTGTCATCATCGCGGAGAACAAGCTTACTGCCGCACTTGTCGCAGATTCCTTCCACCTTCGGCGCTGCATATACGATATGATACGTTGCGCCGCAGTTCACGCATGCACGGCGTCCGCTCATACGGCGGATGATGTTCTCATCCGGAACCTCAATGTCGATGGCGTAATCTACCTTTGCTCCGTTCTTCTCAAGCTCACTCGTGAGAACCTCTGCTTGCGGAATGGTTCTCGGGAAACCGTCAAGAACATATCCATTCCTGCAGTCATCCTTTGCCACACGGTCAAGAAGCAGACGGACCGTAAGCTCATCCGGGACAAGCTTTCCTTCATCCATATACTTCTTTGCTTCCTTGCCGAGATCGGTGTTGTTCTTTATGTTATAACGGAAAATATCACCGGTGGAGATGTGCGGGATCTGATATTTTGCTGCAATCATTTCCGCCTGTGTTCCTTTTCCTGCACCTGGTGCTCCAAGCATTACGATAATCATTCTTTGTTCTCCACTTTCTGTCTGTAACTAATCAAGACCCGCATTCCGAGGACGGGATCCCTGTCCTGTCCTCGGCATTTCGTTCCCGCTCCGGGAACGAAATGCGGTTGTCTTGCCGCCTTCGTCGTTCCCGCCCCGGGAACGAAATGCGGTTACTCACTAAGGAATCCCTTGTAGTTCTGTACCATCATCATGGATTCAATCTGCTTGATAGTCTCAAGGACAACGCTCACGACGATGATCAGGCTCGTTCCGCCGAAGGAAATGTCAGCATTGAAAACGCCGCGTAGGAAAATCGGCAGGACAGCGACAACGGTGAGTCCAACTGCACCGATGAAGATGATGTAGTTGAGGATACGATTCAGGTACTCGCTGGTCGGTTTGCCCGGACGGATGCCTGGAATGAATCCGCCCGACTTCTTCAGATTATCCGCAATCTCAATCGGATTGAAGGTGATTGAAGTGTAGAAGTATGCGAAGAAGATCAGCAGCAGTACATAAACAATAAGGCCTACCGAATAACGCATCTGAGCCGGATTCAGCCAATAGGTTGAGCTGAGATATTTCAGAACCTCGGACCACCAGCCGCTTCCTTTATATCCGACAAGTGTCGAGATGATGACCGGAAACTCCATGATCGAAGAAGCAAAGATGATCGGCATGACACCGCCGGTGTTGACCTTGAGCGGAATTGAGGAAGTCGTGCTGCCGACCTGTCTTCTTCCCTGAATTTTTCTTGCGTACTGAACCGGGATATGGCGCTCTGCGTCGTTGAGAAGGATGACGAGAACCGTCATACCGATGATGATGCCGACGATGATAACCGAATTGACAACCTCCGTGGCGATCTTCTTTCCCACGACGAACTGCTGGAACAGAGTGACGATATCGGAAGGAATTCTGGAAACGATGTTGATGGTAAGGACGATGGAAATACCATTTCCTACGCCCTTCTCTGTGATGCGCTCGCCGAGCCACATGACAACAGCGCTTCCGGCAGTGAGAACCACAATGACCGTGATGACATTCAGTGCATTGTAATCCTGAAGCAGGCCGTTCCGGCCGAATCCTATGGCCATTGCCGCAGCTTCAATGACAGAGAGCGCAACCGTTACATAACGGGTGATCGAGACAATCAGCTTTCTTCCCTCTTCACCCTCGCGCTGCATCTCTTCGAGCTTCGGGATAGCAATTGTGAGGAGCTGCAGGATGATGCTTGCGGTGATATAAGGCGTGATGTTAAGCGCCAGAATCGACATATTCAGAAATGAACCGCCGGTGAATGCATCAAAAAGACTGAATGCATCGCCCGATGTCTGCTGCGCGAGCCAGCGGGAGAAGTACGTGCGGTCAACGCCCGGAACCGGGAGCTGAGAGCCGAAACGGATGACGAACAGCATGATGACTGTGAAAATCAGCCTGTTTCGAATCTCCTTGATCTGAAACGCCTTTTTAACGTTCTGAAACATAATTTCCTCCTGCTTGCGACGAAACTTCCATTAGTATAACTCATGAGCGAATCCGCCGCAATCAGCGTATTTTTATGCACACAGATGTGCAATGAAAATATGGCCTCCGGCACCAACCGGCACCGAAGGCCATAATCACCAGATTCGAAGTCAGTCAATAACCTCTGCGGTTCCGCCGGCAGCTTCAATCTTGCTCTTTGCACCTGCACTGAATGCATTTGCACGGACGGTAAGCTTCTTTGTGAGCTCGCCTCTGCCGAGAATTTTGACACCGTCACGGGTTTCCTTGATGGTGCCCGTCTCGAGCATCTTCTTGATATCGACTACATCGCCGTCCTCAAAGCGATTCAGCTCGACGACATTGATTGCTACGATATCCTTGCTGTTGTAATCCTTGAAGCCTCTCTTCGGAAGTCTTCTGTAAAGAGGCATCTGGCCGCCTTCAAAGCCCGGTCTCGGAGCTCCGGAACGAGCCTTCTGGCCCTTGTTGCCGTAGCCTGCGGTCTTTCCGTTTCCGGAACCTGTGCCGCGGCCCTTGCGCCATGTCTTATGAGTAGAGCCCGCATTGGGCTTAAGATTTGATAACTCCATGATTTCTCCTCTTGGCCGTTTTCGCGGCCTGCAGACAGGTACTTACAGGCATCCTGCCCGCACTCTCCTGCGCTTTATAAATGCAGAAACGCAGGTCCCGCATTAGCGCAGCTGCCGAGGAATCCCGATGCAGCCGCCTTAACATGCGGAGTGATTGACGTATGCTCTGTCATCACAGTCCTTACGGACTTGACTGACAGTATCGATCAGTCTGCGTCCTCGACCTTGACATACGGAGCGATCAGACGAATCTGTCCTCTGGTTGCTTCGTTGTCCGGAAGGATTACGCTGCTGTTGGTCTTGTGGAAGCCCATGGACTTGATGATTTCCTTATTCTTCGGAACAGCGCCGATGGTGGACTTCACAAGCGTGATCTTGAGTTTTTTCGTATTCTCAGCCATTGTTTACTCCTGTCTTATTCCGCGGAGCACCCGAATTCTTCAGGCGCCGCGGTCATAAAATCTTACTCTTCGGGATGCATCAACCCTTTAAGTCAGCGACGTCCTTACCGCGGCGCGCAGCGACTTCTTCAGGGCTTCTCAGCTGGCTGAGGCCTTCCAGAGTTGCCAGAACAACGTTCTGCTTGTTGTTGGAACCGAGGGACTTGGTACGGATGTTGCGTACGCCCGCAAGCTCGCAGACCGTACGTGCAGGGCCTCCGGCGATGATACCGGTACCTTCGGGGCTCTTCTTGAGAAGAACCTGAGCGGAACCATATTCGCCTACATAATCATGAGAGATCGATCCGTTCTCATCAAGAGCGACTGAAACGATGTTCTTGACTGCGTCTTCTCTGCCCTTGCGGATTGCTTCCGGAACTTCGGAAGCTTTTCCGAGTCCTGCGCCAACATGTCCGTTGCTGTCACCGACAACCACAAGCGCCGTGAAGCGAATGGTCTTGCCGCCCTTTGTGGTCTTGCTGACACGCTTGATGTTGACGACCTTGTCGGTCAGCTCCATCTGAGATGCATCAATATTAGCACGCTTCATTTAACTTTCTCCCTTCTCAGAATTCAAGGCCAGCCTTGCGAGCTGCCTCTGCAAGAGCTGCGACCTTACCCTGATAGATGAAGCCGCCTCTGTCGAATACAACCTTGGTGATTCCTGCGTCGAGAGCTCTCTTTGCCACAAGATCTCCGACATACGCAGCCGCCTCAACGGTATCCGTATGCTCAAGAGCTGCCTTAACGTCCTTCTCCGTCGTGGATGCAGAGACAAGAGTCTTCTGTGCCTCGTCGTCGATGACCTGGGCATAAATGTGATTGTTGCTTCTGAAAACAGCCAGACGAGGCATCTGGGCAGTGCCGCTGATACGTGCACGAAGCCTTGCGTGCTTCTTCTCCCGTCTTTCCTTTCTGTTATCCTTTGTAATCATATCCTATCTCCTTATGCCTTCTTACCGGTCTTGCCGACCTTGCGTCTGATGGTCTCATCCACATACTTGATGCCCTTGCCCTTATAAGGCTCCGGTGCTCTCTTGGAACGAATCTCAGCAGCAAGCTGACCGACGCGCTCTTTATCGATACCCTTGACAGTAATGATCTGTCCGTCAACAGCGGTCTCAAGGCCTTCCGGATCTTCCATCTCAACCGGATGTGAATATCCGAGGGAGAGAACCAGTTTCTTGCCCTGCTTTGCGGCTCTGTAGCCGACACCGTTGATTTCAAGCTTCTTCTCGAAGCCCTGCGTTACACCGATGACCATGTTGTTGATCAGGGTTCTTGTAAGGCCATGAAGAGATTTTTCTCTCTTAAGATCGTTGGGTCTTGAAACAGTAACCGTGTTGTCCTTGACCTCGATCGTCATTTCCTTCGGCATCACTCTTGAAAGAGTGCCCTTGGGTCCTTTAACCGTCACCGTGTTATTTTCTGCTACCTCTACAGTTACTCCTGCAGGAATAGCGATTGGCATCCTACCGATTCGTGACATGCCCGTACACCTCCATGAATTTTCGTTATCTATGACGGAGCCTCAAGGCCCCGTCAAAACTCCTGCCTTCCGGCAGAAATTACCAGATGAAGCAGAGCACTTCACCGCCGACACCAAGCTCACGAGCCTTCTTGTCGGTGATGACGCCCTGGTTGGTGGAGATGATCGCGGTTCCGATTCCGTTGAGGACCTTCGGAAGATTATCCTTGCCGGCGTATACACGCAGACCCGGCTTGGAAATTCTGCGAAGACCGGTCAGGATACGGTCGTTCTTATCTGCACCATACTTTAATGTGATGTGGATATCCTTGAAACTGCCGTTGTCAACAAGCTCAACTTTCTTGACATAGCCTTCGTCGAGAAGGATCTGGGCAATTGCTTCTTTCATCTTGGAAGCAGGAATATCAACTGTGTCGTGCTTTGCAGTATTTGCATTGCGGATTCTCGTAAGCATATCTGCAATCGGATCATTCGTGGTTCCCATTTTAATCTGCCTCCTTCTTATTACCAGCTGGCCTTCTTGACACCCGGGATCTGACCCTTATATGCCAGATTGCGGAAGCAAATTCTGCAGATACCATATTTCTTGAGAACAGCATGAGGACGTCCGCAGATTCTGCAGCGAGTGTAAGCTCTTGTCGAATACTTCGGCTTCATCTGCTGTTTCACTTTCATAGATGTTTTTGCCATATTATTCTCCTAATCAGTTCTTAGCAAAAGGCATTCCGAACAGTCTTAACAGCTCGCGTGCCTCTTCATCGGTTTTGGCTGTGGTCGTGAAGATGATATCCATACCTCTTACCTTGTCGACCTTGTCGTACTCGATTTCAGGGAAAATGATCTGTTCCTTGATGCCGAGTGCATAATTGCCTCTTCCGTCAAAGGAGTTCGGGTTTACACCGCGGAAGTCACGGACACGGGGAAGTGCGAGATTAACGAGTCTGTCAAGGAACTCGTACATTCTCTCACCGCGAAGGGTGACCTTGCAGCCGATCGGCATGCCCTCTCTGATCTTGAAGTTTGCAATGGACTTCTTTGCTTTGGTGATCACGGGCTTCTGGCCGGTGATTATGGTCATATCGCCGACAGCGGACTCGAGAACCTTCTCATTCTCCTTCGCCTCACCGACTGCCATGTTGACGACGATCTTGTCGAGCTTCGGAATTTCCATCCCGTTCTTGTAGCCGAACTTCTTCGTCATCTGTTCGCGGATTTCGTCATTATACTGATCATGAAGTCTACTCAACGTTTATGCCTCCTTCCCCTTAATCAATGACCTTGCCGGTCTTCTTGGCAACGCGGACCTTCTTGCCGTCTTCAACCTTGAAGCCGACACGGGTGACCTTGCCGTCCGAGACAAGCATAACGTTGGAGATATCAATCGGAGCTTCCTGCTGGACAAGTCCGCCATCCGGATGTGCTGCATTTGGCTTTGTATGCTTTGTCACCATGTTGACGCCTTCAACCACGATTCTGTGATTCTTTACATCAACGCTGGTTACCTTTGCTTCCTTGCCCTTATTCTTGCCGGCGATGACCTTTACGGTATCGCCCTTTTTGATCTTACTGGTAGCCATTTCATTTCCTCCTTACAGTACTTCCGGAGCGAGGGAAAGGATCTTCATGAACTGCTTCTCACGAAGCTCTCTCGCGACGGGCCCGAAGATACGGGTTCCGGTCGGTGTCAGATCGTCCTTGATGATGACTGCCGCGTTCTCGTCAAAACGGATGTAAGATCCGTCCTTTCTGTGCGTCTTGTTCACTGTCCGGACGATAACAGCCTTGACAACGTCACCCTTCTTGACAACGCCGCCGGGTGTTGCGTCTTTGACAGCGCAGACACAGACGTCTCCGATTCTGGCATATCTTCTCGTAGAGCCGCCGTTTACACGGATTACCAGGAGTTCTCTGGCGCCGGTATTGTCAGCGACTTTTAATCTAGTTTCCTGCTGTACCATAACCTAATTCCTTTCTGACTCCGGGTAATCAGCGAGCCTTCTCAACGATGGAAACAAGTCTCCATCTCACTGTCTTGGAAAGTGGTCTGGTCTCCATGACTTTGACCGTATCGCCGACACCTGCTTCATTATTCTCATCATGAGCCTTCAGTTTATAGGTGCTCTTGACAATCTTTCCGATGACCGGATGCTTTACGTGGTCTTCGATCGCAACGACGATCGTCTTGTCCATCTTGTCGCTGACTACCTTGCCGACTCTGACTTTTCTAAGATTTCTTTCTTCCATGATTTGTTCCTCTCTCAATCAGCGGCCTTCTGAGTAAGCACGGTCTGAATTCTCGCGATGTTCTTGCGGACTTCGTGGATTCTTGCTGTGTTGTCCAGCTGGTTCGTTGCGTTCTGGAATCTCAGATTGAAAAGCTCTTTCTTGGCGGAGGTAAGCTCTTCGTTCAGTTCTTCAACGGACTTTGTGTTCAGTTCCTTCAAATAGTTGCTGCTCTTCATTATTCTGCACCGCCTTCCGTCTGTGCCTTGGAAACGATCTTGCACTTAACGGGAAGTTTGTTAGCTGCAAGACGGAGCGCTTCCTTTGCGTCCTCTTCCGGTACGCCGGCGATCTCGAACATAATTCTGCCCGGCTTTACGACTGCTACCCAGAATTCGACGGCGCCCTTTCCGGAACCCATTCGAACTTCAGCAGGCTTCTTCGTGACCGGCTTGTCAGGGAAAATCTTGATCCAGACCTGTCCGCCTCTCTTGGTGAAACGGGTCATGGCAACACGGGCTGCCTCGATCTGATTCGAAGCAATCCATGCCGGCTCAGTGGCCATAAGGCCCCACTCGCCGTAGGTAACTTTTGTGCCGCGGCGGATCGTTCCGGACATATTGCCGCGGAACTGCTTGCGGTGCTTAACTCTCTTCGGCATTAACATCAGTTATCGCTCCCTTCTGCTGCAGCCTTTTTTACTGCCTTGTCCGCGGGCTTTGTAGGAAGGACTTCACCCTTGTAGATCCAGACCTTGACGCCGACCTTGCCATAGGTGGTGTTCGCTTCTGCAAAACCATAATCGATATCCGCGCGAAGTGTCTGCAGCGGAATGGTTCCTTCGGAATAGGTCTCCGTGCGGGCGATATCAGCGCCGCCGAGACGGCCGCCGCAGGAAGCCTTGATGCCGAGGACACCGGTCTTCATCGTTCTGCTCATGCAGGACTTCATTGCTCTTCTGAAGGAGGTGCGCTGCTCAAGCTGCTGGGCAATGTTCTCTGCAACAAGCTGTGCATCTCTGTCCGGACGCTTGATTTCCTTGATGTCAAGGAGAACCTTTCTGCCGGTCATCTTCTCGAGCTGTTTCTTGGTGACCTCGATCTCCGTGCCGCCCTTTCCGATGATGACGCCCGGCTTTGCCGCGTAAACAGTCACACGGACTCTGTCGGAGGTGCGCTCAATCTCGATCTTGGAAACGCCTGCACTCATTAACTTCTTCTTGAGAAACTCTCTGATCTTGTAATCTTCTACAAGAAAGTCGGAGAACTCTTTTTCTGCATACCATCTGGAATCCCAGTCTTTGATGACGCCGACTCTCAGACCATGCGGATTAACTTTCTGTCCCATACTTGCTCCTTTCCACTATCCCGGAATCAGTCTTTTGCTTCTGTCTTCTCGGCAGGAGCTTCTTCCGTCTTTGCGTCAGCCTTTGCAGAAGTCTCTTTGTCGGAAGCGGCATCTGCTGCCTTCTCATCCTTCGTATTCTGAGCCTTCGCCGATGCATTCTTCTCATCCAGGATGATGGTCAGATGGCATTCTCTCTTCAGGATTCTGTAAGCTCTGCCCTGTGCTCTCGGCTGGATTCTCTTCATGATCGGGCCGTTGTCAGCACGGCACTCAGCGATGTAAAGATTGTCTGCATTCATGCCGAGGTTATTCTCTGCATTTGCCACTGCAGACTTGAGGAGCTTCAGAATAACACTGGAAGCATATCTCGGGTTGTAAAGCAGAATTGCTTCTGCCTCTGCCACGTCCTTGCCGCGGATGGCATCCAGTACAAAGCATGCTTTCTGTACAGGGATTCTTGCGTAAGAAAGCTTTGCTGAGGGACGCGTATCCTTGCGGCTGTTTCTCTCTCTCTTGATTTGAGATCTATGTCCGTTCGCCATAGATACTAACTCCTTTCAAAATCAGCTTTTATCCGGGACCCGGTTTCCCGGTTCCCGTGAGATCCGCTCTCGCGTATCTCCTTTTATTCTGCCTTGGGCCGTATTACTTCTTCGGCTGAGCTGCAACTGCCGGCTTCGGAGCACTTGCTGCCTCAGCCTTGTTGTTTCCGTTGTGTCCGCGGAACGTTCTTGTCTGAACGAACTCGCCGAGCTTATGGCCTACCATGTCCTCGGTGATGTACACCGGAACATGCTTTCTTCCGTCATGAACGGCAATCGTGTGGCCGACAAAAGACGGGAAAATTGTGGAACGGCGGGACCAGGTCTTGATGACCTGCTTGCTGCCGGACGCATTGAGTGCATCAATCTGCTTAAGCAGGCTCTCGTCTGCGAAAGGTCCTTTTTTAATTGATCTTGCCATCTTACTTCCTCCTGATTATTTAACCGTTCCGGCATTTCTTCTTCTGACGATGAGCTTGTCAGAAGCTTTCTTCCTGCGGGTCTTATGACCAAGAGCAGGCTTGCCCCAAGGAGTGCACGGACCCGGACGTCCGACCGGTGCCTTGCCTTCGCCGCCGCCGTGCGGGTGATCATTCGGGTTCATAACAGAACCGCGGACCGTAGGACGAATGCCCATGTGGCGGATGCGGCCTGCTTTGCCGTAGTTGATCAGGTTGTGATCAATGTTGCCGACGATGCCGATGGTTGCTCTGCAGGTCAGCGGAACCATTCTCATCTCTCCGGAAGGGAGACGGACGGTAGCATAGCTGCCTTCCTTAGCCATCAGCTGAGCGCCGTTGCCGGCGGAACGGACGAGCTGTCCGCCCTTTCCGGGATAAAGCTCGATGTTGTGGATCATAGTACCTACAGGGATCTCAGAGAGCGGAAGGCAGTTGCCGGTGCGGATTTCAGCAGATGCACCGTTCATAACCTTCTGTCCGACTGCAAGTCCCTGCGGAGCGATGATGTAGCTCTTCTCGCCGTCTGCATAGCAGATCAGTGCGATATTTGCGGAACGGTTCGGATCGTACTCGATGCCGATGACCGTTGCCGGAACGCCGTCCTTCAGTCTTCTGAAGTCGACGATTCTGTACTTCTGTCTGTTTCCGCCGCCATGATGACGGACGGTGATCTTGCCCTGGTTGTTGCGGCCTGCATTCTTCTTCAGCGAGGTGAGAAGTGACTTTTCAGGAGTCGTCTTCGTGATCTCAGCGAAGTCAGAACCGGTCATGTTACGTCTCGAGGGCGTATATGCGGTATACTTCTTGATTCCCATTTCTGTCTCCTTTATCACACAGCCTTTTATCTACCGGCGGGAAAGCCGGCGGCCATGTATAGTTATTCGCCCGGGGCCCTTCCCAGGGCTTCTCCCGGCGGATTCTCAGCGGACCATTACAGTCCCTGGAATACCTCGATGTCCTTGCTGTCCTCTGTCAGAGTTACATACGCCTTCTTACGCTTTGCGGTATAACCGACGGTCATGCCTCTTCTCTTCTTCTTTGCTCTGCAGGAGACGGTGTTGACCTTTGCGACCTTGGTGCCCTCGAACATCTTCTCAACGGCATCAGCGATCTGGGTCTTGGTTGCTTCCGGGCTTACGTAGAAGGCATATCTCTTCTCGCCCATCATCGACATACTCTTCTCGGTGATAACCGGCTTACGGATAATGTCGTAATAATTCATGGTTCCCATTATGCGTATACCTCCTCGATCCTGGCAACGGCATCCTTTGTAACGATAAGGGTCTGTGCCTTCATTACATCGTAGGTATTGAGCTCACCGACCTGCTCGGTCTCCACATTCGGAAGATTGTCTGCAGAAAGGATGACGTTCTTGTCATTCTCGGACAGAACTACAAGTGCCTTGTCGGAAACCTTGATGTTCTCAAGGAACTTGACGAAATCCTTCGTCTTCGGCGCATCGAACTTGAGCTCGTCGATCACGATGAACTTGTTGTTGTTGACGGAATTGGTGAGAGCGGACTTGAGTGCCGTTCTCTTTTCCTTCTTGTTAAGCTTGAAGGAATAGTCGCGCGGAACCGGAGCAAAAACGGTGCCGCCGCCTGTCCACTGCGGAGCTCTGGTCGAGCCCTGTCTTGCGTGGCCTGTGCCCTTCTGTCTCCACGGCTTCTTGCCGCCGCCGGAAACCTCGGAACGGGTCTTTGCCTTCTGGGTGCCCTGACGATTGTCAGCCAGCTGCTGTACAACGGCAAGGTGAACCAGATTTTCGTTGATTTCTACTCCGAAGACGTCGTCATTCAGGTCAAGTTTGCCGACCTCGGCGCCTTCCATATTGTAAACAGATACGCTTGCCATCTGTTTGTCCTCCTTCTAAATCGGATCAGCCGTTAAGCCTCTGCCTTCGTGGTCTCCTTGATGGTTACAAGACCCTTCTTCGGTCCCGGGATTGCGCCCTTGACGAGGATGAGGTTCTTTTCAGCATCAACTCTTACGACCTCGAGGTTGCGGACCGTAACCTGATCGGTTCCTGCATGTCCGGGCATCACCTTTCCTTTGTAAACTCTGCTCGGATCGGAGGAAGAGTTGTTGGAGCCCTGGTGACGATGGAACTTGGAACCATGTCCCATAGGTCCTCTGTGCTGGCCTTTCTGAATAGCGGAGACAAATCCGCGTCCCTTGGAGATTGCGGTTGCGTCGATCTTGTCGCCTTCCGCAAACATATCAGCCTTGATCTCCTGGCCTACCTTGTAGTCAGCGCAGTTATCAAAACGGAATTCCTTCAGATATCTGCGGCTTTCCGTGCCCGCCTTCTTGAATTCGCCCTGCTGAGCCTTGTTCACGCCGTGCTGGTGAACAACTTCCTTCTTGCCGGACTTGTCAAGAACAGAGATTCTGTCCTTCTTATCGCCAAAACCTACCTGAACAGCCTCATATCCGTCGCTGTCCGCAGTTTTGACTCTGGTGACGACGCACGGACCTGCTTCCAGTACAGTTACCGGAACAAGCTCGCCGTCTTCCTTGAAGATCTGCGTCATGCCGATCTTTGTTGCGAGTATTGCTTTCTTCATTTCTGCCTCTTTTCCGTTCCCCGATGACCGGGAACTGTTTTTTCTACAGCGGACATCACGCAGCATCGCCGGCGCCTTGCCTGGATGTTGGTGCGCTTTTCCTTTTCCGCAGGGAAAGGGATGTCATACTAGTAGAGGTTTGCCGAACAATTACGCCTTGGTCTTCATCTTAATATCGATGTAAACACCGGCAGGCATTTCAAGTCTCTGCAGAGCATCGACAGTCTTCTGGGTCGGATTGATGATGTCGATGAGTCTCTTGTGAGTTCTCTGCTCGAACTGCTCACGGCTGTCCTTGTACTTATGAACAGCGCGGAGGATGGTGACGATTTCCTTCTTAGTAGGAAGCGGCACCGGTCCGGAGACCTGAGAACCGGTCTTGCTGACGGTCTCGATGATCTTCTTGGCGGATGCATCAACGAGTTCGTGATCATACGCCTTAAGGGTGATTCTCATTACCTGATTTGCCATAAAAAAAGTCCCTCCTTTTCGCACTTTTTAAAGCAAGTACGACAAGCAGTGACTGTACACACTCCCGTGTGTGTCCGTAATCCGGAAATAGCACACACGTCGTTTCTGCACTTATGCAGACATGTATTCTGGTACAGTGACCCTGTCGTCAGATTTTTGAGGCGGTTTCCCGTCGCCGGTGCTCTGCACCATTGACGAAGCACTGAATTGCGGATGTTTCCGGCGGTCACCCGACTGGATAGGGTCGGAACCGGAGGATCATTTCTGCTTTTTAATGCCTCAGGCTGCGGACGCTGTGCCGCATAAAAGTCCCGAAAAACACTCCAGACATTCGCTCCACGGAATTACCTGTCTCCTGCGGAAGACAGCAACTTCACGCTTCATGGCTATCATGTCACAGCAATCGCTATTATATCGGCGGGAACCCCGGAAAGCAAGCGGGTTTCAGAGGTTTTGAAAAAAATATTGTACTTTTTTTAGTACAATCCGTTGCTTGCAGTTCCAGCGCCGTTAACAGGTCATTTTACCAACAAAAAACCCGCTCACTTTCATGAGCGGGAAGTGTCTTTTACATCAATTTCCGGAACAGGATCCTTTCTTCCGGCGGCTCCAAGACCGCGGAACCTTTTACCGCAGGCCTCATCCTTTGCCCGTAAAACGCCCTGCCGCGCCGCACGGCAGCACCAGGCCGGACTTTGTGACGGGAAGCCCGACCTCGTCGGACTGTACATCTCCTTCAAACCCCTGACCCTTAAGCGCAGAACGGAGAAGATACGTAAGGACGGCCGGCTGCAGCCCCGTGGTGTAGGAATTGATGAGGACAAACAGAGGCTCCTTTGTCAGGAGTTTTACCACATCACAGAGGAAAGGATAAATATTGTCCTCCATCTTCCAGATCTCGCCTTTCGGTCCCCGTCCATAGGACGGCGGGTCCAT
The DNA here is from genome assembly GCA_900317475.1 of uncultured Lachnospiraceae bacterium. Taxonomy (GTDB): domain Bacteria; phylum Bacillota; class Clostridia; order Lachnospirales; family Lachnospiraceae; genus CAG-791. Next base: position 3,234 of record ONGY01000006.1, on the reverse strand, counting down.
AATGACGGCATCGTAATGATTGCCGCGGCGGATCTCCCGCTCCACGAATTTCGTGCAGTCATCGACGAGCCAGCGGATCGGAGCATCCCCGAGCCCGGAGCTCGCTGCGTTTTCCCTGGCCCAGGTCACCATTCCCTTCGAAGCATCCACATGTGTCACATGTGCTCCGGCAGAAGCCGCCGCTGCCGTCGCCCCTCCGGTGTATGCAAACAGGTTCAGGACTTTGACATCTCTTCCCGCTTCGACGGCTTTCTTAATAATAGGAGAGAACCAGTCCCAGTTCGCCGCCTGCTCCGGAAAAAGTCCCGTGTGCTTGAACGAGAACGGCTTCAGATGAAACGTCAGCGTTTTTTCGATGGAAGTCGTGTACTGAATGGTCCACTCCTCCGGCAGATCGAAGAATTCCCACTCTCCGCCGCCTTTGCTGCTGCGGTGATAATGTGCGTTCGGATGCTTCCACGCCTGTCCGTGACCCGTCTGCCAGATGACCTGCGGGTCCGGCCGGATCAGCACATACTGTCCCCAGCGCTCGAGCTTCTCGCCGTCCGAGGCGTCCACCACTTCATAATCCTTCCATCGATTGGCAAGATACATTTCTATCCCCCGCTGAGGCAAAATCCGCGAATGCGATTCTGCCGAATGCGGCATCTCCTGGTGCCGGCGGCACCGATGCTGCGGTCTGCACGTCCCGCATCAGCGGTCGTACAAACGTTTCTCTATCGAAATCTGTTATCTATAAGCTCCGGCACCCGCAGGGACCTGCCGGTTCATCCGGATACCTGATTCCGATAGTATCGTTTTTACCTGCGCCTTGCAAGAGCCCTGGCAGCCGCGCCGGCGATCACACAGACCGCCATCGTGATCAGCATGTCAGGAAGCGTGTTCCCGAGCGGCAGGTCAATGCGCATGAGGATACGATACAGTATGAAGCCGAATACCCAGATCAGCAGATTTCCCGCACTTGCCCTCTCATCGCGGTGATCTTTTTTAAGGAAGAAATAGTCCGCAATCTGCACTGCCGTCATCGGCGCAAAAACGGAGCCGATGAGGTAAAGGAAGTCTGTGATGTCATCCATGTTGAAGGCGATGGCTGCCGCCGTGCCGATCACGGTCACGAGCATCGCCGTCTTCCGTCCGTCGATCTTCTTCCAGAGCGTCTCTGCGGAAATGCCCGCGGACCATGCATCCAGGAACGTCGTGGTGACGGTCGAGAGAATCAGAATGATGAGCGCCGCTATGCCGAGGCCTGCTTCTTTCATGACAAGTGCGATATCCGACTCTCCCGTGAGAATGGCAGCCCCCATGCCGATAACATACATCCAGCACGAAACCGCTCCGTACGTCACCACCGAGGCACCGCATGCCTTCACAGGCTCTTTCGCCTCACGCGTGTAATCGCTGATCAGCGGCAGCCAGGAAAGCGGCATTGCCACAGCCAGCTCGACTGCTGCTCCGAAAGAAAGAGACTCGTCCGCAGCCGCCGCGGCTTCCGCGGCATTTCCCCGAAATATAACAACGCTCAGAACAATCGTGAGAATGAACAGTGCCGCCGTGGAAATCTGACTGATGATTCCAAGGTTCCGGATTCCGACCGCAATCCACAGCAGGATAAGGCCTCCGATCACAATGTCCCAGACATAACTGCCGGCGCCGAAGATTTCGTTTGTCGCGGCCGCGCCGTCGTAAATCATGATAGCCGTCCAGCCGACAAGCTGCAGCACGTTGATCGCTGCAAAGAAAAGGGCGCCGTACCGGCCGAAGCTCACCTTGGTCGTTTCCATCGAGCTCAGCCGGAGCTTTCCGCCGATCACGCCGGCCGCAAACATCATGGTGCAGCCGATCACGTGTCCGATCAGAATGGCGAGAAGACCCTTTGCAAAACCAAGCGGTGCAAAATACGTTCCGGTCAGGATCTCGGCGATGGATACCGCCGCGCCGAACCAGATGAGTGCCGAGCGGCCGGCGGAGAGAGCCGCGTTCTTGTTTTCACTCATGCTCTCACCCCGCTTTCCGGAGATGCAGCTGTCTTTTCCCCTGCCGCATCCGCCGCACTCTCCATGAACTTTCCTTCATAGCAGAAGCAGTGGTCCATCGGGCCATGCCCGTGTCCAAGGTCGAGCATCGCTCCGAGCGCGCCGGAAATGTATTCCTTTGCGCGCTCCACCGAGGTGTCGAGATCAAATCCCTTCGCAAGGTTCGAGGCGATCGCGCTCGACAGCGTACATCCCGTCCCGTGCGTGTTCGGATTATCGATTTTCTTCCCGTAGAACCAGCGATATTCGCCGCCGCGCCAGAGCAGGTCATTCGCGTCATTCAGCGCGTGGCCGCCCTTGCAGAGCACGGCGCAGTGGAACCTTTCGCTTATACTGCGCGCGGCTTCGATCATGTCGCTGTCCGACTTCACGAGTCTTTCCGCGAGAACTTCTGTCTCCGGAATATTCGGCGTGAGGATTGTGGCGATCGGAAGGAGCTCTTCCTTCAGCGTTTCAATGGCGTCATCGCTGATGAGCTTTGCGCCGCTTGTTGCGACCATGACCGGATCGACCACGATGAATCGGGGCCGGTACTCACGAAGTTTTTGCGCGATCACGCGGATCAGGCTGCTCTCCGAGACCATCCCGATTTTGACGGCGTCCGGAAAGATATCGGTAAAAACTTCGTCGAGCTCGTCCGCGAGAAACTCCGGGCTCGCGTTCATGATTGATCGGACGCCGGTTGTGTTCTGTGCAGTCATCGCGGTGATGGCGCTCATCGCAAAAACTCCGTTTGCCATCATCGTCTTAATGTCTGCCTGAATGCCGGCGCCTCCGCTGGAATCACTTCCGGCGATTGTCAATGCAGTTCTCATTTTCATTGTTTTTTCTCCCTTCTGAAATGAGTACATTGTTTTCTATTCCGACGGAAGGTGGTGCCCCCGGTCCGCCGGTGCTTTTATGACTGCCCTTACTCAGCAAGCAAATCTCTCATATGAGAGAGTGCATGCGTTCTTGCAAGGACGGCGATCAGCGCGGCTGCAATCAGAGTGCCGCCGGCTGTGCTGACGAGAAAAGGAATCACATAGGTGAACAGTGCGGCCTCCCGGTTCATGAGAAGTGCGGCAACCGGATAGGCAAGCATGCCGCCGAGCACGCCCGTTCCGAAAACCTCCGCGATGAAGGTCGGGATGTATTTTTTTGTCTTCTGATAGACGAGACCGCAGCACAGTGCTCCGACCATGCTCCCCGGGAACGCGAG
>ONGY01000133.1 GCA_900317475.1 uncultured Lachnospiraceae bacterium | reverse complement strand
GCCTGGATCGGGCTTACAGGGGAGAACATCGATATTAAGGACGAGATCTGACGCACAGAAGCAATGATGCGCACGATACTGACACCAGCAATGATGTGCATAGTAAAAACCGGACCAGAAATGGCCCGGTTTTACTATGCGGTCTGTCTGTTTATCGATTGTCCGATTATCGGTTTATCGGCTTAAGTGATGAATTCGGCCGCGGAGATATTGATTTAATGTATTTTAATACGTGTGCTATAGTAACAAAAGGGAAAGAAGAAGTATTCTCAATAAAAAGATACTTCAGAATAAACAGCATAATGAATCGTATTTGCTGCCGGCATAGTCCATTTGCCAATAAAATCTGCCCTGCATTGAAACAAATCCTGATAAGAGAAAGGCTCTGCCGTTTATGTACAGGCAATTCAAGAAGACAATCCGGAAAAGGCTGTTTGTTATTGACAGTTTCTCACTGCTGCTGTCCTTTATGATCGGAATGCTGGTCCGCTATGGAAACATCACTTCTCCGTTCAGCTGGCAGAACAATATTTATCTTATCACGCTGGTACTGGAAATATTGATCTATATCTGCGTATTCTTCCTTTCTGACAGCCGGAAACCGTGTATTACAGAGCTCGATACGATTGAGAATATTGTAAATGTTCTGAAGAATGCGATCATTCTTTTCGCCGCGGTTGTGGGTGTTCTGTACGTAACTCAGAACGGGCAGTTTCTTTCCCGCCTGATGCTTGGCTTCAATGCCATTTTCTTCTGCATCATTGACAGTGCATTCCGTCTCGTCTACAGGCGGCGCAAGCTCTGGTATCTGTCGGTTTTGAACGAATCCAAAAGAACCCTTCTCATCACAGAGAGTAAATATGCAGAATATCTCGAGAACCGTCTTCGGCTTGAGCCGGGGAGCGGGACAGTCGAGCTTCTTCTCACGGACCGCGAAGACGAGAGATGGAATGAAAAAATGTCGTGCCGGAGGGCATATCTTTATGAGCCGGTTCCTTTCGAAGGCGAGAGCGGGAAGAGGGCCGAGAGAGCCATCGAAAAACTAAGCGAGCGGGCGGTCCGGGTCAGCCGGATCGTATCGATGTGCGATATGCCGGCAGAGAAAGGCATGGCCGATGCGGCGGGACCGTTTGCGGCAGTCAGTATTCCTGTCATGCGGCACTGCCCGGTGCTCGGAGTGAATTTCGCAGTTTCTGAGGTGAGCGCAGCTGCCTTCTATGTGCGGAGGCATCTCGATGCATTGCGCGGGAAATATATCACCTTCTGCAATGTCCATACCACGGTGATGAGCAATAAAGACGAGGACTACCGGAAGGTGCAGAACCGTGCGGCACTGATTTTTCCGGACGGTGCGCCAATTGCAAAACGGCAGCGAAAACTTGAATACGCGGACGCAAAGCGTGTGGCTGGTCCCGACTTCATGGATGCGATGTTCAAGTCCACGATGGACGGGAAGGTAACGCATTATTTCTACGGTTCCACGCCGGCGACAATAAAACTGCTCGGGGAACAGCTGCAGAAGAGATATCCCGGCATTGTGATCAAAGGATTGTACTCGCCGCCGTTCCGGCCGCTCACAGAAGAAGAGGATGAAGCAGACATCGCGAGAATCAATGAATCCGGGGCGGGCGGGGTTTGACTTCTATGCCGGGACCATCAGGAGGGCACCGGCTGCAGTCCAGAAAATCGGACTGGAGTGGCTTTATCGTCTGTTTCAGGATCCGAAGCGGTTATTCAGCCGTTATCTTGTGACGAACACAGAATATTTCCTTCTGAGTTTCAAAGAGGCGCGGGCGAATAGAGGAAAGAAGACACAGGGCAGCGGAGAAGAGAAGAAAGCTCAGGGGTGAGGATGATTCTGGAAGACAATCAGGATAAACAGCAGGAGCATGGCAGAAGGTGAATTTCATGGACAATCCGGTGTGTATGAACTGAAAAACTGGCAGCTGCAGAGTTATACCGATTGGATCGGCATTTCCGGCAATGTTTACGGCAATCCAAAATTTGAGGAAGGGTTCTTCATCAACACATCGCGCATTGAAAGCGTGGAGGCGGATGAAAAGGCATTTCTCATGCACACTCATAACAGTGTCTATCACTGCAGCTTCGAAACACGGAGCCGTGATGCAGGAGAGGGATTTGAAGAGCTTGAACTTCTCACCCGGATGGGTTTTGACGCGGAGAAGGCAAAGGCGGTCATGCGCTCCCTCGAGTATTCGGTCCGGGAGGCGAGAAGAAAGCATGAGGAGACGCTTCTTTCCGGAATTTCCGCAAATGAGGAGAATGCTGTCATCATCGACCTTACTTCGGAGGATGAATATTATTTCAGCGCGGTTGAAGTGAAGAGGGGAGAGGAAAAACTGTTTTCGGAAGTACGGAATGTTCATGTAGGCCAGACGCAGAATTCGGTGGAAGTCGGGAACACGTACGGCGAGAACGAGGGACTTCTTTCCGAAATCCGCTTCTGCTACATTCCGCACAGCGGAAA
>ONGY01000009.1 GCA_900317475.1 uncultured Lachnospiraceae bacterium | reverse complement strand
AAGGTTCCAAAGATCTATAAAGCAAAATAATCCGAAAAGAGGACAGACCGAAGTTCTGAGTAAGGTTCCAAAGATTTATAAAGCAAAATAATCTGAAAGTGTACAGGCCAATGGATCAGGTTAGTTTCCAGAGAACTATAAAGAAATTTGAAATAAGATAAACCGAAAAAATCAGCAAGTGAGGTTTCAAAGCTCTGAAAGTTAAAGCAATACAGCTGCAGAGGAAGAGTTTCAGATAAGGATAAGTCTCAGATACGAAGATCAAAGGATCCGGAAACGAAAGACGGGACTGATGAATCCGGAAAGAAAATCCTAAGGAAACCAAATCTGTAAGACAACTGAATATCGCAATAACCGAAACTGGACATCCGGAAAGAGAGGAGCATCTAACCAATGCAGAGAAATCGGTTTATCAAGTAAAAGGGCATCCGCCGAAGAAATTCAGCAGGTGCCCTTTTCATATGTCTGAATGTTTCAATTTACTTACGTGTCCGCTGTGTATCTATATATCGGTTCGGACAGATGTCCCGGCATCTGCTCGCTGCATACTACACCAGATCAGCAAGATCGTAGATCAGCCTCTCGCTCTTCTCCCATCCAAGGCACGGATCGGTAATGGACTTTCCGTAAACGCCCTCTTCTACCTTCTGGTTTCCGTCCACAAGATAGCTCTCGATCATAAGACCCTTGACCAGGCTGTGGATGTCATTTGAGACATGCATGCTGTGGACCACGTCTTTTGCAATGCGGATCTGCTCAAGATACTGCTTGCCGGAATTGGAGTGGTTGCAGTCCACAATTACGGCCGGGTTCTTGAGATCCGTCTTCTGATATTCCTCGAAAAGATTCTGCAGATCTTCATAGTGATAGTTCGGATGGCTGCGCCCAAATTTATCGACATAGCCGCGCAAAATTGCATGGGCGTACTGATTTCCGGTCGTCTGCACCTCCCAGTTGCGGTAGATAAAGCGCTGCCGGCTCTGTGCTGCAATCATCGCATTCATCATGACCGATATATCGCCGCTGGTGGGATTCTTCATGCCGGCGGGAATTCCGATTCCGCTCGCGACCATCCGATGATTCTGATCCTCCACCGAACGCGCTCCGATCGCGACATAACTCAGGAGGTCTGACAGAAAGCGGTGATTTTCCGGGTACAGCATCTCCTCTGCACAGGTAAACCCGGTCTCCCTGATGACACGGCTGTGCATCTCGCGGATCGCAATGAGACCGGCCAGCAGGTCCTCGCCCTTCTCCGGATCCGGCTGATGGAGCATGCCCTTGTAGCCAACGCCCTTTGTGCGCGGCTTGTTCGTATACACTCTCGGAATAATGAAGATCTTGTCCTTTACCTTTTCCTGAACTTTCGACAGCCGTGTCATGTACTCAAGGACAGCATCTTCGCGGTCTGCAGAGCAGGGCCCGATGATCAGAAGAAATTTATCTTCCTCTCCGCGGAAGATCTTCGCAATCTCCTCGTCTCTTTTCTCTTTAATCTCCCGGATTTCCTTTGTGACCGGAAACTGCTTCTTCAATTCCTGCGGAATCGGCAGTCTTCGGATAAACTCCATCTGCATTTCCATAGTGAAAAGCACCTCGACTTCCTGATTGATGCTGACAGCATCCGGCAGTGACCAATATCTGCCCGTTTGTAATCAAACAATAACGCTGACATCTTCCCACAACCGGCGCGATTTGTACAGCAAACCTGCGAGCATCACAGCCTCCGCACGGACGGGTCGTTTGCCTTCGAAAGAGCTGTCAGCTGCAAGCAATACTTTATCACATAAAAGCGTTAAAGTCAGCATGAAAGCAGGCTCCGTCTTAATTATATTTAAATAATATTATTAGCTCTATATAATATGTATTTCACATAATATAAAAATCAGGTTATAACATAATCAGTAAGAGAGAAGAAATAAAAAGATCTCTCAGTCAGAAGGAGGTACACATTATGAAGTTTTTCGAAGAGATTGCATCGTTTCTTAAAGAGTATGGTGATCAGTTTGAGGATCATATGTATATCGGAAAGTAATTCTTCCGGAGTCTGATTTATGATCAGCGAATACCGGAGGGTCAGATCCGAAACGGAACAACCGGAATTCTCATCTGCAGCCCGCTGAAATTTCACAGAAGGAGGAGTACATCATGAAGTTCTTTGAAGAAATTGCATCGTTTCTGAAGGATTATGGCGATCGTTTTGAGGATCATATGTACAATGGTAAATAAAACCATCTACGAAGAAGAGACAAGAAAACTGAATAAGAGAGGTCTTAAGTAAGTGAGACGCAAGATAAGTTCTGACAGAACGGATATTCAATGAATCCCGGCATTCAAATGAGTGCCGGGATTTTTCTTTGCGCGGAACAGCGCCTTTATAACTGCTTCTGCTCTTCTCCCCCTCGCATTTTCTTCAGGATCTTAGGAAATCTCCAGATGAAAAGAATGGTACAGATCACAGCTGCCGTGCCGTCTGCGATGGCTTCCGAGCAGTAAATTCCCATGACACCCAGAAAATGCGGCAGGATCAGCGCGAGCGGTACAAGAAGAAACACTTTTCGCAGAAGTGCAATGAAAATGGATATCTTCGCCTGATTCAAAGCGACAAATATGTTCTGGCAGGCCCTCTGCAGTCCGAAAATCGTCATGCCGAGATAGAATACCGGAATAATCCGGCCGGTTACCGAGATCAGTTCCCGGTCAGACGTGTAAATCCCTGCGATAAACTCCGGGTTGAAAATCATGAAGAGAAACATCGCAAGGTTATACCCGGTCATCACAATGAAGATGATCTTCACCGCCTGTTTCACCCTCTCCACGTTCCCGTGCCCGTAATTATAGCTGACCACCGGGCTCGCGCCCTGGCCGAAACCCTGCAGGGGAATCGAGACAAACTGCATGGCGCTCTGCATGATCGTGAGCGCACTTACATAGATATCGCCAAAACCTGCAAGTCCGCTGTTCATTATGAAACCGATGAGGCTTTCCGTGGCGGTCATCGTGAACGGTGAAGCTCCCAGCGCCAGCGTGCTTTTTACAATGTCACCTTCCGGCTTCATGCTGCTTCCTGATATATGGAGCGGAGTGTTTTTGCGGAAGAGAAAACGCAGAATATATCCGGCGCTTACCGCCTGCGAAACAACCGTCGCGACGGCCGCACCCGCGACACCCATGCCGAATCCGAACATGAGGACCGGGTCAAGTATAATGTTGAGAATCGCTCCGATTATCACGGCAATCATCGAAAACCGTGTCTTCCCCTGCACATTCAGGAAGGGTGTGAGCCCAATATTGACCATGACAAAAAATGTTCCGACAAGATAAATTGCAAGGTAGATGCGTGCGTACGGCAGCGTGATCTTTGATGCCCCGATTGCTGTGAGAATCGGATCCATCAGAAGATATACCGGCACGGCTGTCAGAACCGTGAAAACAATAAGGAGTGTAAATCCCTGGCTCAGGATTTTCTCCGCATGTTCCCGGCGCCCCTGTCCAAGCGCGATGGAACAAAGCGGTGCACCGCCTCCTCCGACAAAATTGGCAAATGCCGAGACAAGAATGATGATCGTGCTGCACACACCGACGCCGGCAAGTGCATCCGCTCCGATCTCCGGAATATGCCCGATGAAAATTCTGTCGACAATACTGTAAAGAAGATTCACGAGCTGCGCTGCGACGCAGGGGAGCGCCATCTTCATGATGAGCCCGAGCATCGGCGCATTCTCAAACGCCTCGTCGAAGGATTCATTCCGGGTAATTCTGTTTTTACTTTTCTGAACGTTCTTCATGAATTCTATTTTAACATTGGATGACAGCTGTCATCGGAAAAAAATAACTGTAATGGTATCCCGGCCGGATGGTGCGTACCGCCTGATGCCCTCCTGTCCCCGGGCAGCCTGTGATCATTTTTTATCGGACATCCCGCCGCGGGGGACATTTTCATCGGGCGAAAAATGCCAGTATTTTCTCCCGTGGAGATAGAAAATCACGCATATGACCGACGAAAGCAATGATCCCATCGGCGCCGCCAGCCCCATCGGGTACAGCGTATCCGGATAGTACAGGGAAGCCAGGTACGCACCCGGGATGCGGACCGCGAGAATCGAAATAATGTTGTGAACAAAGGAATAAAATGCCTTCCCGTAAGCACTGAAAAAGCCGCTGAAGCAGAACTGGATTCCGGCAAACAGTGTATCCAGTGAATACGACCGGAGATACTGCCCGCCGAGCGCAACAGCCAGCGGATCGCTGTGAATGAAGAGAGAGACAATCTGCTCCGAAATAAACTGGCACAGCGCGAAAACACATGCACCGTAAATGCAGCAGAAAAGAATGGAGTAAAAAAGCGCCTGCCGGCTCCGATCATGACGGCCGGCCCCTGCATTCTGCGCAGCAACGGCAGAAACAGTCGACATCATTGCCGACGGAACAAGGAACAGGAAGCTGATGACCTTCTCTACCACACCAACTGCCGCAGAAACCTCCACGCCGCGGCTGTTCGCAATCGCCGTGATGACCAGAAAGGAAATCTGAATGAAGCCCTCCTGCATGGCGACGGGCACGCCAATCCGAAGGATTTCAGAGAGCGTCTCCTTTCGGAATCCAAAATCCTTCCTGTCCGGAACTGCACTGCTGATCCTGCGGAGCGAATTGATGGCGAGAATATCACTGACAGCCTGCGAGAGGACCGTTGCAAGTGCTGCTCCCGCAGCACCCATTCCGGCCGGTCCGATCAGAAGAATATCCAGACCGACATTGATGATTCCGGCTGCCGCCACAAATTTCATAGGACTCTTCGTGTCGCCGAGCCCGCGGAAAATGGCCGAGGCCACGTTGTAGGCCGTGATAAAGGGGATGCCGAGAAAACAGATGATCATATATCTCCGTGTCTCTTTCATTGCCTCGGCCGGCGTGGAAAGGGCCTGCATGATCGGATTCGTAAAAATCAGGAGAAGGACAGTGACTGCTGCCGCGAAAACGGCAAACAGCGAGACCGTATTGCCGATGAGACTGCCAAGCGCATTTTCCTTCCTTGCTCCGACCGCCCGGGCAATCATAACTGTCGGGCCGACCGAAAATCCCACAATTACAACCGTGAGCATGTGCATCACCTGCGAACCGATGGAAACGCCCGAAATGGAAGCCGTCCCATTGAACTGTCCTGTGATGAAAAGATCTGCAAGCCCGTAAAACGTCTGCAGAAAGCTCGATACGAGAAACGGCCCTGCAAACAGAAAAAGATTTCCTGCGATACTTCCCCTGGTCATATTGCGCTGCATTGCTTGATTCCCTCTCTGGCACGACTCGATGCCTGAAGACCGGAAGCCGCGGATGCGGTCCCGGCGGTATGATCGGACCCCGTCAAAACCGGTTCCGACGTGTGAACTTCCTGCGCCGCCGGACAGAAAAAGGCAGCGCAACTCTGTACCGGACCCGTCCGGTTCAAAGCTCCGCTGCCGGATGCCGGGTTCTGCGCCCGGCTGACTCTGCAGAATAATGATGAAATGAAGTATAACAGATTTCCTTTGCCAAGTATATCAGGAGTTTTCTCTTTGTTCTTCCGTCTTTATCTCCTTCGGCTTTTCTCCGGCATCTTCATCCGGATTCTGACTGACTGATCCCGCATTCGCATCTGTTACGATCTGTTTGTCTGTGAGCTTTTTCGCCTCAAACATGTACCGGTCCGCCCGTTTGATCAGCGACTTTGCATCATCTCCGTCCCGGACAACAGTAATGCCAATGGCTGACTGGCAGGATATCTTCTGACCGTGGAACTCGATCTCGCATTTTTCAGCTACACTCTTGAGACGCTGCGCCGCACCTTCGATATCCCCGGGATTCTTCAGCTGCAAAAGACCCACAAATTCATCACCGCCCCAGCGGCAGAAGCGGTCCGCACTGCGGCCATAGTGGCGGAGTGCAAGGCCAAGTTCCTTCAGCAGTGCATCGCCTGCCTCGTGGCCATAGGTATTGTTGATCTCATGCAGGTAATCCGCATCCGCGAAGAGAACAGCAAACGGATTGCCCGTGCGGCGGAACCTTTCCAGTTCCTCCTGCAGGCATGCTTCCATATATTTTCTTCCGGGGAGGCACGTCAGGGGATCACGCGTCGCAATCTCATACATGCTCTGAATCATCGAGGCATCATAGTCCTTATCTGCCAGAGCAAAGAAAAGAGATATGAGCTTTGTTACCTTTCCTTCCTTATCCTTGGCCGGCATCAGCGTATTATATACAAGGACGTCACTGCCGTCTTTCTTCCGCATGAACATCCGCAGCGAATATGGCCTTCCGGTGCGATAGGCAATGACTGCCGGACAATTCTGGCCCGGAATATTCTGCCCGCTGGTAAAAGAACATCCAAGCGGCATATCGATGCACTTTTTGCCGAGCATTTCTTTGGATGAGAAGCCAAGGATCGATTCTGCCGCCGGATTCCAGTAAAGTACGGTATGATCCGGTTTCAGGATATAACAGCCGATCGGCATCTGTTCCAGCAGGAGTCCAATTTCCGGATCATTGTCTTCCGATGAACCGTCATAGATATAAGTCACAAAGAGACGCGTATCATCATAAGAACCAAGCAGCTGATACCGGAGAAGCCGCCGCTTCCCGTTGAAGAAAGCCACCTTCTCACTGGTATCGTTCGCCGCTTTCACATGCTGTCCCGCTGCCAACAGCTCACGGCTTACAATGTTTCCTCTGTCATTCAGATTTTCTTCGAGTGCTGCGAGATCCCTGAAGCCATCCTTCCGGCACTGGCGAAGGCCATGGTCATTGGCGAACAAAAGATGCGTCCGGTCACCGGTCATTTCCGAAATGATCATCGGAATATCCGTCATGAAATTGACATGGCCGAGGGCATCGTAGCATGTCTTCTGCTTTGCGCTTTCGACGCCGATTCCCTTGTCAAGACAATTCTGCAGAGCTTCCTCAAACGGCATCGGCCGCCCGAAATAATAGCCCTGCAGCTTTTCACACCCGGACTTTTTCAGGTATTGTACCTGTTCCTCTGTTTCCACACCCTCTGCCAGCGTCCGGATTCCCAGCTTCTTGTCCATTTCGATCACGGAACCGATGATGCTGCGGGAACGGGTCGAGTCACTGCGAAGGAATCCCATATCCAGCTTGAGCAGATCGAATGAATAATCCTTGAGAAGATTCAAGGTTGAATAACGACTGCCGAAGTCATCCATCCAGAGTTCATATCCGGCATTCCGGAAGGACTGCAGCGCTTTCAGAACTGCATCTTCCTCCGATGTCATGATGCTCTCGGTTACTTCGATATGCAGCATGCGCCGCGGGATGTCATATTCCATCACGAGGTTTTCAATCTCCTGATAAATATTGCAGCACAGGAAGTCAAGCCTTGAGAGGTTGATGGAAAGCGGAATCTCCGGAAGATTCCGGCTGTAACGGTCTGCAATCTGCTTCACGGCCTGCCTGATCACAGAAAGATCCAGTTTATAAATAAGCCGGGCATCCTCCAGTGGATTGATAAAATCTGCCGGCGGCAGAATTCCCTTCGCCGGATCCTTCCAGCGGGCCAGGGCTTCCATCCCGCAGATCCGATTGGACAGGGCACGAATGATCGGCTGATAGTACGGGACGATCCATCCCTGTTCCACCGCTTCATCAATATGCGATACGACATAGGCAGCTATATCGAGCGTTTTGCCCATCTCGTCCGTATAATAGGAGAAATGGATTCCCACCTTCTTGCGGCCCTCATCGGAGGCAGTCCTCGCCTGATTGCACAAAGTCTCCTCATCCAGCTGATGATCTTTCCAGACGCTGACACCGACGCTGCATTCCGTACTGGCGGGAAGCGTGCTGTTAATCTGCTTGATGACATCTTCTGCTCTTCTGTCAAGGTTCCTGGTATCCGTAAGAACCACGAAATGGTCCACATCCCAGTGTGAGACTACGCCTTCCTGAAAACTGTTCTGAAGAATTTTGCCCATGCTCCGCAGTCTCTCGTCGCCATAGGTCATCCCATAGAGAAGGTTGACGATCCGGAAATTGACAACGTCAAAATACAGTACAGCCAGTTCTCCGTCTGCCTGCACATCCCGTTTTTCCTGCCGCCACTGCCGCATAACAGCCAGAAATGTATGCATGTTGATAAGGCCGGTGAGTGGATCAAGGCCGGAAGCAGAGGAAGCGGCAAGGTTCCCGGATTCTCTGGAAGTGCTGTCCTCTTCCGGATTTGCCTCATGAACTCCCCCGTTAATGTGTCCTGTGCCTTCTGCCTTTGACTGATACAGATACGTATCCGCTCTCTTGATGATGGACCGCAGCGCCGTCTCCGTATGGGCAGTATCTGCGTAGTATCCGATACTGCATTCAATTTCGACATTGCCTTTCTTCGTGCCGCACAGTTCCTGAAAGGCCCCAAGCTTCTTCCGGAACACATCCGCTTCTTCATTCTCCGAGAGGATCAGAAACTCATCGCCGCCATAACGATAGCAATGATCGTTCTCCTCATGGAAAATCTGATGAAAATAATTTCCCGCCGTCGCCAGAACCTGATCACCGTATGCATGGCCGTATGTGTCGTTGTATTTCTTGAAAAAGTCAAGATCAATCAGTGCGACACAGACAGGATGGTTCAGAAAAGATGCAAAATCGCTGCGGAGCGCCATCCGGTTTTCCAGACGGGTCAGCTCATCTGTACGGCTGTCGTGATAAAACTTCTCCTTCTGCTTTTCAATGGAGAGTTTTGCCTGTTCCCGGCGCCAGAAATTCTGGAGTCTCGAGCGGTTGACAAACCCGCAGATCACCTGAAGAGCAACAATATCAACGACATCCTGCGAGGCGATCGGATGGTCCGCAGCGGCCAGCACAAAAATGACAGAGACCACATTGATGACCATGTTGCGGGAAAAAGAAAAGGTTCCTGCGATGGGAATCAGATCGATGATGATGGTAATCAGAATATATTCAAAGAAGAAACTGCTGTCCTTCTGCGTCGTAAAGAAAGTGGCGCTGGCCAGGATCATGTTGATGCCGGTGAACCAGACAAACAGCCGCTTCAGACGCTTCTTCGGCATCGTCTTCTGGTGGATGTGAGCATATTGCAGTGCTGCGAGAAAACAAGCGTTCGTGCCAAAGATAATCAGATAGACAACGGTTGCATTGATGGCAGGAATGATAAGACCGGTCGAAAATGGAGCATAGGTTCCGATGAGACCGATGAGCGAAAGGACACAGAGCATCGCAGCTGCCGTGATGCAAAGAGAGAGATTGTAGGAATAGAAATCTCCGAGCAGTGCCCCGTCCCACTTTGAAATATTCAAATTATCATCTGCAAAAAATTCCACAGTATACGAATGCTGTTTTTGGTCGCGGTTTTCATATTGCATATCCTCATCGCCCATCCACAGACGGATGGATCATGCGAGTCTTCCTCTATACGCCTCCGATATACGTCCGGTGTTTTTCCCCGCATACGTATTGATGGCTACATGATAATATAACACAGGATTATCAAGTCCACTGCTAATACGGGAAGGAATCGATAAAGATGTACTTCTGTAAATATCAGAGGAAGGTAAAATGACCGTAAGAAGTGTGTGCAATTAAGGAAGAAAAACGTAAAATGCGGGTAAGTTGATGAAGAGCGGTCCCGGGATACAGAAAGGGCCCGGGACATACATCCCGGGCTCTGTGTATTCATAATTCTGTTTTCTGACCGCTGTCCTCTCAGACTTCTTCCGAGCGGTGCATCCGGACCTTGTCGGCATCCTGCATTTTAAGGTTCTCGTGAACTTCACGGCTGTCTGCTCTTCCGATCATTTCCTCACGGTCCTTGGTGAGTTCCTGAAGAGTCTTCTGGCGGCTCGGTCCCTGAACGCATCCGCCCTGGCAGATCATGCCTTCGACGAATTTCTCCGGGAGACGTCCCATCTTCATGAGCGTAAGTGCGGTCTTGCACTCCGCCGCGCCGTTGCAGACCTTGACCTTGAGATCAGTGGTGTCAACACCCTGCTCCTTCATGCACTGAATAACGGCTGCCGCAACACCGCCGCTGTTGCCGAAGTGTTTGCCATAGGTTGAGCCCTGCTGCGTGAACTCCTCGACCGGCTCCAGGTCGATGCCCTTGCCGCGGAGCATCTGGTATGCTTCATCAAAGGTCAGAGCATAGTCTGCATTTCCGGATACTTCCGTATCAAGGATTTCCGCTTTTTTTGCCTGGCAGGGTCCGATAAAGACCGTGACACAGTCAGGCTCTCTCTCCTTGAGCATACGGGAGACGCCGCACATCGGGCTGACGGTCGTCGAGATAATGTCCTTGAGTTCCGGGAAGTGCTTCCGGATCATGGCTACAAATGCCGGGCAGCAGGAAGTCGTCTTGCCGCCGCCGTTTTTCCAGGCTTCCGTCCATTCATCCGCCTCTGCAGCCGCCGTAAGGTCGCCGCCGAGGGAAACCTCGATCAGGTCTGCAAAGCCGGCCTTCTTCAGGGCTGCTCTCCAGGAGTCTACTGTGATATCCTTGCCGTACTGGCCCTCGACTGCCGGCGCGATCATCGCATAGACTTTGGCTCCTGAACGGATCATGTTGATGACATCAATGATGAAAGTTTTGGCGCCAATCGCTCCGAACGGGCAGGCATGGATGCAGTGACCGCACTGGATGCACTTATTCTCGTCGATCTGGCAGAGTCCGGATTCCGGGTCCATCGTGATGGCACCGACCGGGCAGGCTTTCTTGCAGGGACGCACGAGGTCAACGATTGCACCGTACGGGCAGGCTCTCGCGCACATGCCGCATTCCTTGCACTTGTTCGGATCAATATGTGCCCGGACGCGGTTGCCTTCCCTGTTGAACGAAATCGCGCCGAAATGGCAGGAATCATAGCAGGCATGCCCCAGGCATCCGTGGCAGTTGTCGGTGACAGAATAAGCTGCAAGCGGGCAGTCATCGCATGCGGCAGGGATGACCTGGACGATATTCTTTGTGTCTTTCTTTCCGGGGCAGAGTCCTCTTGCCATGCGGACTCTCTCGCGGATGATTTCACGTTCACGATAGATGCAGCAGCGGTACTGCGGATGCGGTCCCGGAATCATTTCTTCCGGAAGAAGTTCCTTCTTTTCTTCGAGTTCGCCATTCCAGGCAAGTTTTGAAACTTCATAAAAAACCCGTTGGGTTATGTCATTGGTTGTCTTATCATTCGTTACCATAAAAAGTCTCCTCCTTCAGATGGTGACGCCACTATGATAAATGATTAACAAAGTCTCCACAAGGCGCAAAACCGCCCTTCCATGTACATATTTCAATACACGCTGTAAATCGGTTCACTGCAGCCCGTGCAGTTTATCGCCGGATCAGTCATGCATGCGTCCTGCCCGGACGCCTGTCCGCCCCCTGGTGCTTTGCTGTGATCAGTATACATGTGTCTCAACCGGACGCCCGATCGCCCCGAGTGCTTCGGTGAGCTGTCGGGTCAGGTTCTGCCGCATGCCGAGCTCGAGCGGCAGGTCCGGATTCTGATAAGCCGCGTTGATGGCTGTGCCAACGTACAGCACGACGCGTGTGCAGTCCTCGATGAAGACCTTTGCAATCCGCGCGGCCGCATTCGGATCATCAAGCTTCCTGAAATACGCGCGGTCGACTTTATCCGTGTCGGCATACTCGCGGATCAGCCGGATCACCTCCGCAAGTGTCAGAACACCTTCCGTAACGAGATCAATTCCCTCGATTTCTCCCATCGGAGGAATGTCCGAATCGCCGTAGTCCAGCGAAACCTGCATTGGACGGCCGAGCACACGCGATACGATCGTTGCACTGGTACCGCCGGAAACGATACGGGTCACCGAATCATCGCCGGACATGAAATCCGCAACCATCTTTTCATCATCCGCCGGGTTCCTTGCCGGACCCGTCATCAGATGGACAATCTTCTCTTCCGTCACACGGACGCAGGCGACTGTCGTGTCGTCGCCCGGCTTCCCGTCATAGAGCTCATTGCACGCCTCGCAGAGACGGATTGCCTGCCGCATCGGCGACTGACTGGTGCGGTGGCTCTTCAGTGCATAGTCCGCGATGTCTTCCCACGGCCAGCCGAATGCATTCTTCTTGCCGACGCCGGCGTGAATCGTGCCGTCGCTCATGAGGAGGAATGTGTCTCCGATCTTCACATTGAACCGATAGTCATTGACGATCTTGCCGCGTGTCAGGCGCTCATGCTTCGGAATCGGGACAAGAGCATCATCCCGGATAAAAATGCATTCCGGATTCTCATATTCGATGAGCGTTGCGCGCCCGTCGTGAAAAATCTGCAGGATGGAAAACGTCGAGTAGGACACGTGGGTCTGCGGGTCATTCGGCAGCGTATCGATGACCGTTTCGACGCACTGGTCAAGGTGCGAGCCCTGTTCGAGCATCTCCGCGAAAATCTTGGACGTAAGTGTGGAAAGCATATTGGCGCGTACGCCGCTTCCCATTCCATCTGCGAGAACAACGATGTCCGAGTCCGGGCGATGGACGATTTCGACCTTGTCTCCACAGAGAATTTCGCCGTAGTGGTTCAGGCTTTTATATGCAATTTCCGTTGTCAGACTCACTTCGAACGAACCTCTGACTGCTACTCGTCTTTCTTCCTGCTGTATGTATCGTTAATCTTGAACTTCTTCACCGGATTCGACGGATTGCGTTTATTGTCCGGAAAAACGGTATCCGCCATGCCGGTCACGATCGGAAGACCTGTCTCCGGATCCACTGTTTCACTGCATTTTTCTTTCGGAGCCGCATAGGTTTCCACAATCTTGAACTGCTTCTTTGGCTTCACGACGGGAATGCCAAGGTCATCGTCCGCAGATCCCGCGGGTGAATCCCCCGTCGAAACGTTTCCGTCCGCAGCAGCATTTTCTCCGGGCGCCTCTGCCTTATCCGATGCCGGAGCTTTTGCGTCTTCTTTGCTTTCTGTTCCGCAGTATATGGCCGCTCCGGAAGAAAATTTCTCCGCACTTCCGGACGGAAGACCATTCCCGGTCTCTTCCGCCTGCATGTCCCCGCCGGCCTCTTCCACCGGCATGCCATTTTCCATGTCTTCCGCGCGGATGGAATCTACCAGCATGCTGAGAGTTGACTTCGTCTCCGCCGTCGTTTCACCGAGGAGAGAGGCAATCTGCTGCGCGGTAATCATCTGTTTGCGTATGACTTCCTGTGCGAGTCCCATGTAATGGCGGCGGTTGTCGTATTCCTGACGGAGCAGGTTCTCCTGCGGCGTGAAATCCGAGATGGTGATAAGAACATCATCCTGCTTCGGAATGAAGACAATGTTCTGAAGCGTCATGAGTTTATACTTCGGAAGTGCGACCTTGCGGCCGTGAACAGCCTTCTGTGTCCGGAAGACCTGCTCGACCAGCGAAGGATCGAAGATATCGCCGAGCTTCATCTTAAGCGCCTTCGAGCGCGGGATGCCGAAGTACTTCTGCCCGACTCTGGAGTATTCCAGGATGGTCAGACTGCGGTCCACCATGATGACCGCGTTCGGGCTCTCCTGCATGACGATGTTTGCCATGGACTCGGCCTGCATATGCATATACGGAATACACATATCAAGCTCCGCCTTGCCCTGGAAGACCGCAATGGCCTTGTCGCGGCAGGTGGCGTAGCCGCAGGCGCCGCAGTTAAGCTCATCCTCCGCCGTGTATTTCCCGGTTTTGGCGAGGATATCGCGGATCTGTTCTTCCGTCGGCTCCGGGTCGCCAAGGTCACAGCCGTGAAATTCCTTGTGAAAATCAAGGTCTCCCATCAGCGTGCGGATGTCCTTCTCGGACGGTGCGTCCTTGGGAATCCGCTCGCCCATGTCGAGTTTCACCTTGTATTTATAGACATCGTTATCGTTCACCGTCGGCCCTTTGATGCAGCCGTCGGCGCACATATTCATTTCAATAAAACAGCCATTCACACCGCCCGCTTCCATATCGCGGCACAGTTCATTGCAGTCTTTTGCGCCGTGGACATAGAATTTGCGGTAATGCTTCCAGGTCCCGTCGCCCTGACGCGCATCCCATGTGCCGTCCGGATCCTGGCTCACGCGGATATCGCTGCCGACGCCCTGGGCGAGCGTGGCACGGACCGACTTAAGAATGCCGCCGGTGACCGGATACAGACGGTTCACGCGCGGATCAAGTTCAAACGGCTCATCCTCGCAGGCACCGATATCAATGTGCTCTTCATCCAGCCATTTCTTCAGGTCTTCAAAAGTGATGACCGCATTGATGACACGCTTATTTACAGCCCCCTCGCGGGCTTCCCTCTTCTTTGCGATGCAGGGACCCACGAAAACAACCTTGCAGTCCGGAATTCTGCGGCGGATGAGCATGCCGGAGGCAATCATCGGCGAGACAACCGGCGCCAGGTACTTCACCAGCGACGGATGATACATTTCAATAAGATAATTGACGCTCGGACAGCAGGTCGTGATAATATTGCGCATCTTTCCCTCGCGGATGAGACGCGCATACTCCGCCGTCACGACAGCTGCTCCCTCGGACGTCTCTGCGACATCGTAAAACCCGAGCTTTTTCATGGCGGCCTTCACCTGGCCGAGCGTCTTGTATTTCAGAAGCCCCATGTAGGAAGGTGCCATCGTGAGGACAACCTTCTCGCCGGAGGCGATCATACTCTTGACATAGTCAAGCTCGGAGTAGAGTGTTTTGGCGGACTGAGGGCATACCCGAAGACACTGGCCGCACAGAATACAGTGTGAGCCAATGATCTCCGCCCGCTCGTTCTTCACGCTGATGGCCTTGACCTCGCAGCTTCGGACGCACTTATAACAGTGTTTGCATTTGTCGGAATTGAATTCGATGATCTTCATTCTGAGGTCCTGCGTAAAAACCTGCGGCAGCGGCCGCGCTCCCACGCGGTTAAAAACTGCCGCCGGAAAGCCTGTCTGCCGCCCCAAAGGCTCAAAATTGATCAGGCTCCTACTCTTGCCAGGACTTCATTCTTAAAAAACTCATCCGTTGTCTCGGGAGACAGGGAATAAAGGGTGTCACCGATGGTGACGCAGACTGCATGCTGGCAGTTGCCGGTGCAGAAAGACCCGGAAAGAGAGACCTTGTCTTCCAGATGATTCTCAGCGACAAGCTGCTTAAGGCGGGAGATGACCTCCCTGGAGCCCTTCATGTGGCAGGCACTTCCGATGCAGATCGAAACATTCAGCATAATAAATACCTCCTCAGGCCGCATCTGCAGCCCATAATTCGGACGTTTAGTCACCGTTTGCCCGGCCCTACGCCCATTTTGGAATCGAAATTTTCGCTGTGAGGGCATAACCCCAAAGAGTCCTCACCGCTTATATATGTAGAATTCTAACACAAAAAGACATAAAAGACTTACTGTAATGTGCGCCGCGGAATATCAGAAAACGTGCAAACCGAGCTTGTCATTTTGTCCGTTTTGCCGCTATACTCGCAATAGGATTTCTGCGGTTTCACCGATGCAGAACTGCCCTGTGGCAGCCGATGGAGGTATAAATGAGAATTTCTGATTTGCTCAAAGGTGATTCTGTCACTATTTCATTTGAAGTTTTCCCGCCGAAGAAGGCAGACGGTCTTGAAGCAGTGCGCGAAGCCACCGAAAAAATTGCCGCACTTTCCCCATCCTATATGAGCGTAACTTACGGAGCGGGCGGAAGTTCGTCAAAACTCACTCTGGAGATCGCGAAGAATATTCAGGAGCGTTTTGACGTGCCGGTCATCCCGCATTTCACCTGTGTTTCTTCCACGAAAGAGCGCGCCGAGGAAGAAATCCGCCTCGTGCAGGAGGCAGGCATTGAAAACCTGATGGCCCTGCGCGGCGATATCCCTCTGGACGGCGCCACGGAGCACGATTTTCCGCATGCCGTCGATCTCATCCGCTTCATCCGCGAACGGAGTGATATCTGCATCGGGGCAGCGTGCTACCCGGAGGGACATGTCGAATCTGCACACAAGGCAGATGATATCCGTTATCTCAAAGAAAAGGTCGATGCCGGTGCAGACTTCCTTGTGACACAGATGTTCTTTGACAACAATATCTTCTACAATTTCCTGTACCGCGCGCGCGACATCGGAATCACCTGCCCGATCGTCCCGGGCATCATGCCGATTACAAGGGCAAAGCAGCTCGGCCGGTCCGTCGCACTTTCCGGGACCAATGTTCCAGAGCGGTTCCGCGCAATTGTAGACCATTTCGGCGAAAACCCGGATGCAATGAAGAAAGTCGGCATCATCTACGCAACCGACCAGATCATCGACCTCCTCGCAAACGGCATCCGCCACATCCACGTCTATTCAATGAATAAGCCGGATGTCGCCGCGGCGATCATGGAAAACCTGGCGGATATCATAAAATAACCGGGCGGTTCAGAATTACTATGTTCGATTCAGAAATAAACAGAAAAGAAATCGAAAGGTATCTTGGATATGCAGGACACACCCCGGACGAATTCACTTCCGCGCTGATTGAGACGTGTGTCCGTGAGCTTATAGATATCAGCAGCCCCCGGAACTACTATCTTTCCTTTCCGATTGTCTGGGGAAAAAGCGCGGATCCGGAAATAATCCCCATCACGATCGACAGCATGACCATTAAGAGCCGTAATCTCACCCGCAATCTCAGGGGCTGCACCCGCGCCGTGCTCCTCGCGGCGACACTCGGGCTCGGCTGCGACCGTCTGATCAGACGCGCAGAGCTTGCGGGCAGCATGACCAAGGCCGCCGTCTTTCAGGCAGCAGGTGCCGCAATGATCGAGGCATACGTCGATGACGTGAACAGAAAAATCCGCTCGGAAGCCGGCGCAGACGGTCTTTTCTGCCGCCCGCGCTACTCGCCCGGATACGGGGATGTGCCGCTCTCCCATCAAAGGGACTTCGACCGGATCCTCGGTCTTGAGAAAAATGCGGGCATTGTCCTCTCCGACACTCTGCTCATGACGCCGTCAAAAACTGTGACAGCGATCATCGGTCTTTCTCCCCATGACCAGAACTGTATTCTCGAAGGATGCGAAGAATGCTCTTTTCATGAAAGCTGTGAATTTTCACGCTGCCGCACTGCGAACTAATGCATCAGATCAAGCGAATCCGCGTACCGCACGCTTTCCATCGCGTCCTTTGCGTATGCATCCGCACCGATCTGATCTGCATATTCCTGCGTCAAAACCGCACCGCCGACCATGACCTTTGTGTCCGGTTTTGCAATCCGCAGCTGCCGTATAGTTTCTTTCATGCTCACGACCGTCGTTGTCATCAGCGCCGAAAGCCCGACCAGCTTCACATCCTCGTCCAGAGCAGTTTTCACGATTTTCTCCGGCGGAACATCCTTCCCGAGGTCGATGACCTGATAGCCGTAATTTTCCAGCAGCACCTTCACGATGTTCTTGCCGATATCGTGAATATCTCCCTTTACGGTCGCGAGAATAATCTTTCCCTTTGATTCGCGGGGCGCTCCCTTCATCGCTTCCCGGATCACGCCAAAACCTGCCTGTGCCGCCTCAGAGCTCATGAGGAGCTGCGGAAGAAAGATGGTCCCCTTTTCAAATCCCTTGCCGACGACATCGAGGGCCGGGATGAGCTGTTCATTAATGATCTCCATCGGGTCTTTTCCCGCGTCGATCAGGGCCTTCGCCGCCGCTGCCGCCTGTCCCGCCATGCCGCGCTCGACATCTCTGATCAGTTCTTCCGCTGTGTCCGCATCTCCGCCGGATGAAGCACCGGGCGCAGGCGTACCGGCGCCCGCACCGACAGCCCCGGCTGTTCCGGAGTTTGGAGCTATGGTTCCTGCTGCCAGTGCAAGGCTTACCGGCGCTGCATTTGCATAGGCATCGATGTATGACAGGCACTGCGGGTCCTGATTCGCAAGCGCAAGGAAAGAACGGTACGCCGCCATCATGTCCGCATTATTCGGATTGATAATGGCCGCCGAAAGTCCATTCTGCATTGCCATTGTGAAGAAATTGGCATTGATGAGCTGCCTCTGCGGCAGTCCGAATGAGACGTTCGAGACACCGAGAATCGAATGTCCTCCCAGCTCGTCCCGGACTCTCCGGACCGTCTCAAGTGTCGTGAGCGCAGCCGTGCTGTCCGAAGAAATCGTCATGGTGAGCCCGTCGATGATGATATCCTCGCGCGGAATTCCGTACTCTTCCGCGGCGTCATAAATCTTCCGTGCGATCCGGATTCTTCCCTCCGCTGTCCCGGGAATTCCATCCTCATCGATACAAAGGCCGACAAGAACACCGCCGTATTTCTTCACGAGCGGCATAACTTTCTCGATCTCTTCCCGCTTGCCGTTCACGGAATTGACCATTGCCTTGCCGTTGTAGTGACGGAGCGCCGTCTCGAGCGCATTTCTGTCCGTCGTGTCGATCTGAAGCGGAAGTGCACAGATTCCCTGCAGCTGCAGGATGACCTCGCGCATCATCTTCGGTTCATCGATCTCCGGCAGTCCGACATTCACATCCAGAATATCTGCACCGGCATCTTCCTGCTGAAGTCCCTGTGAACAGATATAGTCAAGATCATGATCCCGCAGAGCCTGTTTGAATTTCTTCTTTCCGGTCGGATTGATCCGCTCTCCGATGATCACCGGCTTATTGTCGATCACGACTGCCTTTGAAAAGCTCGTGACGACCGTCCGGTGTTTTGGCGTATTCGCGCGGAACGGCTTCGGCCGAACCGTTTTCACCATCTTTTCGATGTACTCCGGTGTCGTTCCGCAGCAGCCGCCGAGAAGCTGAACACCGAGATCGGCAATCCTTCCCATCCAGTCTGCAAACTCGTCCGGGCCCACGTCGTAAACGGTTCTGCCGTCCTCCTGGCGCGGCAGGCCCGCATTCGGCGTCACGATAATCGGCACCGAAGCCACCTCGGTGAGGCGCTTTGCGATCGCATACATCTGCTCCGGCCCGAGGCCGCAGTTCACGCCAAGGGCATCAACGCCGAGCCCTTCGAGCATCGGGACCGTCGAGTCGACCGTGCTTCCGGTCAGAAGTTTTCCCGTTCCGTCGTAAATCGTCGTGATGAGGACCGGAAGATCACAGTTTTCCTTTGCAGCCAGGACCGCCGCCTTTGCCTCATAGGAATCGCTCATGGTCTCGATGAGCACAAGGTCCGCGCCGGCCGACGCACCGATTCGCACCACCTCTCCGAAAAGCTCCACTGCCCGGTCGAAGGAAAGATCCCCCATCGGCTCGAGAAGTTTTCCCGTGGGCCCGATGTCCAGTGCGATATAGGCATCCTCCTCGCGTCCGGCTCTCCTGCGCGCTTCCTTTGCAAGATTCACTCCCGCCGTCACGATCTCTCCGAGGCTGTCCGGGTACTTGAGCCTGTTCGCGCCGAAGGTGTTTGTGTTGAAAATGTCGGCTCCGGCATTCAGGTAATTTTCCGCAATTTCTATGATCACTTCCGGGTGGGTAAGATTCCACTTCTCCGGAAGCTCCCCGCCCGCAAGGCCCTTTGCCTGCAGAAGCGTTCCCATGCCTCCGTCAAAGAAAAGCCACTCTTTGCCCAGTCTCTCTCGTAAGTCCTGTCTCATATTTTCTGGCGTCCCTTATTAAATTAACAACCGTTTTTCGTTCTCACACGCAGCACCGGATCGGAAATACTCCGCTGCCGTGCTATCATTCTATCATGCGGAAGAGGATCGGAAATACCAGACATCCAATTTGTGCCTGACTGCAGGAAAATCGGAACCAGACAGCCAATATATCCCATTGAAAGCGGCCAAAGATATGAATGAATCCATCCCAAATGATATCCGTCAGGGGAGGCCCCTGAACCGTGACATCATCAAATACATTGCCATGTTCACGATGACGCTCAATCATCTTTCCCTGACCGGCTTCATCGGAAACTACGAGCTTGCAAAACAGTTTACCTATATCGGTTACTTCACGCTGATTACCATGACCTATTTTCTCGTGGAGGGTTTTGCCTATACGCGTGACCGGATGAAGTACGGCAGAAGGCTCCTGCTTTTTGCTGTTCTGTCCGAGGCGCCCTTTCTGTATGCACTTAAAATCGCGCCGGGCGAAAGTTTCAGCAGTGACCAGGTAGAACTCAACGTTATTTTCAATCTTTTCTTCTGCTTTCTGATTCTGACGGCATTGGAGTCGGCTCAGACGGCGGGCATGAAGATTCTCGAAATCGCGGTTTTGTTCATCGGGAGTGCGATGAGCGACTGGAGTGTGATGGCACCGGCCTTCACACTGATTTTCTACTTTTCGGCACACGGTTGGAAGAAGCCGTGCCCGCACATGAACGGCATTCCATACGGCACAGCGAGAGCACGGCGCGAGAAGATCGGCTATCTTCTGTGCCTTCTTTTCTTCATCATCTGCGCGTCTCTGATGAGCGCGGTGTACCTTCTGTCGCTCCGCGGGAACGGCATCGACATTCTTTATCTCTTCGATCCGGAGTCTCTCTCCGGACCTTTGCTTTCGTTTCTGGTCATCTGTTTTCTTTACAACGGGAAACGGATGCGTCACGGAAAAGCTTTCTCGAAGTGGTTCTTCTATATCTACTATCCGACGCACCTTGCCGTCATCGCACTCATCCTGCACCTCAGGTAAAGGACAGCGGGTCTTCATTCCGGCTGTTTTACTCTTCGCTCACCGCCTCATGCAGCGTTTTTCTCACCGCGCCCCTGCCTGCAAGAAGCTTTGCAAGGTCCTCCTTCACGGCATCCGACAGACCAGCCTCAAAGAGATCGACGCCGAAAATCCGGCTGTTGTGAAGCAGCGGGTCAATCTTTGAAAGATCATTGTCCTCGCCGACCTTCAGACCGCACACGAAGGGCTTCAGTTCCCCCATCAGCGGGTCCGGGGAAAGTTCGAACGTCTCTCCGTTGTCATCAATCCCAATGAGATAACGAATCCAGCCGGCTTCCACGAGCGGGATCATTCTCAAAGAAGATACCCGAAGAGTATTCTTCACGCCGGAGGTCTCGGCCTCCATCATATAAGCGCCTGTCACCTTTGCTTTATTATCTTCGGGAACTGAGGCATTGATGTCCCCTGCATTCTCTGTCCTGCCGCCGCATGCTGCCTTCTCTGCCTCCATGTAGCTCCGGATCGTCTCTCCATAGCGGACAGAGAGTTTCTGCGAGGTGTCGGTCGCGATGCGCTGCGGCGTGTCCGGCATGAACGGGTTCGGGATGCGGACATTCACGACGGTGTCGATGAATTTTTTCGGATCGAGAATTCCGGGGTTCACGACGACCGGCAGCCCCTCCTTATAACCGAGAATGCGGACAGCCTTCGACAGATCCTCATCCTGCATCTCCTTTGAAATTCTCGTGTATCCGAGCAGACAGCCAAACACAGCAAGCAGCGTGTGCAGCGGATTGAGGCAGGTCTGCACCTTCATCTGTTCGATCTTCTGAACCGTCGCGCGGTCCGTAAAGAGCACACCGCCCTTCTCCAGCTTTGGCCTTCCATTCGGGAATTTGTCCTCGATGACAAGATACTCCGTCTCCTCTGCGTTGACAAACGGCGCAATGCAGGTCTTCTTTGCGGTGAACACCGGGGTGCATTCCGCAAGACCATCCTTCTCCAGCATCTCTTCGACCGATGCATCCGGGCGCGGCGTGATTTTGTCGATCATGCTCCACGGGAACGAAACCTTCGATTCATCCTTTACATACGCTGCAAACCCCGCCTCCACGCATCCTCTCTTCACCCACTCATCGGCGAATGTCGAGACGGCCTTCTCCAGTTTCTCGCCGTTCCTCGAGCAGTTGTCCGTCGAAACCATGGCGATCGGTTTCTCTCCTGCCCGGAATCTTGCATAAAGAAGAGAGACGACTTTTCCGAGGTAGCTCTGCGGCTTTTCCGGTCCCGCGTCAAAATCCGAGAGGACAGCAGGGAGCAGTTCTCCCTTCGCATCCATGAGACTGTATCCCTTCTCCGTAATCGTGAAGGTGCACAGCTGCAGGGATTCCTTCGTAAAAACCTCCTTCAGCCGGCTGTATTCTTCCTCATCATTCGAATCGAGGATGCAGGATTCTGCAATCGATCCGATCACCGTCTTTTTGATGTTCCCATCCGCACACAGTGTGACCAGAATCGAGAGATTATCGTGCGGGCGGTACTGCTTCTCCACGATTTCATAATCGTATCCTTCCGCTACGATGATTCCGCATCCCGTCTCTTTCTTATCCAGCATCCGCTGCGCAATCTCCGCATGGAATGCGCGGAAAATATTGCCGGCGCCGAAGTGAACCCAGACCGGATTCTCTCCCGTCGCCTTAATCATCGCCGCACGGTCAAACTTCGGGAGCTCATACCC
>ONGY01000029.1:19723-34862 GCA_900317475.1 uncultured Lachnospiraceae bacterium | reverse complement strand
TACGGTGAGACCGGCGCGGTCATCTATCCACTCTCCACGAATCTGCAGCGTCCCGCGGCACAGCTGTATCTTGCAAAGGAAGCTCTCTCGCGGCAGCACCCGCAGCTGATGATTTTCGAGGTGCGGATGTATACGGGCGATGAGCACAACATGACGAACAACATGGCCTATACCCGCGGCGTGACGGACAATCTGAAGTATTCGAAGAACCGCCTCGATGCGATTCTGGCGCTCACGGATGAATCGTCGGTGAACGGCGGCATCAGCGATTCCGACAAAGAGGCATATACGTATATTATTGATATCTTCAAATACCATTCGAACTGGCGGTCTCTGCGTGACCCCGGGCAGTGGACG
This sequence comes from uncultured Lachnospiraceae bacterium, assembly GCA_900317475.1. Taxonomy (GTDB): domain Bacteria; phylum Bacillota; class Clostridia; order Lachnospirales; family Lachnospiraceae; genus CAG-791. Next base: position 34,505 of record ONGY01000029.1, on the reverse strand, counting down.
TCTTTCCTCTTCACAAAGAAGGACCCGCACAAGGGGTATACGAGTTCGGACGAACTTGGCCCCTGCGAGCTGGTGGATTACTCATGGGATGAGGACAGGACGCCGATTCCGGAGATTCAGGACGGACATCTGACGGAGCTGATGGACTGGCTCGAGGAAAACGGACAGCAGGCTCTCTTCATCGTGTCACCGTTTCTTGAGTCCGAAGAGCAGCATGAGATGTTCAACTATATTGGAGACCGCGTCACCGCGGAAGGATTCGGATTTCTCGACCTGAATGACTATGTGGACGAGTGCGGTCTCGACGGAGCGACGGACTTCAATGATTACGGAAACCACGTGAATGCACTGGGCTCCGGCAAGGTGACGAGGTTTTTCGAAAACTATCTTGAAGAGCATTATGATCTTCCGGACAGACGGGGAGACAATACCTACAGGAGCTGGGATGAAGCATATTCGCTCTGGCAGCAGGAAAGCGAGAGCGACATTGAAACCGTAAAGCAGCACATCAAAGACAAAACGTATGCTGAGATTGCAGAGTAAGAAGCATGCCCAAAATAGCGATTTATTGCAGTTCACTCTCCCGCGGCGGAACGGAGCGGGTCATCGTGAATCTGTCGGAGTACCTGAAGAGAGAAGGCTGGGACATCGTCCTTGTCACAATCTACAGGAAGCAAAATGAATATCCGCTGCGTTCTGACATCCGGCGCGTTCTCTCGGACATCACGCCGGAGGAAACCTGTTCCGGGAGCGGGCCTTTGCAGCGCGTGGTGAATTTCGAAAGGCGCCGCAGGAAGCTCTGCGGAATCTGGAAGACGGAGAGGCCGGACCTTATTGTCTCCTTCCTCGGGAAGAACAATATGATGGCGATCGAGACCGGAAGAAAATTCGGGATCCCCGTCATCGCCGCGGTCCGCGGGGACCCGGAACTGGAATATCCGGACGGGGCGCAGCGCAGCTGGATGCTCCGCACGTTTCCCTTCGCGGCCGGAATCATCTGCACGACAGAGGACTGCGCGTCTTTCTTCCCGGTCGGCGGAATCAAAGAGAAAACAAAGGTTTTGCCGAACCCGCTGAACCCGGCATTCCTCATCCCGCCGTATGAGGGAAAGAGAGAAAAAAGGGCCGTCGCCGTGGGGCGCCTCGACGGGAACAAGAATCAGTCCATGATGATCCGGGCCTTTGCAGGTGTGCTGGCGGATGCAGCCAAAGACAGTAAGGAGAAAAAGCACAGCAGGCATAACGCAGGGATCGGACAGTTCATCCCGGATTTTGACGGATGGACCCTGCATATTTATGGAGACGGACCGGACAGGGAGAAGCTCGAAGGAGAGATTCATAGCCTTGGAATGGACGGCCGCATCTTTCTCGAGGGTGCGGTATCGAATGTGGCGGAGGCGATCAGCAGAGCATCGATCTTTCTTCTCACATCCGATACCGAGGGCCTTCCGAATTCGCTGCTCGAGGCGATGTCTCTTGGGCTTGCGCCGATCTCGACAGACTGCCCGGTCGGCGGTCCCCGCATGGTGATCAGGAGCGGAGAAAACGGGCTTCTCATCCCTGTGGGGGGAATTGAGACTCTGAAGAGTGATCTGAAGCGTCTGATGGCGGATCCTGAATACAGCGCGGCGATGGGAAAGAGAGCGGAAGGCGTCCGTGAGGTCTATGCGCCGGATAAGGCGTTGCCGCAGTGGGAAGCGTATTTCCGGGAAATCCTGAATCATGAACCCGGCTGAACGGGGCAGGGGGGAGAGTCAATGTGCGGAATAGCTGGACTGATCGGCTTCGGCCGGGCGGGCAGAGAGAATATGGAGAAGATGAGGGCGCGCATGGTGCACCGGGGGCCGGATGCGGGCGGGACATGGGTCTCGCCGGACGGCCTTGTCGTACTCGGTCATCAGCGCCTTTCCATCCTCGACCTCTCAGATGCCGGCGCCCAGCCCTTCACCTCTGCATCCGGACGGTTCACGATCGTATACAACGGAGAGATCTACAATTATGCGGATGTGAAAAAGCGGCTCCTGTCGGAGCACCGTGTGAGTGCCTTCCGCAGCACCTGCGACACGGAAGTCCTTGTCGAGGCAATCGAAGCCTGGGGCGTGGAAGAGACACTGTCCATGTGCCGGGGAATGTTTGCGTTCGGCCTTTTTGACAGGAAAGAGCGCACGATCACGCTTGCCCGCGACCGGGTTGGTGAGAAGCCACTTTATTATGGGTTCATCAGGAATCCGGACGGCGGAAGAGCATTTGCCTTTGCATCCGATGTCGGAAGCATCGCGGCCGTCGATGGTTTTGACGCAAAGGTAGACAAGACGCTTCTTCACATGTATTTTGAGCATGGATATTATCCTGCGCCGTATTCCGTCTATGTGGGAATTTACAAGCTGGTTCCGGGAACATGGATGCGGATTTGGGTCGATGATTTTGCCAGGAAAGAGACGCATACGTACTGGTCGGTAAAGGAAAAGGCCGTCTATGGGAGAGAGCATCCCTTCACCGGCACACGCAAGGAGGCGGCGGATGAGCTTGAACGGCTTCTCCGTGCATCCATCCGCGGTCAGATGATCTCCGATGTGCCTCTCGGAGCCTTTCTCTCGGCAGGCATTGATTCGGGCACGATCGTCGCGCTCATGCAGGAAGAGAGCGGGAGCCGGAAAGTGCGCTCCTTTACAATCGGCATGCAGGATCCGAAATACAATGAGGCAGCTTTTGCAAAGCAGATCGCGGAGCATATCGGGACAGACCACACCGAGATGTATATTACAGAGGCGGATGCCAAGGCGGTCATCCCGCTTCTGCCGCATATGTTTTCAGAGCCGTTCGCGGATTCGAGCGAGATTCCGACTTTCTTAGTGTCAAAACTCACCCGGCAGCACGTTACCGTCTCGCTCTCGGGCGATGCGGGAGATGAGCTTTTCTGCGGATATAATTCCTATACATCCGTCGAACGGAAATGGGGGAAGAACCGGAAAGTGCCTGCGCCGCTGCGGAAGGCCGCGGGAAACTTCCTCCTGCACGGCCTGCCTGCACGGAAGGAGATGAACCGGGAGCGCGGAAAACTTCTGCTTGCTGAGAGCCCGGAGGACGTGTACCGGCTCGACCGTTCGCGCGATCCTCTCATCCCGAAGATCGCTCTTGTGGACGGCGGATACCCTGACTGCGAATATTTCCATGCAGGTCCGGATACGCTCGGCGATCCCGCCCGGGATATCTCCCTCATGGATATGGAGATGTATCACCCCGATGATATCCTCGTGAAAGTCGACCGGACGGCGATGGCTGTTTCCCTTGAGACGCGTGTGCCGTTCCTTGACCGGGATGTCGTGGAATTTGCCTGGACGCTTCCGATGAATTATCTCCGCGGCCGGGAAGGACCGGACGGGAGCCGGATTGGAAAGCTTCTTCTCCGTGATGTGCTGTACCGGTATGTGCCGAAGGAACTGATGGACCGGCCGAAAAAGGGCTTTTCGGTTCCGATGGCAAAATGGCTCCGGGAGAGTGAGCTGCGTTCCTGGGCAGAGAGACTCATCAGCCGCCGGAAGCTGGTAAACGAGGGATTCCTGAATCCGGATGTTGTCTGGAGCATGTGGGACGATCTGCAGGAGCGCGGGATCTGGCGAGAGCAGATCTGGTTCATTCTCATGTTTGAGGCATGGCTCGAAAACGAGTACAGAGGATTTTGACCGATGATTATTATTCAGATGTCGGGCGGACTTGGAAATCAGATGTTCCAGTATGCCCTCGGCATCCAGCTTGAGGCGCTGGGAAGAAAGGTGACGTTTGACACCAGGACCATGTACCGCGGAACGCCCGGAGCCGCCGCAGAGGACGGCGGAAGGGACCGTGCAGATGCCGGCAATGCAGCCGGCGTCATCCAGCGCATGCCGATGCTGGAGAGGGCATTCGGCATACAGGTCCCCGAGTGCAGCGAGGAAGACCGGATTCGGATCACGGATTCGGATCCCTCCTTCACCTCGAAGGTGCGGCGCAGGCTCTTCGGAAGGAAAAGCCTCGAGAAACATGACCGGAACTTCCGGTTTGACCCCTCATTTCTTGAAGAGACAGGGGATGCCTACTATGTCGGATGCTTCCAGTGTCCCGCCTATTTTCAGCGGGCGGAAGAAGAGACCGGCGCCGTGCGGAAAGCATTCCGGTTCCGCTCTGACATACTGGAAGGAGAAGAGGCGCGGGATTCTGCAAGAGCCTGCGAAAAGATCCGGGGTGCAGAGGCGGAGGGAGAAGAGACCCTTGCGGTGCATCTTCGTTTTGGCGATTACGTGACCAAGGCCGACGTCTACGGCGGCTTCTGCACGGACGAGTATTATCACGCGTCGATCTGCGGTCTTCTCAAATGCGTGCATGCTCCGGTGCATGCGTTTGTTTTCTCCAACGATGAAAAGATGGCTGCGGACTGGATCCAGCGCGAGGAGGAACGGCTGAGGGTGGGAAAAGACGCCTCCGCCGGGGCGGAAAACGCGGCGGACAGTGTTCCGTCTCCCATTCGCTTCACGCTCGTGACCGGCTCGGATGAAGGGTCCGGCTTCCGGGATCTTTACCTGCTTTCTCTTTGCCGTCATTTCATCATTGCAAACAGCAGCTTCAGCTGGTGGGGAGCCTACCTTGGCAAGAAGAAAAATACCCGCATATATGCTCCTTCCCGCTGGACACATCTCTCGGACGGCGAAGGCAGAAGAGAGGAAATCTACACGCCGGACATGATTCTCGTGGGGCCGGACGGCACGATGGAAGCCATGAAAGCATAGTGAGGAAAACCTAAGCGATGCCTGCAGTATCGGTCATTGTCGCAATTTACAATATAGAAAAATATCTTCCGCGGGCTCTTGATTCGCTTGTGAATCAGACGCTCCGCGATATCGAAATCATTGCGGTCGACGACGGATCAACGGATTCCTGCCCGCAGATCGCAGACCGTTATGCGGAGAAGGACCCGAGGATTCACGTGATCCATCGGAAAAACGGCGGCCTTTCCGCCGCGAGAAACACGGGCCTTTCTGCAGCTTCGGGGGATTACATCGGATATCTCGACGGGGACGACTTTGCAGAACCGTCCATGTATGAGAAAATGTTCCGTGCGTGTAAGGATTTCGGCGCCGGGATGTGCTGCGTGCGCTACCGCATCGTGGACGAGGACGGAAAAACACCGCCCCGGGAACTTTCCCGTGAGCCGGCGGGCGGCTGGAAGGCGCCGGTGTGTTTTGACCGCGATGAAGCCGTCTGTCACTGGCTCGCGCAGGAGGATGAAATCCTTATCCGGAACTCGGTCTGGAGCAAGCTTTTCCGGAGGGACCTTGTCGAAGGGCTCACCTTCGCCGAAGGGCACAATTCCGAGGATATCATGTACACAACCATTGCGATGACGAAGGCCTCGAAGGTTGCCTATGTCGATGAGCCGCTGTACAACTACGTGTTCGGCCGAAGTGACAGTATCATGAACAAGGACCGCGGAGAGAGGCGTTTTCGCGATGAAATCCCCTTTCTCCGGCAGCAGATCCGGTATTTCCGGGATCATGGGATGGATGAGGCCTCGGACCGGGCGGCATTCTGGTTTTATACACAGATGCTCTATTACGATCTTGATTTCCGGGAGGCCGGGATGAAGGATTACGCAAGGAGGCTGGAGAGAGAAATCCGCCCCGACCGGGCAGAAATAGAGCGCATCTACAAGGCGCCGTATGTCACGGAAGGCGACCGCAGGAGAATGGAACTCTTCCTTACATCACCCGCGCTTTACGCGCTGCTGTCGAGACTTTATGAAAAATGTGTGGTGCCGCTGAAACAGAAACGAAAGTCCTGAAGAAAACAAATGACAGAGGAAACAAAAATTAATACAAAGAACAAGAAAGTCAAGAACAAACCGACGGCGGAGCTCTCCATCCTGCGCAAGCTGAATTATATCTTCAGCCGCAGGCAGAAGAGACAGTTTGTGCTGCTCGGCGGAATGATCCTCATCAGCGGTATACTCGAGACGCTCGGCGTGTCGATGCTCGTCCCGGTTGTGGAGCTCATCGTAAGCCCCGACAAGCTGATGAGCCGCGTAGAGAATCACCCGCAGCTTGCGGCGGTGCTTTCCCGGGCCGGCATCCGGACGAGCACAGAGGTCATCATTCTGATGCTCGGCCTCCTTATTGCGATTTACGTTCTGAAGGGACTTTACACGCTCTTCATGACGAAGAAGCAGAATCAGTTTGTCGCGTTCGCGCGCAACGATCTCATCAGCCGGATCCTGCGCGATTTCCTGAGCCGTCCGTACGAGCAGTATCTGGGCGCCGATATCCCGACTGTTTTCCGCATCACGGACTCCGATGTGCCGAATGTCTTCTCTCTGGTCACGAATCTCCTCAATCTGTCGACGGAGATGGTGGTTGCCGTCTTCCTCTGCGGAGTTCTGATCTTTACCAACTGGGAGATGACGGTATTTCTTGTCCTTGTTTTTGCACTCCTCACACTGCTCAATTCGAGGGGATTCAAGCCGAAGCTGAGCAGGCTCGGCCGCGAGAACCAGAACATCAGCTCCCGCATCGCCAAATGGCGCCTGGAGGCGATCTACGGGCTCAAGGATGTCAAGGTCTTAAACCGCCAGGACTTCTTTATCCGGAATTACTATGAGAGCGGCAAAACCGGTGCGCAGGTCGCGACGGATTATGCGGTTCTCAACAATCTGCCCCGCATTCTCATCGAGACGACTTCGATGGTGGCGGTCCTCGGCTTCATGCTCGTTTATATCGCCCGCGGCGGCGACATCACGGTGCTTGCCCCGCAGCTTACGGCATTTGCGGTTGCAGCCATGCGTCTCATCCCGTCCGTCAACCGCATCAACACCTACATTGCAAACATCGCCTACGAAGAGCCGAGCCTCAACTATGTCTACGACAATCTGACGGAAGGCTGCATGGACGAAAGTGAGATCGTGACCGGAAAGAAAGAACCGGAAGCTTCCCCTCTCACGCTGAACGACAGAATTTCGCTTGAGCACATCACATACCGCTATCCCGCCGGTGAGCGAAACATCTTTACGGATGCCTCCATGGTTATCCCGAAGGGAAAATCGGTCGGCATCATGGGACCGTCCGGTGCCGGAAAATCGACCATTGTCGACATCCTGCTCGGGCTTCTTCACGCAGAGAAAGGGAAAATTCTGGTCGACGGCCGGGATATTTTTGACAATTACGACTCCTGGCTTTCGATGGTGGGGTATATTCCGCAGACCATCTATCTCATCGATGAGAGTATCCGCGACAACATTGCGTTTGGCATCGATGCCGATAAGGTCGATGAGAAGCGGATTGAGGAAGTTTTGAAGGAAGCGCAGATCTACGATTTCGTAAAGACGCTTCCCGAGGGACTTGATACAAAGATCGGCGACCGCGGCGTGCGGCTCTCCGGCGGTCAGAGGCAAAGGCTCGGGATCGCCAGGGCGCTCTATTCTGATCCGGAGATTCTTGTATTCGATGAGGCAACCAGCGCCCTCGACAATGAGACCGAGGAGGCCCTGATGGAGGCCATCAACAGCTTCCACGGGCGGAAGACGATGGTCATCATCGCTCATCGCCTCAACACGATCGCGGACTGTGACATCATCTACAAGGTCGATAACGAGAAAATTGTGAGAACTACTCTTGAAGGCCAGACAATTTATCACACGGCGGAATAAGAAATCCGGGAAGGAAAAATTCCCTGCATCGGAAGCGCACGGCCTTTAAGAAGAGCTGTTTTTTCTTAAGAAAGTCGGCGTGATGCTGTGCCTTCCGGAGAGCCTCCCCCTCGAGCCGCGTGCCGCGGCTTAGGTAAACAGGGGAGGTTTTTTTGTATTCAGCAAGCTCTTTCCGGCACTCTTCCGGCGTGAAGAGAGCGCCGCTCCTGTCCTGATAGTGGGCAAATGAATAGATGTTCTGCTCCGAGGACCAGTAGCCGTCGGAGACGTTGTGGCGGGCCCAGTATTTCGGAGCGATGGCAAACCGGAGCTCACTGCTTGTGAAGGCAGGGAGGACGGCAAACGAGGAATTCGACAGGATGAGATAGCGGGCGCTGTGCACGGCGGAATAATCCCGCCCGACATCGAAATGCCGGCACTCGAATTCGGGAAGAACCTTGTGAGCGGCCTCCGGGTCCTCGGTCACGATGAAAAAGCGCATCGACGGGTTAATGTTCTTCATGCTGCGGACTGCGCGGAGATAGTAGCGCCGGTCGAGATAGAGCTCCGGCTGGGACGTGTATTCCCCGCCGCGCATGTTGATGATGCAGAGATCATCTGCGGTGCACTCCGGCATGGCATATTCCGGGAGAACGCGAAGCCACGAGCAGATTTCGTCATGATACTTCCCGAAATATTCCTCTGACTGCATATTCCCCTGGATCAGCGTTCCGTCCGGAACCTTCATGAGATCAGGGTCAGCTCCGCTGATATAACAGCCGTGCGTGATGTCGTGCTCCGAGTTTCCGAGAAAAATCCGCTCTTCCTTCTCCTGATAGACCTTCATTTCGGCCTTTTCTTCGGGCGTTATGATGCGGCCCGGATCGACATCCATGAAGTACATTCCCTTGTGGGAGTGAACCACATTGCCGAGAAGCTCCGCGTGTACCGTGCCGAACTCTGTGTGATTTTCGATTGCCGCACACCGTGCGGTCACATAACACAGGAGCTGATTCCCAAGCCCCTGTCCCCTGATAAATTCTGTTCCGATCATAGCTGCCTTCTGAAAGTCCTGTGAGATCTCACTTCCGTGTGATGATTCAGCCCTGTTTTTTCTTTAAGTGACTCTGCGTATAACTGCGGACGCTTTCCATGAATCCGCGCGCTTTGCCGAGTGAGTACTGCCCCCGCGTAAAGCCGCACGCCTCTGCCTCCTTATACGGCTTATGATACGGAATGATGTAGGCGTCCATCATGTGTCTGCGGCACCGGGGATCCGTCCGCAGTTCATACTTGTCATAGATAAGGCGATAGTCCTGATAGACACGGTCGTCCCTGTCCTTGAAGGTCTCCGTGTACTGCTGACTGTGGAGTCCGATGCAGACCAGGGGATCCAGTGTGAACGAGAAAACGGGATTTTGGCGCAGGATGTCCATGTAGAGGACAACATCCGACGCGAAACCGCTCTTCTCGTCAAAAAGAACAGGCAGAGGAAGATCGGAGCCGGCATCATCCCGGGACGGCTGTGAATGACCGGAGACCGTATCTATATCTTTTGTCCGGATGGAATTCTCCACATTCTTCAGATCCCGCCGGTAGATGACCGCGCTCGGGGATCCGATCTGATTGGAGAAAAAGAGAAAGCGCCAGTCGGAGCGGAGTTCATCCAGAAAGCTTTTTTCTGCATGGCGGCAGCGGCTGCTCTGTATTTTGTTTTCGAGATGACGAAGAGAGTCTGCAGAATCCGGGTTCAGAACGACCTGGCGGCTTCCGGAGAATGCAAGGGAAGAGGCGGGATGTTCGTCGAGCATGGAGACAAAGGCTCCGAGTGAATCTCCGGCAGCAAACCAGTCATCGCTGAACATGATTTTTATATAGTCGCCCCTCGAAAGACGCAGGGCTCTGTTCCAGTTGAAGACGGGGCCGAGCTTTTTTTCGTTGTGACAGTAGCGGATCCTGCCTGACAGAGGTGTATCCTGTAAGGACCAGCTGCGGCATACATCTGAGATGAGCGGACCGTCCGAATCATCGGTCACGATGACCTCGTAGTTCCGGAAGGTCTGCTCCGCAATGGAAGAGAGAAGACGATGGACATCATCCGGATTATTATATGTGGGAATGCAGATGGAGGTAAAATTCCTCATTTTGTCTAGCGAGCCTTTCTTCTCCGGAGATATGCACTGTCCCGGCACAGCTGTTTCCGGCGGCGGGAGGATGGAGTTCCTTTTTCTCCGCTTCCTCACGAAGAGATGCGCAGGATATGTTTCACAAGCCGCTTGCAGGACACGGAGACACTGTGCGCAGAGTCGCGGACTGCCTCCCGGATGTGACGGAGACGTTTCTTCGCGGGCTTTTCCTTTTTCAGGATCAGAAAATCATACTCATCAAGATGGTCGCGCAGATACTTCGGATAGGTGCTGTCGATTTCGGTGATGACGAACTTCGAGTCGCGGCCGAAAAGGTCCTTTCCGTCCAGCACATTGTCCTCGACCCGGTCGAGGATGTATTTGCTGTTAAGCTCCTGGTGTGCGGCGGAGACGACCTTCTCACTCACCCGCTTCCTGAGGTCGGTCTCGTGATGACCGCCCATGTAGCCGAAATGCCAGCCCCCGTCGGGAACGCGGATTCCGATCTTCTTCATCTCCGGAAAACGCAGCTGTCCGAGCTGCCAGCCGTTCTTTCGGATGAGACTGTAGCTGCACATCTTCGTGCCGATCCACTGCGGATGTTCCACTCCGTCAAAATCTCCGCAGTACGCAAGAAGCTTTCCGGAAACCTCTTCCATGTTGAGATAGCAGTAGAAGAGCCTCTGTGCGAAGTGATAGACCTTCGTTTTGTCGATGCCGGCGTCCAGAATGCGCTTTATGGCGTCCGGATTCGGGATTTCGTCGAGGTCACTGAAGATTATAACATCGTCGTCGGTGCAGTCTTTGAGACCGCGGGTCACCGCATTCTTCTGGAAGGTGTCGCGGTCGTGCGTATAGCCCGCCGGTGTGTCATCCACGACGACGTGGATGATTTTGTCTTCGAACTCCCGGAACATCCCCTTGTTTTCCTCGTAATAGAGGGGCTTCTTCAGGCCGGAGAATGTCTCGGTTGCCTCGCTGATGACAAACCGGTCCACCACGTCGTTCAGGACATGGAGACGGATATTCAGAATATCGAGTTCATTGAAAAACTGAAAACAGTCATAAACCATGAGATTGTTTCATTACCCCTTGTTTTTGGATGAAAAAGGCAGTCTTCGCCGGATCCCTTTTTCTGCCCGGTGCAGCAGGGCACTTGCCTTTGATTCTTCGAGAAAATTCGGGTACTGCGCATTGGTGCCTGCCCATTTGTGAAAACAAAACGGCGTGATGCCTTCGATTTCAGGAATCATGGTCTCATGGCCGAAATATCTGGCGACCTCAAGCGGAGCGATGTGCATACCCTCCGCCTCGAGGAGATGGCGGATGCGGCAGCAGATGAAACCGTCCTCAAAATACCAGACTTTTCCGTATGCCGCCTGACCGGTCCACGGGATACCCGCTTTCTTCGGATAGTCCAGAAGCCGCTTGCTGCGGATGCCGACGCTGTTGCCGACCCGGCAGATGTTCCCGTGAATATCCCGGTATGTGGTGGTGTCGCCCTCCGGCGGCAGAGGCCAGGGGGAACCGATGTAGTCGTAGTCGAGAAACTCGTCTCTCCAGCACTCGGGGTGGACGATGAAACCGTCGGCGTGGACGATCATCGCGAAGTCGGTGTGAATATGACTCCCGAGCTCATAGACCATTTTGTAGTTGAAATCATTGATATTTTCGAGCTTCGTCGTGTGTGAGTACCGGATATTTTCCGGAAGATGGGAAGGCCTCCTGTCCGTCACAAGGACAACGTCCCCGAAATCGATTCCCCGGCAGCTGTATTCAAGGGCTTTGACGGTTGCCGGAATATCGACCGATGTGAGGGCGCAGAGCGTGACATTCGGAAGACTGCGTTTTGACGAAGAGTTTTTCATTTATTGTGTCCGCGATTCTTTCCGCCGCAGAGCGGCGCATTCGATCTTTCTTTGATTTTCCCTTCAAAGTATAGCAGATTGAGAAGGGGATGTGGCCATCGGCGGCTGCAGATGTGATACAATCCCTCATAGATATGTGCAAAGACACAGGTTAAGAAATTGTAAGGCATATCTTTCCGCAAAAGGCCCGCGGGGGTGGAATGAAAGAAAAAATCCGAACGGTGAGAGAGCGTCTGTCCAGGCCGGCGAAGGCCGCGTTCTGGCTTGGTCTCCTCATCGAGATTGTCATTCTGATCATCGATAAAAGCAATTACATCAATCCGATTGAAGGACAGCTGTTCCGCGTCACGTTTGTGCTGTTCGTGCTGAAAATGCTCTGCACGGACTATGACCGGAACGACCTTCTTTACATCGGTATTTTTGCTGTACTCGGATTTATCTCCTGGCGGGTGACCGGGAGAAATGAAATCCTGCGGGAAACGGCGTTTGTTGCAGCCTGCCGGGGGATTGACATGAGGAAAATTCTGAAGGTCCTGTTTTTCGGAACAGGAATCGGAAGTATGTTTCTCATTTTCCTCAGCGTGACCGGAATTTACGGCGGGATTTCCGTGACCGCAAATTTTGACGGGTATGTCACCACGCGTTACTGCTTCGGGATGGGCAATCCGAACAGTTTTGAGATCATGATCGGGATGATCACACTTCTCGGGCTTTTCGTGTACACGGACCGCGTGAAGATCTGGCACCTGTTCTGTCTCTTCATCCTCGATGGAATTCTGTTTTATCTATCCCGTTCCATCATGGGCGCGGCAGTGATGACCGCGGCGATTCTGTGGACGCTTGTTCTGAAGCTTGCGGGAAGGAATGCGGGCCGCAGGACACATGGAACAGGCCGGTTCATTTTCTGGGAGCTCGTCAGCGCCGCCGCAATGGCATTTGGTTTTTACGGTGCGGTCTATGACAACGGGATCGTAAAACTGCTTGATGATACGATTCTTACCGGGCGCTTCGCAAGTCTGCGCGGATTCAACCGTCATGACGGAATGCTCTCGACGTGGCATCTGTTCGGTTCAAGACTGAATGAGAAGTATTTTGACCTCGGGTGGGTGAGACTTGTATACTGGTATGGCGTCATCCCGGCCGCAGCGATCCTTGCGGTCCTTTTCGTGATGTTTGCCGTGGCCAGGAAGAGGCAGGATGACTGGGCTCTCATGATGCTTACTATCCTTACTGTTTTTACTGTGATGGAAGCCCATATTGTATCGCAGTATATCGCGAGAAATTATCTGCTGGTCCTTGCATCGGCGATGCTGCCGCAGGCGGATCTTGCAGGATACATCACAGGAAGGAATTCCGATCAATGAGTTCGAAGAACAGAGTCGCAGTCAATTATGGCGTGTGGCTGCTGGATATGATCACGATGATCATTTCGTTCCAAACAGCTCTTCATATCCGGTACGGGCAGGGAGAATGGTATAACGAGAGGATGCATTATGTGGTGCTTCTCACGCTCTGCCTCTGCGCCACGGTATATCATTTCTTCGTTGGAAACCGTACGTTTCTGAAGCGCGGCTATATCCGGGAGGTGGTGGAGGTGCTGCAGTTCAACTGCTGCATCATCATCGCCGGCATGGTCATTGTGTATCTGGCGCACTGGTCCATCTTCATGTCGCGAATTGTCTTCGCGTATTTCTTCCTCCTCAACATCGGCCTGATGCTGGTCGAGCGTTTTCTTGCGAAGTACTTTTTCCGGAAGCTCTTCACGGGAGAGACGATGGCGACAAGACTTCTCATTGTTTCCTGCGAGGAGCGCATGGAGGATACCATCCGCCGTGTCCTGAAGCAGGCGGAATACAACGGCTGGCTTGTGATCGGCGCGGCCTTTGCGGACCGTTCGATCGAGGCGGAGACGGGGGATAATCTGGCCATCGAAGGAATTCCGATTCTCGGGGGACTGAAGAAGCTCACGAAGAAGATGATCACGGTTCCATTCGATGAGGTCATCATCGATACACCGGATATTCCCCAGAAGGATATGGCGGACATCATCTCAGGATTCAATGAGATGGGTGTCACGGTTCACTATAATCTCGAACTGCCCGATCTCGGCGCCGGGACAAGTATCGTCGAAACCTTCGGCGATTATTCGGTCATCACTTATTCCACGATCCATGCAAGTTCAAGGAGACTCTGGATCAAGCGCGTCGTGGACATCATCGGAAGCCTCATCGGGCTTGCTGTCACGGGTGTTATCACGATTTTCCTCGCACCGGCCATTAAAATTGACTCTCCGGGTCCTGTTTTCTTCTCACAGATCCGCGTTGGCAAGAACGGCCGCCGATTCAAGATTTACAAGTTCCGCTCGATGTATGTGGATGCGGAGGACCGTCTGAAGGAGCTGCAGGCACAGAATAAGGTCAAAGGCCTGATGTTCAAGATGGAGAACGACCCGCGCGTCACAAAGGTGGGAAAGTTTATCCGGCGCACGTCTCTCGATGAGTTTCCGCAGTTTCTCAATGTCCTGAAGGGCGATATGAGCCTCGTCGGGACGAGACCGCCGACAGAAGCGGAATTTGAACAGTACAACGAGCACTACCGCAGGAGACTTTCGATGACGCCCGGTCTCACCGGCCTGTGGCAGGTGTCGGGACGCTCGGACATCACGGATTTTGACGAGGTCGTGAAACTTGACCTTCAGTACATCGACAACTGGAGCCTTTCCCTCGATTTCAAGATCCTGCTGCAGACCGTTGCTGTCGTCTTCTCGCACAAAGGAGCAGAGTGATGATTCTTGTGATCGATGCCTTCAAGCTCGTGAAGGGCGCCGGTAAGAGTATCGGCATCTACAATCTCACACGCTCGCTTGTGGAGTATCTCTCTGCAGAAAACGTCCGGCGCGGCTGTCCGGAGACCATCATTGTCCTCGGGAACAGCTACAATCGCGCGGATATGGAGCGGAACGGCTCGAAGTTCGTTCTCATCGACCGCAATCCGCTCAACCGGAAAACATTCACCTGGTGGGAGCTTGTCGGCGTCACGGGGGTTCTTCGCAGGTATCATGCGGATCTTGCGCTGTTTCCGCGGGGGTACCGGCCTCTGGTGTACCGTGGGAAGGATGCGGTGATCATTCATGATCT
>ONGY01000029.1:12840-19675 GCA_900317475.1 uncultured Lachnospiraceae bacterium | reverse complement strand
ATCGTCATCTACAACGGACTCAATGATGTGAACCCGCCTGCGCCGGAAGGGAGGAAGAATGCTCCCTATATGGCGGCGGTCACCTCGAAGATGCCGCATAAGAACGCGGCCGGTATTCTCCGGACGTACGCCGTTTACTATAAGGAATGCCTCCGCCGGCAGATCCGTCCGCTGGAGCTTGAAATCATCGGCATAGGCAGTACGGATGGTTTCGGGGAAGGAAGCGGCCTTACGGCTGAAATGCAAAGGTCCGTTCACTGCCGGGGATATATCGGCGATGATGCGAAGATGCACGCCCTGATCGCGGGAGCATGTTTTTTCCTTTTCCTCTCGCTGTCTGAAGGGTTCGGCTTTCCTCCCCTCGAGGCGATGCAGCTCGGAGTGCCCGTGATCTCCTCGGACCGCACGAGCCTTCCGGAGGTCGTCGGAGATGCCGGTATACTTACGGATCCGGAGGATTACACCGGCACCGCGCAGCAGATGATCGCACTGCAGCAGGACAGCGTCCTGCGCCAGTCGTATGTTGAGAAGGGCTTTGCGAACATCCGGCGTTTTTCCTGGGATTCAAGGACGCAGGAATACTGGAATGCTCTCTTTTCGCAGGATTAGACTATGGGCCGGCTGATTGTTTTTGATACCTCGAATTTCACAGATTTTCCGATCGGCGGGCAGCTCACAAGTGAGCGCTCCTTCCTTCGGTATCTTGCGGAATTCTGCCCGGAAACCGAAGGGCATGTGCTTCTTGTCGGTGCGGGAAAGCGCGAAGAAGAGAGGGCATTCTGAAATACGGAAGAGCGCTTCACATCACGAAGGACGACCTTCTCTACATCCAGACCCCGGAGGCTGCGGGAGCGTCAAAACTCCTCTGTCCCCGCGCCGGTTTTGTCGTTTTCTCCCATGGCTCCTACGCCAATATGGAGCGCGGGTTCCGGTTTTACCGTAAGAGCATTGTGAAGAAGCTTTTCCTCCGCTATCTTCACTGGGTGCTGCGGCATGCAAAGCTCATTTTCATTTTGGACGAGAACAGCCGGCGGGATTATCTGCCCTATAACCGCAATCTCGTGAAGGTGAAGAATTCCATCGCGCTTCCGGAGGACTACGAGTCGTTTGATCCGGAGAAGCGCTCCTTCCGTGGACGGCTTCTCTTCGTCGGCCGCCTCTCGAAGGACAAGGGACTTGCCGGGATCCTGAAGGCCGCCGCGCAGATGGAAGGGGAGGGAATCACACTCACCGTCGTCGGCGACGGAGAAGAGGGCGAGTATTTCAGAACCTTTGCGGATGAGAAAATCCGCTTTACGGGAGCGGTCGCGCCCTCCCGGGTCGCCTCCTATATGCAGAATGCGGATGTCCTCGTCATGAACAGTGACTTCGAGGGCGTTCCGATGACGATTCTCGAGGCACTCTCCCATGGCCTCCCCGTGATCTCCACGGACGTCGGGGGGATCGCGGAGACGGTGGATTTCGGAAAGGATGCCGTCCGGACGGACGGGACGCCGGAAAGCATTATCCGGGCTGTCCGTGAAATAAAGGATCATTATGCGGATTTTGCCGCGGCAGCGCATGAACATGCCAGGCAGTATGACTACCGCACAGTCAACGGGGAGGTCTGTGATAACCTCCGGAAGTTCTGGAGGATTCTATGACCGACACTCTCGTATCGATTATCGTGCCCGTCTATAACGCGGGAAGTTATCTGTCTCCCTGCGTTGAAAGCCTGACCTCCCAGACATACCGGAACATCGAACGGATTCTGGTGGACGACGGCTCGACCGACGGAAGCGGAAAGGTTCTGGATGCGTATGCCGCGAAGGACGCGGGAATCCGGGTCATCCACAAGAAAAACGGAGGCCTTGTAAGTGCCTGGAAACGGGGCGCGGCGGAGGCTTCCGGCAGGTACGTCATGTTTGTCGACAGCGACGACTGGATCGACCCTGATTTCGCAGAACGGCTCATGGCACAGGCAACCGGCCGGGACGATGAGATCATCAGCGCCGGATATGTCATCGAGCGGGAAAACGGGAAGAAGCAGGAGGTACAGAGCAGCGCTCTTCCCGGCATCTATGAGGGAGAGAAGCTCATGGAGCTTCAGAACGAACTCCTCGGCCACGAGTCGCGGAGAGTGATTTTATCGCGCTGTATGAAGCTCATTTCGAGAAAACTCCTCCTCGCGAATGAAACCTACACGGATGAGTCCGTCCGGATGGGAGAGGACCTGACCGTGATGCTTCCCTGCCTCTATACCTGCGGGAGGCTTGTCCTCGTGGACGGCTGCTTCGGATATCACTACCGTTTTGTCGACACATCCATGGTGCATCGATATAACCCATACCTTTACGGCAATATCAGGAAGCTGGGTGAAATTCTCACCCGGATCGCGGAGGATTTTGATATCCCCGACGGAAAGACAAAAGCCCGGAGAGAGTATTATTATCTCATGTGCCTCGAACTCAAGAATCAGCTCCGGAGGGACGGGGATGAGAAAGAGATTGAGAAGACTATAAAGAATGAGATCCGGGAAGCAGAGATGCCGGAAATTCTGAGGGAGAACCCGGAGAAACCGGCAGATCCGGCAGGCATGCTGCTTGCCCATCTGGTACGACACCCCGGCACGGCCTCCATCCGGCTGGTTCGGTGGATCTTCCGGAGAGCCGGCTGAAAAACAGCTTTATTGCGGAAAACGATGGAAGAAAAACTTGTATCTGTGATTATCCCCGCCTACAACGCGGCGCAGTTCCTTTCGCGCTCGGTGGAGAGCGCCCGGAAGCAGACATGGAAAAACATTGAAATTCTTGTGACCGATGACGGGTCGGCGGACCGGACGGCGGAGATTGCCCGGGAACTGGAAAAGAAAGATGCGCGGGTACGGCTTGTCACGAAGGAAAACGGCGGCGTCTCATCGGCCAGAAACTGCGGGCTTGCCCATGCGTCCGGCGAGTATGTCACCTTTCTTGACGCGGACGATGCGCTCGCGGAGGACATGATCAGAGAGCTCTGCGGGGTGCTGGAGAAGTCTGGTGCAGATTTTGCAGGGTGTCAGTTCGGAGACAGAGAAGAGCTCGGCGAGGGGAGCGGTGCTGTCACGGTTCTCACCGGACCTGAGATCGTGCGCGGGGCAATTCTACAAAGTGACACAAGGGTCTGGAGCAAGATCTTCCGGCGGGAGAAGCTCTCCGGGGAAAAGTTCTCCGAAGACCTCACGATCGGCGAGGACATGCTGTTTCTCCTGAGTATTGTCCGTCCGGATACCCGGTATGCGCTTCTCGACCGCAAAGATTATTATTACTATGTCAATCCGCAGGGAGCAATGGAGCGGGGATTTTGCCCCTCCTACTTCGATCAGATCACCTGCTGGCAGCAGGCGGAGGCAAGAATCCGGGAGAAAATGCCGGACCTTTATAAAGAGCAGGGGGTCCGGGCGAGGCTTGCCTCCATCCGGGCAGTTTCCATCTGCCTCGTGGCGGGAAAACTTTCAAAGCTTCCGCCGGAGGAGCGAAAAGGATATGCTGACCGGATCCGTTCGATGCAGGAGGAGCTCCGGGAGCTTCTTGGAGTTCCTGGCATGAAGGAATATCTTCCGAAGGGGTACGGCGTCAAAACGGCGCTGCTCGTGCGCTCGGCGAAGCTTTATTTTGCGGCGGCAGGCAAGAGGAAATAAAGAATCATGACAATGAGAGAGAAAACCGGGCTTGCCCTGTACATGCACGCGGGAAGCGGAAACCACGGCTGCGAGGCGATCGCCGACAGCCTGCTCCGCCAGATCAGCCGCAGCCTCAGCGGGAGAGTTCCCGGTTTCACGAACGCTTGCGGAGGAGCGTCACATCGCAGATCACTTCCTCACGCATGCGGCCTATTACCTCTGGCGGAAAGTGACCGGTGACAGAGAGTCCTTCCAGCGCTACCGCTTCCGCGCGATCACCGGCGCGAATGCGCCAAAACTCGCTGTTTCCATCGGCGGCGACAATTACTGTTATCCGGAGATGGTGGAGGATCTGATCCTTGCGGACCGGTGCCTCCGGAAGCAGGGGACGCACACGATGCTGCTGGGCTGCTCGATTGAGCCGGACACGCTGTCCGGGGAAGGCAGAAACGCCGGTCTCATCGAAGACATGAAGGGGTTTGACCGGATCATCGCCCGGGAGACGATCACGTATGCGGCCCTTCTGGAAGCCGGTGTCGACGGAAGAAACCTTGTCTGTCTGCCGGATCCTGCCTTCTCGCTTCCGGTACAGCTGCCGGGCAGCGAGAAGGCAGCGGACGTCCGGACCATTCTCTCGAACAGCTCGCATCCCGGAAACGGCACCGGCCTTGGTAAAGAAAGCAATGCGGTGGGAATCAACCTGAGCCCGATGGCAATGAATTATGCCGGGGACTCCGGTGCGCTGCTGGATTCCGTGCGGGGTCTTGTCCGGCATATCCTGGACGACACAGGTTTTGACGTGAAGCTTATCCCGCACGTCGTGTGGCCGGGAAATGATGACCGCGTCGTGCTTTCGAAGCTGCGCGATGAATTCGCGGGGCAGGGCAGAGTGGAGCTTGTCACCGACCGGTCCGCGGAGGAGCTCAAGGGTGAGATCGCCCTCTGCCGGTACTTCATCGGGGCGAGGACGCACGCGACGATCGCGGCGTATTCGACCGGTGTTCCGACGATTGTCATCGGCTATTCCGTAAAGGCCAGAGGCATCGCGCAGGATATCTTCGGAACGGCGGATCACTATGTGATCCCGGTGCAGGAACTCACCGGAAAGAATCAACTCACCGATGCATTCGAGTGGCTTAGAGAAAACGAGGATGCCTGCCGGAACACGATCCAGGAGAAGATGCCCGGGTACATCAACGCGGCAGACCGGAACGGGCAGGAAATCCTTGATTATTATCGGCAGATATAACCTCGGAACTGCAGCTGCCCGGGACCATTCGGGCTGCATCACAGAATCGTGAGAGCGCGAAGCCCTGAGCGCTGCCCGGGCAATTTTGTAATATCAGACTTCTGACATCCACGTCATAACACTACATAAACGGATAAATTCATGGGAAGAACCAGACTCGCAGTTAAAAATATTTTCTTCGGTTATGTCGGGCAGGCGGTCACGGCAATTCTGGGCTTTGTCCTGAAGCAGGTCTTCATCACGCAGCTCGGGGATACGCTCAACGGCGTCAACGGCCTCTACACCGGCATCCTTTCCATGCTCAACATCGCGGAGCTCGGCATCGGGACCGCGATGAACTTCGCGCTGTACAAGCCGGTTGCGGAGAACGACAGGGAGAAGATCAAGTCGTACATGAAGGTCTATGCAAAGGCCTATCATATCATCGGCCTGGTTATAGCCATTGTCGGCCTCGTACTGGTCCCGTTCCTTCCTGTCTTCATCCGGAATCCCGGCGATAATTCCTGGCGCGACCTCACGCTCTATTACCTGATTTTCCTCTTCAATACCTGCAGCGGATACTTCGTCTCCTATAAATACAGTCTCGTCAATGCGGAACAGAAGAATTACATTCAGACAAACATCCTGTCCGCGACGAAGTTCATCACGACCGTCCTCCAGATTATCATTCTGCAGGCGACAAAGAGTTTTTACGCCTACCTGCTCACGGACATGTTCGTACAGCTCGCGCAGAAATTCTTCGTGAACTGGTATCTGAACCGCCGCTACCCGTATCTCCGGGAGAAGAACGTAAAGCCGCTCGACAAAGAAGAGTCCGGCATGATCTTCACCAAGGTGAAGGCACTCATCTGGATGAAGATCGGCGATGTCGCGCGCACACAGACTGACAGCCTCATCATCTCGTCATTCATCGCAGTCACGGTCTCGGGACTGGTCGACAACTATAACCAGGTCGTGAATTCGGTCGCGAATTTCGCAAACATCATTTTCAACTCCATGATTTCCGGCCTCGGCAATCTCGTCGCGACCGAGTCCAAAAAGAAACAGAAGCAGATCTTCGGGGTTTACCGGTTCGCCGCGGCCTGGATCTACGGCTATGTATCCGTGGCATTCTTCATATTACTTACGCCCTTCGTCGGCTATCTGTGGCTGACGCCGGACCACATCATCAGCGCGGCCGCGATCGATCTCATTCTTCTCGACTTTCTCTTCAAGGGCGAGCGGATTGTTCTCATGAACTTCAAAACGGCCGCGGGCGTCTTCGAGCCGGACAAATTCCTCCCGGCGATCCAGGGACTGGTCAATCTCGTGCTTTCCATCTGGCTTGTCATCGAAATCGGCCTTCCGGGCGTGTACATCGGCACCGTCGTCTCCGGACTCATGGCCAACATCGTGAAGCCCTTTATCATCGCGCAGACCTGTTTTGACGAGAAACCGACGGGATATTTCGTGAAGAATTTTGAGTACTACGGCATCACCTTTGCTCTTGCCGCGGTGCTGTGGTTCCTCAGCCAGAGGATTCTCGGAACGGTCAGCTGGGGACGCTGGATTCTGATGGCGCTGATCGTGACGGTGCTCTTCAATGGTGTTTTCTTCCTTGTCTTCCGGCGGACAGAGGAGTTCCGGTACCTCGAGAACACAATGGGAAACAAACTGAAACGGAAGATAAGAAACAGGAGATAAGAACCGGAAGGCAGGAACAAAGGATAAGAAGCAGAAGATAAACAGCAGGACAGCAGGTCAATCAAAAATACCATGATCATAATACGACTGATGGGCGGGCTCGGAAATCAGATGCAGCAGTACGCGCTGTACCGGAAGTTCCTCTCGCTCGGCAAAGAAAGCAAACTGGATGACATCTGGTTCCGGGACAGCAGCAATCAGGCAACTGTCCTCGCCCCGCGAAAACTCGAGCTCATGTATTTCCGGGGGCTTCCGATGGAGTTCTG
>ONGY01000029.1:0-12835 GCA_900317475.1 uncultured Lachnospiraceae bacterium | reverse complement strand
AAGAGTGCCGTCCGCGATGTGAAGGGCATGTACGAGGAGGATATTTTTGACCTCGACAATGCGTATCTCGTCGGATATTTTGCCTGCAACAAGTATTACGCGGATATCCTGCCGGAGCTTCGGAAGGACTTCGTTTTTCCGGAAAACCCGGATGCCCGCGCGGCGGCACGCAACCGGGAAACAATGCAGCGGATGGAGAAAGAGAATGAGGATGGCCATACGCTTCCGGTGAGCATCCATTTCCGCCGCGGCGACTATCTTCTCGCGGAGAACAGTGCGCTCCTCGGCGGAATCTGCACGCCGGAATATTACAGGGGTGCGGTACAATATCTGAAAACGCGCTTCCCGGGCCGGACCTTCCATTTCTATCTTTTCTCCGACGACCCGGACTACGCGGAGACTCTGACGTTTGGCGATGAGAGCGATACGTCGACGGTCGTCCGCTGGAATGAAGGGGAAAGCTCGCTTCTCGACATCGAACTCATGAGCCGGTGCCGCGCGAACATCTGCGCGAACTCGACCTTCAGCTTCTGGGGAGCGCGGCTGAACCCGCGGGACGACGCGGTCCGGATCCGCCCGCTCGACCACAAGAACACACAGTCCGCGTCGCCGGAAGTCATGCACAGCCTCTGGGAGGGCTGGGTGCTCGCGGACAGGCAGGGAAATATTGTGTAGAGGATTTAAACGGATCCGGCGGCTTCCTGTGCCGGCCGCGCCATTTTCGTATACAATAGAGAAAGACTTTTTGGAAAAACAGATTGAATTGCAAGTTCGAGCGGAACACTTACTGTATTTGACAGAAAACTAGGGAGAGGAAGCACAGAAATGCCTCTTATTTCGGAACAGCTCAAGGATAAGCGGATCCTCATCTGGGGATACGGCCGCGAGGGAAAGGCGACCGAACAGTATATTAAAAATCATGTGCACCCGAAGAGCCTGGAGGTCTTCGAGGGCAGGAAGAATGAAATTGACGAAGACAAATACGACGTCATCATCAAAAGTCCGGGCATAGTAATGCCGGAGGATGATCCGAAGGTAACGGGAGAGACAGAGCTTTTCCTCTCACAGTTCCGCGGACAGACCGTCGGCATCACTGGCACGAAGGGAAAGAGCACCACGTCAGCGCTTCTCTATACCGTGCTGAAGAAGTGCGGAAAGGATGCAGTCCTTGTCGGAAACATCGGGAAACCGAGTTTTGACGAAATCGAAAACATGAAGGAGGACACCATAGCGGTCTATGAGATGAGCTGCCATCAGCTCTGGCACTCTCACCTCTCACCGCACGTGGCAGTGTTCCTCGATCTCTACGAGGAACACCTTGACTATTACAGGACTCTGGAGAATTATTTTCACGCGAAGGCCCACATCGCGCAGTTTCAGGAACCTGGCGACATTTATTACCGCGGCTGCAATGTGCCTGATATTCCGGTGCGGGAGGGCGTGAAGGTCGTCTGCGTGCCGGAGAAGCCGGAAATCCGATTCGACCTTTCCATCCCGGGCGAGTACAATCAATACAATGCCTCCATTGTATACCGCATCGCGGCAGACGTCTTCGGACTGGATCCGCAGAGCGTGCGGGAGGCCATGAAAGGATTCCGCGGACTGCCGCACCGGCTGCAGAAAATCGGCGCGGCAGGAGGACTTACCTTTGTCGATGATTCGATTTCAACGATCCCGGCTGCTGCCATCAGCGCGGCCGAAAGCATTCCGGGAGAAAAGACGATGCTTATCGGAGGCATGGACCGGGGCATCGACTACTCGGAGCTTGTGGACTTCATACGGAAGCATCAGGAGATCCGCTTCATCCTTGCTTATGCGTCGGGCAAACGGATTTATAAGGAGACAGGCAGTCTTGCAAATGTGCGGCTTGTGAAGGACCTTCCGGAGCAGACGAAGGAAGCGGTCCGGATCACGCCGCCGGGCGGCACAGTCATTCTCTCGCCCGCATCTCCGTCGTACGGATATTTCCGGAATTTTGAGGAGCGCGGCGATGCATTCTTCTCTCTGGTGCTCGGCGGGTCATGAGACGCAGGGCCGCAGGAAAATGCAGTGTGCGGTCACCGCAGATGGAAATGGACGCGTGCGATTATCAGGGCAGAAAGTATCCGGGGCCGGACAGCAGTCCCGGAAGTTTTAACGGACGAAAATATTATTATTGAAGGGGCATTGAGTATCATGGCAAAAATCATTCTCACAGGCGACCGTCCGACGGGACGCCTTCATATCGGTCATTATGTCGGGTCGCTCCGCCGCAGAGTCGAGCTCCAGAATTCCGGTGAGTTCGACGAGGTCAACATCCTCATCGCGGACGCACAGGCACTGACAGACAACTTCGACAATCCGGAGAAGGTCCGCGACAACATTTTCGAGGTGGCAATCGATTACATCTCCTGCGGCATTGACCCGAAGAAGTCGAACATCATCATCCAGTCGATGATCCCGGAGCTTACGGAGCTCACTTTCTATTATGCCGATCTTGTGACCGTCGCGCGGCTGCAGCGCAACCCCACCGTCAAAACGGAAGTCGGCATGCGGGGGTTTGGCGCGAGCATTCCGGTCGGCTTCTTCACCTATCCGATCAGCCAGGCAGCTGACATCACCGCGTTCAAGGCGACGACCGTTCCGGCCGGAGAGGATCAGGAACCGATGATCGAGCAGACCCGCGAGATCGTCCGCTCCTTCAACAGCACCTACCACTGCAGCACCCTTGTCGAGCCGGAGATTATGCTCCCGGGAAATCAGGCGTCCATGCGTCTTCCGGGCACTGACGGCAAGGAAAAGATGAGCAAATCGCTCGGCAACTGCATTTATCTCTCCGATCCGGCTGCGGAAGTAAAACGCAAGGTCATGGGCATGTACACCGACCCGAGACACGTGAATGTGTCCGACCCGGGCAGGATCGAGGGCAATACTGTCTTCACCTATCTCGATGCTTTCTGCAAAGACGAATATTTCGCAGAGTACGCCCCGGAATACGCGAACCTTCAGGAGATGAAGGAACATTATCAGCGCGGCGGCCTCGGCGACGTCAAAGTAAAGAAGTTCCTGAACAATGTTCTGCAGGAGACGCTTGAGCCCATCCGGAAAAAGAGAGCGGAGCTTGAGAAGGATATCCCGTATGTCTATGAGGTGCTGAAGGAAGGTACGGCGGCAGGGGAGAAGAAGGCCGCCGAAACGCTTGCGGAAGTCAAGCACAGCATGAAGATCGACTATTTCAACGGCGACGAGTGGCTCGTCTCGCAGGAGAAGAAATTCGCCGAGAAGGCCGCCAGTGCAGATGCATCAAAACCTTCAAAGTCCAACATTCAGCTTCTCCGCCAGAAGGCAGCAGAGGCAAGAAAAGCTGCAAAAGAGAAAAACAAATAAGATTGGCCTGATAGGTGTACAGGCCGGAGGAGAGGGTATGACGCTCGAAGAGGCAAAGAAGAAGCTCGCAGAATACGGACAGGAGCATGTACTGCGGTTCTATGATGAGCTGGGGGATGAGGAGAAGAAGAGTCTTCTTGCCCAGATTGAGAACACGGATTTCAGCGTCCTTCATTATCTGAAGACAGGAGATGAAGGCAAGAACAACCGGGGCAAAATCACGCCGCTCGGCGCGATGGAGCTTCCGGAGATCGAGAGCAGAAAAGAAGAATTCAAAGAAGCCGGCCTGTCGGCCATCCGCGGGGGAAAGGTCGGAGCCGTGCTTCTTGCCGGCGGCATGGGCACACGGCTCGGGTCCGATGATCCGAAGTGTATGTACGACATCGGAATCACGAAGCATGTCTACATCATCCAGCGCCAGATTGAAAACCTGGATGAAGTGGTAGCCGAAGCCGGCGTGAAGGTTCCGCTCTTCATCATGACGAGTGAAAAGAACGACGCCAAAACAAAGGCCTTTCTAAAAGAGCACGATTATTTCGGCTACGGAAAGGAAAATATCTGGTTCTTCCGTCAGGATATGGCTCCGGCGGCGGACCCGGACGGAAAGGTGTACATGGAGTCGAAGAGCCGCATCGCAACCAGTCCGAACGGCAACGGCGGCTGGTACAGCTCCATGGCGAAATCGGGCATTCTTGACATCGTCCATGCGAAGGGAATCGAATGGCTCAACTGCTTCTCTGTCGACAACGTGCTGCAGAGAATAGCCGATCCTGTTTTCATCGGCGCGACCATTCTCTCCGGATGCGCTACCGGCGCAAAGGTGGTCCGCAAGGTGAGCCCCGATGAGAAGGTCGGCGCGATGTGCCTCGAGGACGGACGGCCGTCCATCGTTGAGTACTATGACATGACCCCGGAGCTGCTCGCGGCGAAGAACGAAAAGGGCGATCCCGCTTACAATTTCGGTGTCATACTGAATTATGTCTTCCGTGAGAAAGATCTGCAGCGTGTTGTGAATGAGAAGCTTCCGATGCACGTGGTGAACAAGAAGATCGCGCACATCACAGAAAACGGCACATTTGTGAAGCCGGAGGAGCCGAACGGATATAAATTCGAGCAGCTGATCCTCGACATGATCCATGAACTGGACACCTGCCTGCCGTTCGAGGTGGTCCGCGGCCATGAGTTTGCACCGATCAAGAACAGGACGGGAGTCGACTCGGTGGAGTCAGCCCGTGAACTCTGCAGGAAAGATGGAATTGAGCTCTGATGAAATTCTGGTTCAAGATTTATAAAGACAATCACATCGTCCGCGACACAACCGTCGAGGATACCTCCGATGAGACGCGCACCCACAAGGTGTTTCACGCTCTCGAGAAGGCCTGCCATGATCTGGACCTTGCGGTGCCGATCTGGCTTCCGTCCAATGTGGCGGAGTTTCAGAAGCGGAGAAAGACGAGATTCACCAAAGATTCCTTCGTGGAAGAGATCGGTTTTGACTGGTTTGAGATAGAGGTCCTGAAGGAGGACGGCGATTCTGACTGAAAACGGTGCCGCGGCAGCAGAGGAAACTGGCTTCTGAGGGCGGCATCGTACAGCGGAAGACGGCGCTGCGCGGCAGCGGGAGACCGTGCCGTGAAACCGGAAAGGAGTATTGGAATGTCTGAAAAATCCATTCTTATTAAAGATACGACCCGTGAAGAGCGGATCAGGATCGTTCGTGAGTCGCTGAATGTCTGCGGCGGAGCATGCGATTTCTGCGGGGCCTGCGACAACATCGGCGGCGGAAGCGTCGATGAACTGTATCAGCCGTATATCGACGGAATCAAGGAAATCCGCGAGATCAACGAGGAATATCGGAGAAATTTCATACAATAACGGACACGGAAAAACGGCTGTAACAGGCATTCACAGCGGAACCGCGGTGATCTGGCGCCGGGTGCCGCATTCGGCAGAACCGCATTCGGGCAGTTTTGCCTCAGCGAGGTGTTAAGATGGCTTTTTTTGACAGCACGGAGAGTGCCGTAAAGGCACTTGTCTTCTACGGACTGAAGACGGGGCTCATCGAAGCGGACGATGCAGTTTTCGCGGCGAACGGGCTTTTCGATGCGCTGAAGTTTGAACCGGACAGCAGCTTTGGAATCACTGCGGATGAAATCCATGAGGCGATGAAAGAGCGTGGGAACCTGGATGCGGCAGGCAGCAGGGTGCAGGATTCCACCTGGGCGTCCGACGGATCGGAATATGATCTCGGAAGCGAGCTCGAGTCGATCCTGCAGTATCTCCTGGATGACGCGGTGAACCGCGGTGTCATAGACAGCGGCATTGCAAGCCGTGATCTTTTCGATACACGGCTTATGGGCGTGCTCACACCGAGACCGTCCATCGTCACCGGAACCTTTGCAAAGCTCTATAAGGAAAGCCCGGAGAAGGCAACGGATTATTTCTATAAGCTCTCGCGGGATTCGGACTATATCCGCACCTACCGCGTGCGGAAGGACCGCAAATGGGTCACCCGGACGAAGTACGGCGACATCGACATCACCATCAATCTGAGCAAACCGGAGAAAGACCCGAAGGCGATTGCGGCTGCGCTTCACAAGAAGCAGGATGCTTATCCGAAGTGTCTTCTCTGCCCGACCAATATCGGTTATGCGGGGCGCCTTGATCATCCGGCGCGCGAGACCATCCGCCTTATTCCGATGGAACTTGGCGGCAGCACCTGGTACATGCAGTATTCTCCGTACGTCTATTACAACGAGCACTGCATTGTCCTCTCGGGCGAGCACACGCCGATGAAGATCGACCGCGCAACCTTTGTCCGGCTCCTTGAATTCATCACGCGCTTCCCGCACTACACGATCGGTTCCAATGCCGACCTGCCCATCGTCGGCGGGTCCATTCTCACCCATGAACATTTCCAGGGCGGCCGCTACGAATTCGCCATGGCGCGGGCGTCTCTGCGTGAAAACCTGACCTTCGCGGGATTTGACGACGTGAAGGCCGGGATCGTGAACTGGCCGATGTCTGTCATTCGCCTGGATGCAGCTGATGCGGGAAGGCTTGTGGAGCTCGCAGACCGGATCCTTGCTTCCTGGAGAGGTTATTCCGATGAATCGGTCGGAATTCTCGCTTTCACGGAAGAAAGAGACGGGGATGGAGAGGCACGCCGCGTTCCGCATAACACGATTACTCCCATTGCCAGACGCCGCGGAGAGATGTATGAGCTCGATCTCGTCCTGCGCAATAACCGGACGACACCGGAGTATCCGCTCGGAATCTTCCATCCGCACGCAGACAAGCATCATATCAAGAAGGAAAACATCGGCCTCATCGAGGTCATGGGACTTGCCGTTTTGCCGGCCAGACTTTTGAAGGAGATGGCAGAACTGAAGAAGGCTGTCTTCGAGGGAAGAGATGCGGCAGACGATCCGGCAACGGCACCGCACGCGGAATGGATGAAGACGATCCTTGACAAGTATCCCGAATATCGTCCGGAAAATGTGAAGAACGCGGATCCCGCGAAATTCGATGAAATCCTCCGCGAGGAGATCGGCATCGTTTTCTCGGGCGTTCTCGAGGATGCGGGCGTCTACAAGGATGACGAAGCCGGCCGCGCGGCGTTTGAAAAATTCATCGGTGCCGTGAACGGGAAATAACATCCGGCAGTTTCTTATTGCGGAAGCACGGTTTATACTTATACAGAAAAATAATTTGCCAGATAAACCTGAGAAGGAGGTTGCGAAATGACTATTCTTGTGACCGGAGGGACCGGCTTCATCGGAAGCCACACCGTTATCGAACTGCAGAATGCAGGATACGATGTTGTTGTGGTCGACAATCTGTATAATTCGAAGAAGGTCGTGCTCGACCGCATTGAGACTATCTGCGGCAGACGGCCGAAGTTTTACGAACTCGACGTGCAGGACCGCGAAGGAATGAACCGTGTCTTCGATGAGAACAGGATTGATGCAGTCATTCATTTCGCCGGCTATAAGGCAGTCGGCGAGTCGACCCGCAAGCCGCTGGAATATTACAGCAATAACCTCGATACCACCCTTGTTCTGTGCGATGTGATGAGAAAGCACGGCTGCAAGAAGATTGTGTTCTCGAGTTCTGCCACCGTTTACGGCAAACCCGCGGAGATTCCGATCACGGAGGAGTGCCCTCTTGGAGAGACGACGAATCCGTACGGCACGACCAAGGTGTTCCAGGAGCGGATCCTGACAGACCTCTGGAAGAGTGATCACGAGTGGAACGTCATGCTGCTCCGTTACTTCAATCCGATCGGAGCACACGAGAGCGGACTCATCGGTGAGGACCCGAAGGGAATTCCGAACAATCTCCTTCCCTATGTGGCACAGGTCGCCGCCGGAAAACTCGAGAAGATTCACGTCTTTGGTGACGATTATGACACTCCGGACGGAACAGGCGTCCGCGATTACATCCATGTCGTCGATCTCGCGAAGGGCCATGTGGCGGCAATCCGGGGAATGGAGAAGCTCTCCGGTGTCAACATCTTCAATCTCGGGACCGGAGTCGGGTATTCCGTCCTCGACATCATCCATGCCTTCGAAAAGGCATGCGGAAAAACACTTCCGTATGTCATCGATCCGAGACGCCCGGGCGATATCGATGCCTGCTATTCCGATCCGTCCAAGGCCTTAAAGGTGCTTGGCTGGAAGGCAGAGAAGAATATCGAGGATATGTGCCGCGACGCCTGGAACTGGCAGAAAAAGAATCCGAACGGATTTGAAGGACTTGATTAAAAAGCAGCGGAATAAGAAAGAATGAAAGATTTAGGAAACAGCAGTCGCCGTTATAACAGCGGGGAAGAAGATTACAGCGGCGGCCGGCTGGGGACCAGAGTCGTATCAGGCAGCGAGTATACCCGGGAGGACTTTGGCTCCGGTGCCGGTTATATAAATGGAACCGTTCCGGGAGACCGGTATGCCGGCAGCACCGGAAAGAAAAACCGGCGGGCGGCCGAAAATCCGGATGACTACAGAACAAATTCCGAAGACAGATCCGATTACTGCTCCGGCGGTCCGGACAGTGATCTGGATTATTATCAGTATGATGACCCGGATGATGATTATCCGGATGAAAGCCGGAATTTCCATTCTGACCGCGATTCCGGTCAGGATCCGGATTATGATTCCGGGCAGGATTTAGGTCAGGATTCAAAACATAATCCGGCTGATTTCGACACCCCGGCCGGAAATACAGATGAAAACTTAGACGTACCGATCCTGGACAGGGAAGACGACAGCGCCGCATATTACAGCTACGAGGATGAACAGCGCGCCCGTGAGCGCCGCATCCGCCGCGAGAAGAGAAAACTCGAAGAGAGAAACCGCAGGAACAGACAGATCCGATTCCGCATGACGGTAACGGTCTGTGCCGCAGCCGCTCTGGTCTGTGTCATCGGCGGCGCGGGATTCTTCATCCTGCGCGGCGGCAGTTTTGGAGACCTGTTCAGGGCATCCGCTGCAGAGGAAAGTTCCATGGAAGCCGTCTCGGGTTCCGATGTTTCGGCAAGTGCGGAAATTGCGGAAATGCCCGCATCGGACGGTGCGTCCGGGACCGCATCTGAAAACAGTGCGGATGCGAATGCATCAGCAGATGTTTCGGAGGACGGAACTGACGAAGTATCGGACTATCAGTTTAAAGAGACGGACTCCACAATCACAATTCCGGACCTGTCCGAGGATACCGGCGACCCGTCCTATGTGGATTCCAAGTACGTTGTCCTCATCGACGCGGATACCAACGAAATTGTCGCCGAGCGCGACCCCTATGAGGTGATCAGCCCGGCTTCGATGACCAAAATCCTCACGATTCTGACGGCACGCAACAACCTCACAGATGATCAGCTCAACGACACCTTTACGATTACGCAGGAGATTTCGGATTACACCTACTCCAATGGCTGTTCGGTTGCGGGGTTTGAGGAAGGGAGCGCCATCAAAGTTGAAGAGCTCTTCTATGGCACGATTCTCCCGTCCGGAGCGGATGCCGCCGCAGCCCTTGCCTACTACACAAGCGGCAGCATCGAGAGCTTTGCTCAGCTGATGAACGAGGAAGCGTCAAAACTGGGTATCTCGAAGACGGCGCACTTTGACAATCCGGTCGGCGTCTACAGTGAGGACAATCACTGCACTGTGACCGATATGGCGGCAATCATGAAGGCTGCTATGGAGGATGATTTCTGCGCAAAGGTTCTCTCGGCACATACGTATCAGTGCACTGCGACGAATCAGGACAACCCGGATGGAATTCTGCTGTCCAACTGGTTCCTTCGCCGCATTGAAGACAAGGACACAGGCGGCGGAACCGTCATCGCCGCGAAAACCGGATTTGTCAACGAGTCCGGAAGCTGTGCGGCGAGCTATTATGAATCAAACAGCGGCAAACATTACATCTGTGTGACAGCGAACGCATACAGCTCCTGGCGGGCAATTTACGACCATGCAGCCATCTACAAGACATACGCAAATTGACGTGGGACAGCTGAGCGGGACTGTATTTTCAGTATCTGTCCGGAATGGGACATCCGCTGAAATAAGAAACTTTGATAATGCAGTAATAAGAGCGCAGCAGGCGCCCTTTTCAGAGGCAGGAAACTATGCAGATAACGTATCCGGCAATTTTCAAAAAACTTGACAATGGGAAATGGAGAGCAGACTTCGTGGATCTTCCGTGCTGCTATGCAGAGGGAGATACAATTGATGAGTGCATTGACGATGCCATCGACTCCGAACGTGACTGGATCATGGCACGTATCGATGATTACGAGCCCCTCCCGAAGGTCTCCGGTATTGAGGATATCAAACTTGCGGAGGGAGAACAGGTCCGCGAGATCGGTGCAATCATCAAATTAATGGACGGCTGGGAAGAGTAGTCCGCAGCTGAACTGCGCTTTATTGCTTTCTTGAACGAGGCGGCACCCAATGGTGCCGCTTTGTTTTTTAGACAGGCAGCGCGGTCGGCCTGACTAAGCATATGAACAGCGGCCGAGGCGACACCCAATGGTGCCGCTTTGTTTTTTAGACAGGCAGCGCGGTCGGCCTGTCTCAGACAATTGAACAGCGGCCGAGGCGGCACCCAATGGTGCCGCCTCGTTTTTTCAGACATGCGGCGCGGTCGGCCTGTCTCAGACGATTGAACAGCGGCCGAGGCGGCACCCAATGGTGCGCTTTGTTTTTTTAGACAGGCAGCGCAGTCGGCCTGTCTCAGACGATTGAACAGCGGCCGAGGCGGCACCCAATGGTGCCGCCTCGTTTTTTCAGACATGCGGCGCAGGTTTCCTGTGAATGAAGCATATAAACAGCGGCCGAGGCGGCACCCAATGGTGCCGCCTCGTTTTTTCAGACATGCGACGCATGTCTGAAAAAAGCTTCACATACCTTGCACGAATTAAACACAGTTTCATCACATTTGATATTTATACTCATCATTGTAGCAAGGGAAAAAGCTTCCGCCAGTCGCGGGGCTGATAAAGAATTTATTATTAACAGTTCCGGAATGCTCCCGGTTTTCCGGGAAGCTGACGGAGCAGAGGAGTATAAATGATGAGTGACGAAATGAACGGTATGAACCAGAATGACATGAATAATACCGCGAATGACGCGGCACAGAATGAAGTTCCGAACAGCAGCATGAATGTCGGAAGCTCGGGAAGCAATACGGCGAATAACAGCTGGAACGGAAACAGTGATTCGGCAGGACAGAATTACGGATCCGGAAATTATTCTTCCGGATCGGACAACGGCCAGTCCGGATACGGCTACAGTGAATCCGGACAGGGCCAGTATCAGGGAACAACCGGAAACGGAAACTATCAGTACAGCAGTGCGTATGGTTCGAATCCGACCCCTGGCGGAAAGAAACCGAAACAGAAGAAGCCGCACAAGAAGTTCGGCACAGGAGCTAAAATTGCTGTTGCAGTAGTTTTGGCGGCCGCAGTCGGTGCCGGTGCCGGATTCGGAACCTATTCCTTCCAGATCCGTGTGAACGGAAGTGAGTCCTCCGGGACAGAGGCAACGCTGAAGATCGCACAGGCAGATGAAAATTCTTCGGACAGTTCTTCAGCGGATACAACCAGTGAAGAATCCTCCAGTTCTTCAAGCTCCGTACAGGCAACACTGACCAAGTCTTCGGATACGACACAGACCGTTTCCGATGTCTCGGATATCGCCGATGAGGTAATGCCTTCCATTGTATCTGTATACAACAAGTACACGGCAACGGCCGAATTCTGGGGGCAGACGTACAGCCAGGAAGAGGAAGCAAGCGGTTCCGGTATTATCATCGGACAGACAGACACTGAGCTTCTGATTGTTACCAATAACCACGTTGTTGCAAATGCAGATGAGCTGAGCGTTCAGTTTATCGATAACACGACCGCTACAGCCAACATCAAGGGCACGGATTCTGCCAATGATCTTGCTGTCATTGCAGTAAGTCTTGATGATATCAAAGATGATACGATGAGCCAGATAAAGGTTGCTACGATCGGCGATTCGGATTCGCTTCGTGTCGGTGAGCCGGCAATTGCAATCGGCAATGCACTCGGCTATGGCCAGTCCGTTACAACCGGTGTCATCAGTGCACTCAACCGTGAGATTACGGATGAAAACGGTGAAACCAATACCTTTATCCAGACGGATGCAGCGATTAACCCCGGCAACTCCGGCGGTGCTCTTCTGAACAGCAAGGGCGAGGTCATCGGCATCAACTCCAGTAAGATCGCAAGTGAAAACGTCGAAGGTATGGGCTATGCAATTCCGATGGCCCGTGCAATCCCGATCATCGAGAATCTGATGAATCAGGAAACCAAGACGAAGGTCGATGAGGCTGACCAGGGTTATCTTGGAATCTCCGGTGTCTCGGTCACCGCACAGATCGGCAGCGCATATGGAATGCCGGAAGGTGTCTACATTGCTGAGATCATTGACGGCGGCGGCGCAGCAGATTCGGATCTTCAGAAGGGTGATATCATCACCAAGATTGACGGCACGACTGTGACCAGTATGGATGATCTCAAGAAGGAGCTCACCTATTATGCAGCAGGCGACACGGTTACCCTTACCGTCGAGCGTGCATCCGGCAACGGCAACTACGACGAGAAGGAAATCAAGGTTACGCTCGGGGACAAGAGTACGATCGAAAATTCGGACAGTAACAGCAGTTCGGATTCGAAGAGCGGCAGTAGTTCCGGATCCGGAAACAGTGAGTCCGGAAGTGATAATTCAGGAAGTAATAATTCCGGCAATGGTTCCAGCGGTGAGGAAGGAGGAGAGAACGGTTTCGGTCAGGAAGAAAATCCGTTCGGCTTCTTTTTCGGGGAGAACGGACAATAACAGCAGCAGTGGGGCCAAAACCCAAAGCAGTACTGCGGGAACAGTCCAGGACAGTACGCAGGAAAATTCCGGAAGTAAGTCCTATTCAAGCTGTTTTAATTAAATAG
>ONGY01000080.1 GCA_900317475.1 uncultured Lachnospiraceae bacterium | reverse complement strand
AACTGCAAAACAGAAGACACAACAAGGGCGGGCAAAATAGGAGCGGAAAGGGAACAATCATAGCCCTGTCGATTCAGGATCAGTGAGGAGATAAGAGATGTCGCAGATGATCGAGAGAGCCGCAGTGAAGATGGTTCATTTCTACGAACAGGAAAGTGATGTCAGGCTTCATGATATCAATCATTTTATGAAAGTATGGGGATTTGCGCATATCATCGGACTGTCCGAAGGACTTGATGAAAAGACGCAGGAGACGCTGGAACTTTCTGCAATTGCACATGACATCGCCTGCCCGCTCTGCCGGAGAAAGTATGGAAACACAAACGGGAAAGCACAGGAGACGGAAGGAAATATTCTGGCACGTGAGTTTTATAAGGATTTTGATCTGCCGGCAGAGCAGCTGGACAGGATCTGCTTCATCGTGGCGCATCATCACACCTACACAGGCGTGGATGGGCCGGACTGGCAGATCCTGCTTGAGGCGGACTTCCTTGTAAATGCCGATGAATCGCAGATGAGCAAAGAGGCAATTCTCGAATTCCGCAGCCGCGTCTTCCGCACCCGGACCGGCACGGAAATGCTGAACAGCATGTACTTGGGCAATTCAACATCCCCTCGTCGCGAATGCCGTCCGATCCTCCCGACCGCCTGATCAGTTGCGAGTGTAACAGAAGAATCTGCTGATTTGTCAGCATATTCATTTCGCGAGTTCCTCATATACGTGTTTATTCCGCTTCATCAATTTCTCAGAAGAAGCCAGTACATCTTCATCAGGAGCAGCATTTACTGACTTATCTTGAGCAGCGTAGTGGACGGTTAGAAAAACTCTGTTGTTTTTCAAAATAGTAACATCGCCGTATTCCATAGCCATGCGGGCAATCTTAGAGAAGTTTTGATTGGCTTCTGTCATCGAAACAGTTTTGTCAGTGTCAATAATCATAATAACATCTCTCCTTTTATTGAACTTATTATAGATAAATTCTAGGATGTATTCAACGCCATCTAACTCCTGTGTATGCGCTATGAACAGGTGATTCCTGTCGGTGCCCTCACAGCAGATGTGAAAACAAGGCTGCTGAATGAAACGCTTTACTGCGGCTTCATGAATTCGGCATCGGAGTTTACGACAGTGGAGAGATGATATTCTGAAACAGAATTGAATCACTCAGCATAACGAAGAGGAGTGCGGGGCCGGTATGAGGCTGACACCATGGTCTTATGGAGAAATTAATATCGCTCCCGAGACTGTATATTATTAAGGAAAGCTATGCCTATAACAACATTTACGGAGAAATAAATGGAAAATTATCAGGATATTAACGCCAAAACAATTGACCGCTGGGTCGATGAAGGCTGGCAATGGGGCAAGCCTGTTTCCCATGAAGAATATGTGAAAGCGTTAAACGGAGAATGGGAAGTTCTCCTGACGCCGACGGTTTATGTTCCGAAGGTATGGTTTGGCGAGAACGGAGATATTCGCGGAAAAAGAATCCTCGGGCTGGCAAGCGGCGGCGGTCAGCAGATGCCGGTCTTTGCGGCTGCAGGAGCAGTCTGCACAGTTCTCGATTATTCGTCACGCCAGATTTCGACTGAAAAAATGGTGGCCGAAAGGGAAGGATACGCCATTGATATTGTGCAGGCGGACATGACGAAGCCTCTTCCGTTTGAGGACGAGAGCTTTGATATCATTTTTTATCCGGTCTCGAATTGCTACATTGAGGATGTGTATTCTGTTTTTAAGGAGTGCGCGCGGGTCCTGAAAAAGGGCGGAACGATGCTTGGCGGTTTTGCTACCGAGATCAATTATATGGTGAGTAGTGATGAGACAAGAATTGTCAATAAGATGCCCTTTAATCCTCTCATCAATCCGGAACAGATGCGCGAGCTTGAAGAAGATGATGCGGGCATTCAGTTTTCGCATACAGTTGCGGATCAGATCGGCGGCCAGCTGAAAGCAGGACTTACTCTGGTCGATCTTTACGATGATACCAATGGCGAGGGAAGGCTGCACGAATTGAATGTCAAAACATTTATCGCGACCAAAACAGTTAAGCGATTGTAAATTACAAATCGGGAAGCGGCAGCGATTTCCCTCTTTTTATTCCTTCTTCAGTCTGATCGGATTCATCTTTACGAGAATACATGGCAGCATTTGGGCAGATTTACCTGGCGTTGTCGACCGCAATGGCCTCTGTCCAGTAGGTTGCGCCGTAGGTGTCAGTGAAGCGGTAAGAAACGCTGAGCTTTTCGGGTACAATCACGTCGCTGATGGAAAGGTTCCTTAGTGTACCGTCGGAACCTGTTCGGACGGTTGTCTCGTCTCCGATCCTATATGTGTCATTGTAGTCACCGCCGTAAGTATAATAATCCGCGATGAAGTCGATGGTGTCGCCGTCCGAGAGCGGGACGAGCGACTTTGGAAGGGTATCGGTTTCGCCGTCCCGGTAATCGTAGCTGGCGCCGGCGATATATCCGTCCGGATTCTCGCTGTCAAATATCACGATGAGGTCCGCATATTCGCTGTTCAGCAGCACCGGAATGCGGCCGGTCGTCGTATCACCTGTTGTGTCGATGTGATAGTACGCGACGGGCTGCGAATCGACGGCCAGCCATGCGCCGGATTCATCCGCGATGAGCGCGCCGTCATCTGTGAAATCGTACGTGCGTTCGAGGCCAAGATCGATGTAGCCTTCTCCGTCATCGACGAAAAGATTCTCCTCCAGTTTGTTCGTAAGTTTCCAGTTGTTCTCGTCCATGGAAAGAATTCGTCCGTCTCTGCCGCTCTCTTTCCAGACAAGTTCGGAAGCGTCAAAACGATTTCCTTCAATATACGATATCGCGCTGTCGTCTGACAGGGAAGTATCCCGCAGGAATCGGCCCTCTCCAATATCCGTTCCGGAAAGGTCCCCTCCAAGGAGTGCGGAGATGAGCTGTCCGATTTCATTGCTGCCAAGGCTCTGATATGTTCCGCCGGAGAGGATCTCTATGGGACTCTGCGAGCTCTGCACGGCCTGTCCGGAGGCTTCCATCTTGGCAAAGCTGCGGATGCAGTCGGAGTAAGTGTCATCGATACCGATTTCCTTGTAGGTATCGGTCATGGCGTCGACATAGCGCAGATTTTTATAAGGGAAGTAAATCGAAAGTCCATAGGCGTTCGACATACTTCCGCTTACCTGATTGTATTTCACGGCGGAGAGAACGGCCCCGGCCATCTGCTCTGCAGTGTCGGTGCCGAGATTATCCGCAAGATTTACGAGATCCACCTGGTCGATCTTCGAGCTCTGAGCAAACTCGCGGGTAGAGCCGCGCGCCGTCGAAACCACCGCATAGCCGTCGTTTTTTATGGAACGCAGCGTCTCCTGTGCGAAAGCCTTGAATTCCTGCGGGAGTGTTGCGGACAGCTCCGCAAGGTCGACGAGGGAGAGTGTCGTTCCGGAAGAGCCATAGGACGAGGCGTTTGCCTTTGTGAAATCGTCGATGATTTCTTTCCCGAGTTCCAGCGTGGACATCGCCGGGCTGTCCGAGAGGTCCCTCACCCAGTTCGTGTAGTACCAGCCCGTGCCGGGTTCCGTCTCCTCAGAGGCGAGAAGATAATCGCCGCAGTCTGCAAGCGACAGAGCATTCTCCGCCGTCGCCATGAGGCAGGCGTCAAAACCGATGAAGTCAAACTTCACGCCGCCGTCCCGGATGGCAGTGTGAATTTCGGCAAGATCCATGGAGCCTGCTGCGGAGTGTTTTTCATCATAGCCATATCCGGTAACGGAACCTCCGCCGTGATCCCAGAAAATGAGCTCATTGCGGTCCGCGGGATAGTTTTTGCTGCAGAACTGAATGAAACGCGTAAGAGTGGAGGGGTCCGTCATGGAGCGGTCGCCGTCGTCACTAACCAGCTTACGCAGACCGCCATTCTCTACCTTCCATATTTGACAGACGCCGGAGCTGACAGCGTTATTCTGCCATTTCGCTGCGCCTCCGGTGTAGACGATGAGATTCAGCTGATCGCCTGGTTTTCCCGCGATCATTTCCTGAAGATCGCTGGTTGCCATGCCGTTTCTCGATTCAAGGTCCGCGCCACACATGTATACCATGACGGTCACTGTATCCGTGCCGTCACCCTTTTGTTTTGTGAACTTGTCACGCGCCCCGGCGGCGACTTCGGTGTTCAGGGTTCCGGTGTTGGCTGCGCGCTTCGACCAGGATGGAGAGGTTCCTGTCATGGACTCATACGAGTCAAGCCCCAGAAGCTGCGAGAGATAGGAGCTTCCGGAGTCGTCGGAAGCATCGAAATCTGCCTGAGCGGTTCCGGTGTCTCCGGTCCCATTATTGTAGGAGTACGCGTCATTTCCGAAGCCGGTACCGGAGTCATCGGAGAGGAGACCATTTGAGCAGCTATCGACGATGAAGATCACAATGACGAACAGAATTACCAGGAAAAGATAGCGGGAGCAGCCGCCTCTGCGTCGCCCGCCGGGCACCATTCCGCCAAAGAAAGGTCCGCCAGGTTCCATGCCGCCGGGCCCCATGCCGGTCAGGCGGCCCCGACTTTTGCCCGAAGTGCCGCCCGCAAATCCGTCATTTCCGGAGTTCCCTCTTCTGCCGCTGCCAGTTCCAACCGGCCCGGCGCCTATGCCTGAGCCTCTGCGGCTTACGCCTTTTCCTTCTCCTGTGACATGCCTGTGTCTTCCAGATGGTCTGTCCATGTCTTCTACCTCGTGCCGCGTCTTTCTGCGGTTTCCGGGGGGAGCCCGAATGGGCTTTCTCCCGGATCGGGGAATTGGTGCCAGCGGCACCAATTCCAGTTTGAAAGTGGCGTATCGATGCCACTTTCAAACTTGCTTCTGCAGGTGAAATCAGCTGTGTTTTTCACTATAATTGTAATTGACATTGTTTTATTTTGACAAAGAAATTCACGGAAGTTGACAAAAATTGTCAAGAAACCAGAGGAATTTTGTCAAGCGGGGGAGGACTGGCTTGTTTTGACCAAGATTCCTCCGGAAGTTGACAAAAAATTGTCAAGAATTCAGAAAAATTTTGTCAAACAGGGGAGAATGCACCAGGCTGGAAGGAACAGGTGTCGCTTGATGCACATCACGCATCGCAGATGATGAAGGAGCTTGCTTCTCTGCGTGAGAAGTATGATCTTCATCAATTTCATAAGGAAACGTCGCCCCTTTAGGGGCGTTTTTATTCACCCCTGGCTGGCGATAT
>ONGY01000015.1:2451-44379 GCA_900317475.1 uncultured Lachnospiraceae bacterium | reverse complement strand
CGGTTTCAGACTCTCCACCTGTCAAGTTCCCTTCGTCCGCTGTCTTCTCCGTTTCCTCCGGGTGAATTTCATGCAGCCTTACGGAAACCGGATGGACAGCAGAAGAAGAGGCTGTGCCGTCCGACGATGAAGGCGCAGTCTGAATATTTTCCTGATAATTCAGAGTTTCCTTCAGTCCCTGCCGGATAACCTGATTGGAGAAGTTGTCGGAAGTATAATCCGGCGCAGTCTCTGCCGGTGTGGGTACGGCAATGCCGGAGTATTCTCCGCGGTCGATCGGTGCCTCCAGGGATTCCTGAAGGTCCGCTCTTGCAGTGATCGGAGAATAATCTGCGTCCTTTACAGTGATTTCATGCAGTTCCTCTGCAACAGAATATCCAGGTGCACTGGCGCTCTCTGCGCTTTCATTGGGAGCAGGACCGTCGGTCCGGGCATCGTTTTCCTTTTGCAGAGTGCCTGCATCGGCAGCATTTTCAGAAGAAAGGTCCATCTGGTCAGCTGCGATGACCGCGGCCTCCGCGGCAGCGCCCATATTTGTGCTCTTTGATGCAGATGCACCGGCCGCTGCAAAGGCACCGGCCATTGCCGCGGCAGAAGATGCCTCTGCCATACCGGAAGCCAGACCGCCGGTGAAATCTGTGGGACTTTGAATTGCGGGGCCGTCTTCTGTTTTCTCATCCTTTACGATTGTTGCATCCGAGAGATTATAGGAATCTGCACGCCGGAGAATTTCTTCCGATTCTTTCTCATTTTTCTTTGCACTCTCTTCTTCTTTTCTGCGGCGCTCCTCCTCGCGGGCTCTTCGCTCCTGATTCTCCCTCTCTTTTCTTCTCTCTTCTTCCCGCTCTCTGCGGGCACGCCGAAGACTGTCGCGCTCCTCATCACGGATCCGGCGATAGCGCTCGTCTTCATCATAAGTATCATCGTCATCTGCGCTGTAACGATCACGGCCTCTGCGTTCGCGGCCGTTTGAATATTCATGTTCTGAGCGGTCATCCGGATAGGAAGCACGGGCACTGTCTCTGTCCGGGCGGCGGTCTCTCCGGCGGGTCTCGTCTTCCCGTCTGCGGTTATCCTCACCGTCGGATTCATCATAGGAGCTCTCTTCTTCCGCATCTTCTTCAGAATCCTCCGGCTCCTCGTCCTGATCCTCCTCATAGCGGTTCCGTTTTGCCGGCTGCGCGTCAAACCCCTCACGCCGGCTGCTCTCCATCATCTCGACGACGGACTTTCCGGACAGAATCAGCGCGCTCACGAGGATCAGCATGATAAGGATAAGGATGGTCCCCGCCTGCTTGAGAAAATGATACAGAAGGAATGCAGCGGATCCGGCAATAATACCGCCGCCGTTATGTCCGTCCCGGCAGCGCGCATAGATTTCGCCTATATGATAACCCACCGTTTCCTTAAGGTCCCCGCTGATCAGCTCGCAGGCAATACCGAATGCGAGCAGGAGAAGAATCATGCTCACCAGCTTCGGAATTTTATCTTCGTCCTGTGAAAGAAGATACCATGTCCCGACGCCGAAAACGAAAACGGGAATAATATAATTCGGGAATCCGAAGAGACCGAAGAAAAACCCGCTGATTGCGTTTCCGACCGGACCGCAGATGCGGAAATTGGAAAGAAACAGAAAGATCATGATCGCAAGCAGGACAATGATGATGAGATCTTCGTTAACTGCCGGGCCTTCTGTCATGCGGTCCTGATAATCGCCGCGGTAATCTCTGTCATATCGGCTGCTTCCGGCTCTGCTGCCCGCGGAACGAGCGCTGTACTGCTGACTGCGCGAAGTTCTCTCCCCGGTTTCGGAAGAACGCGTTCTTGAACGTGAACCGGAACTGGAAGAGGTGCTCTTGCTTCTGCTTCCCTTTGAAGCCGCAGAGGTTCCCCCGCGCCGGCTGCTTCCGGAAGACTTTCCCTCTCCCCGGACAGAAGACGCGGATGCACTTTTGCGCGCTGTGCTTTTCGCATCGCCTGTATTCGATTTTCGCGAACTTGTATTTGCCATTGATCCTCCGGTTTTCTATTTCATGGAACCAGATACGATTATACCGAAAAAACCGGACCCTGTGCGATAATCGCACGAGGATCCGGCTAAGGTCAGGCTCGCGCCTGCACAATTCGGACGAAAAAATTATTCTTCGTCCGGTTCGTCCCAGTTCGTATAGACGTTCTGGACATCATCACAGTTATCAAGATTATCGAGAATTCTGCGCATTCCCTTTACATGATCTTCCGGAAGAGATACATAATTCTGCGGAATCATGGTAACTTCAGCAGAAGCCGTCTCGATTCCCGCCTTCTCCAGAGCCTTTGTCACTTCTTCGAAGGCCTCGGGTGAGGTGAGAATTTCATAGCTGTCGTCCTCTTCGTTGAAGTCATCTGCACCGGCGTCGAGAGCGAGCATCATGAGATCATCCGCACTCATATCGGTTGCTTCTTTGTCGATGATGATCTGTCCCTTCTTGTCGAACATAAAGGAAACACATCCGGGCGTGCCGACATTTCCGCCGCCCTTGGTAAATGCAGAGCGCACATCGGAAGCCGTACGGTTCGGATTATCGGTCAGTGTATCGACAATGATAGCGACTCCGCCGGGGCCGTATCCTTCATAGGTGTTGACCTGATAATTTACACCCTCTGTGTCGCCGGCAGCTTTTTTAATGCCGCGCTCGATGGTGTCATTCGGGACGTTGTTGGCCTTTGCCTTCGCGACGACCTGTGCAAGCTTGAAGTTATTTGCAGGGTCGGGGCCGCCCTCTTTTACAGCGACAGCGATTTCACGGCCGATAATGGTGAAAATCTTTCCCTTTGCCGCATCGTTCTTTTCCTTTTTATGCTTGATATTAGCGAATTTTGAATGTCCTGACATGACCTTACTCCAATCTTACTTAAACTTAGTACTGTTCCGTGCGCTCCGGCGCGCCGAAACATTCCTCATCTTATCACAGCGCACAGGGCTAAATCAATCGTCTTGTTTCTCGAAGAGATCCTTCTCCTCAAGAAAATAGTCCCGCGCGAAAACTTCCTTCCCGCCTTTTTTATAAACACGCGGGATCCGCTTGTCGAGCCCGCAGACAAGCTCGTAATTGAATTTTCCGGAAATATCGCCCAGTTCTTCGGCTGTGATGGTCTCCTCACCGTCGGTTCCGATCAGTGTGACCTTGTCCCCGAGAGCAGCTTCCGGAACATCTGTCACATCCGCCATGAACTGATCCATGCAGATTCTCCCGAGAATCGGGCATCGTTTTCCGCGGATGAGCACCGTTGTCCCCTTATTGGAGAGTGCGCGCGGGTAGCCGTCTCCATATCCTGCCGAAATGGTGGCAATGCGCGTCTCTTTGCTGGTCACAAAGGTTCCGCCATAGCTCACGGCTGTTCCGGCAGGAACCGTCTTGAGATAAACAACGGAGGAGTAGAGTGAAAGCGCCGGCTTTAAAGAGACAATTTTTCTGGAAACTTCATTTGACGGCCAGAGTCCGTAAAGCGTGATGCCTGCACGGACCATGTCTTTGTTCGCCTCCGGAATCTCTACAATTCCAGCGCTGTTCGAGCAGGTGACAATCGGAATCTTTTTCCCGAGCTTTTTTTCGATGGCATCTGTAAAATCGGAAAACCTGCGGAGCTGTTCCATAGCCGCGCTCTTATCCGTCTCATCTGCCTTTGCAAAGTGCGTAAAAATTCCTTCGACCTCAATTCCCTCTGTGTCCATGGCCTTCTTCACAAACGAAAGGCCGGTCCCGTCGGGACGGATGCCGATCCGGGACATGCCGGTATCGACGGCAAGAAAAATCTTGATGGTCTTACCGGTCTGAACGGCGGTCTTCGAGAGCTCATCGAGCATATCCTCCCGGAATACGGAAGGACGGATGTTCTCATCGGCAAGGCGCTCATAGCAGTATGGGAAAACGTACCCGAGGAGGAGAATCGGCTTTTTGAGGCCTCCCTGGCGAAGCTCATCCGCTTCTTCAAAGGTAGCAGTGCAGTATCCCCACACATACGGCAGCGGCTCGATTTCCCGCGCAATCGGGACTGCGCCGTGTCCGTAGCCGTCCTTCTTGATGACACCCGCCATCATCGTGCCCGGACGGAGATTCCTGTGCATGTTTTCCATATTCTCATGAATGGCGTCGAGATCGATTTCGGCCCAGATTCTTTTATAATGATCGATCATAATCCACTCCGAAAGAAAAATAATTTTCTTTGAAAGAAAAACTATTTATCCTGCCCCCCGATGCACGAACCTTCGCCCTGCACCGGGAGAAGTGATGAACAGTGACAATATATGATACGTATTATAAGCCCATCTTCCTATGAGTGGATAAAAGAACCGGTCCGACTGCATGAACAATATCGACGGCTGTCATGCCCTCTCTCCCGCATTCTCCGGCCGCGAGGTCTCCGGATGCCCCGTGAAGCAGGACACCGTACACGGCTGCCTTCAGAGCCGTCCCGGCTCTCGGGGCAAGCCCGCTGATGATTCCCGTCAGCACATCTCCGGAGCCGGCTGTTGCCATCCCGTCATTCCCGAGAGAGTTTAGAAAGATCCGCTGCCCGCCGGTGCCGCACTCTCCGGACGTTTCTTTCAGCTCTTCCGGCGCAAAAACAAAGGTCCTTGCATCCTTCAGCACCAGAACCGAGTGGAATCTGTCGGCAGCGCCCTGTCCGAGGCGGATCGG
This sequence comes from uncultured Lachnospiraceae bacterium, assembly GCA_900317475.1. GTDB lineage: Bacteria > Bacillota > Clostridia > Lachnospirales > Lachnospiraceae > CAG-791. The sequence goes on along the minus strand of ONGY01000015.1, from coordinate 39,697 downwards.
GTCTTTCTTTATTTCCGGAATGTCCGTGCCTGTGAGAGCGGCGAATTCTCCGATATGCGGCGTGAGCACAGGAATGAAATTTCTCTTTTCATCCACAAGCATTTCCGCAAGCTCATTGTCCTTTGCAACAAGACGGACCGCATCCGCATCCAGCACAAGAACCCGCGGGCCTCTCCCCGCGGAAACAGCCTTCATAAAAGTCCAGAGCATCGTCCGCGCTGCGGGTCCGGTTCCAAGGCCGGGACCTGCGGCAAAACTGTCCGCCCAGTCAGCATACATCTCTATATCCCTGGAAATGGATGCAGGATCGTCGTCCGGATAACAGGAAACCATTGCCTCCGGCAGACGTGCCTGCAGAATCTGCCGGTTGGACTCCGGCGTTATAACGCGAACCATACCGGCACCGGTGTGCAGTGCAGCCGCTGCCGCAAGAATGGATGCTCCGGCCATTCCGCGGCTTCCCGCCAGGAGGAGAACCTTTCCGAACGTCCCCTTGTTTCCGTCCGCGGGACGCGGAGGAAGCCCGGACAGGTCCTCTTTTTTCATCGTAAAAACAAGATTGTCCCCTTTTTCTTTTCCGGAAAATTCCGGCGGCGGGACAATGCCGATACTCTTAATAACAGTCTTTCCGCAGTAAGAGGCTCCGGGGTACAGAACCTGTCCGCGCTTACGATATTGAAATGTAACAGTCAGGTCTGCACGGACCGCATTCTCATCCGCCCCGCCGGTGTCTGTATTTACACCGGTCGGCATATCAACCGCCAGAACGAAGGCCCCCTTACCGGAGAGCTTCCGGATGGAAGAAACTGCCTCGGCTGCAGGAGCTTTGATTTTCCCGTGAAAACCGATGCCGATAAGAGCATCGACGATAATCGTCCGGGCCGGGTTTTCCGGCATCTCTTTCTCTTCCGAAGGAAAAGAAAGAACGGGGATGTGCAGTGCCTGAAGGATGGAAAGCTGCTTTGCAGCCGCGGCAGAAATCTGTCCTCCTTCGGAAAGCAGATAGATCTGTACGCTGCGGCCGTCTTCTGCGAGCAGTCTTCCGAGTGCGAGGCCGTCCGCCCCGTTGTTTCCTCTGCCGCAGTAAATGAGTATGCTAAAGGTGCCGGAAGGATCCAGTTTCACTATTTCCTCCCGTACCGAAAGCGCTGCTCTTTCCATGAGAACAAGCTGCGGAATGCCGATCTTGTCCTGTGTATAGCGGTCTGCCTCCGCATTTTGAGATGCAGTCAGAAGATATTCCATTTGCTCCTGCTCTCCCTGCTCTTTGCCTCTGCTTACAAATTCCGGTCCCAGTCTTCTGATTTCTTCCCGTTTTTTGCGGTCTCCGAGGTGTGACGGCGAAGGTTATAGGAGAGCTTCATGAGACTGTCTGACAGATGAACATTCTCCACCTGTACGTCGTCCGGAACCGGCAGATCAACATGCGCGAAATTCCAGATGCCGCGGATTCCATACGAGACAAGCTTCCCCGCGATGGCCGGGGCCTGGGTCTTCGGAATGCACAGAACAGCAATATCAATCTTCTCGTCGGCAATGAATTTTTTCATCTTCTCATCGTCGCATGGATAAATTTTTACGCCGCCGGCTTCCTTTCCCCAAAGGTCCGGATTCACGTCAAAGGCTCCGCGGAAAAAGAACCCGCGGTTCCGGAAATTCATATAATTGATCAGCGCCTGTCCCAGATGCCCGGCGCCGATCAGAATCATATTGTGGTCATTGTCGAGGCCGAGAATTTTGCCGATTTCCTCATAGAGAAAACCGACATTATATCCGTACCCCTGCTGTCCAAATCCGCCGAAATTATTGAAATCCTGCCGAATCTGGGATGCCGTGACGTGCATGAGTTTTGACAGCTCACGCGAAGAGATGCGATCCACGCCGCTCATCTTGAGTTCGCCAAGATATCGATAATATCTGGGAAGACGGCCAATCACGGCCTGTGATATTTCCTTCTCTTCCAAGGTTATCCCCTCCGTAAATTTACTGTTATAATTATAAATATTTGTTAAATTTGTGTCAATTGACGTGGAAAGTCTGGAAGGATAAACTTAAAACGCTGTACAATTTCGTATTGTGAGGTTTCCATGATTCTTGCTTGTCACCATATCAGCAAGGCTTTTCTCGAAAAGCCGGTTCTGAATGACGTTACATTTCATATAGAAAAGGGCGAGAAGTGCGCGCTGGTCGGCATTAACGGCGCCGGCAAATCGACGCTTCTTAAAATCATCATGGGTGAGCTGGAGCCCGACTCCGGTACCGTCGTGACCGAGCGCGGTCTGACGGTCGGATATCTTGCGCAGATCCAGAATGTCTCATCAGAGAACACAATCTATGAGGAGCTTCTGAGTGTCAAAGCGGATGTCATCGCGATGGAAAATCAGCTCACGGATTATGAGCACCGTATGGCCAGTGTCCGCGGAGAAGAACTGAATGAACTCCTCGACCGCTACAATCTCCTGCAGGCAAAATTCAAGAGCATGAACGGCTACGGTTACCGCGGTGAGGTGCAGGGCATCATGAACGGCCTCGGATTCTCCGCGGAGGACGGCAGTCAGAAGATAGGGACACTCTCCGGCGGTCAGAAGACACGGGTCGCGCTCGGAAAACTTCTGCTCGAGCGCCCCGATCTGATTCTGCTTGACGAGCCGACGAACCACCTTGACATCAATAGTATTCAGTGGCTGGAGGGATTTCTTGTCTCCTATAAGGGAGCCGTTCTCATCGTCTCGCACGACCGTTATTTCCTCGACCGGATTGTGACGAAGGTCATCGAGCTCGACAATACGAGAGCAACTGTTTTTACGGGGAACTATTCTGCCTACGCCGAACAGAAAAAGGTTCTGCGCGACTCGCAGATGAAAGCATATCTGAATAACCAGGCGGAAATCAAACATCAGGAAGAGGTTATCCGCAAGCTTCGTCAGTTCAACCGTGAGAAATCAATCCGGCGCGCCGAATCCAGAGAGAAAATGCTGGATAAAATGGAGGTGGCTGCAAAGCCTGTGGAAGTGGATGACGAGATGCGCATTGAGCTGCGCCCATGTATCACGAGCGGCCGCGATGTTCTCCATGCGGAAGACCTCGCCATGTCCTTTGATGACAACAAATTGTTCTCCGGAATCAGTTTTGACATTTCCAGAGGTGAACACGTCGCTGTCATCGGAGCAAACGGCACTGGAAAAACGACGCTCCTCAAAATCATCAACGGGCTTCTCGTGCCTGACCGGGGAACGCTCCGGACGGGCGTCAATGTTCATATCGGATATTACGACCAGGAGCACCATGTCCTGAACAATGAGAATACGGTCTTCGAGGAAATTTCGGACGCCCATCCGGACATGGACAACACGCAGATCCGGAATCTCCTCGCCCAGTTCCTCTTTACCGGCGAGGATGTCTTCAAGAAGATCGGCGACCTGTCGGGCGGTGAGAAAGGCAGAGTTTCCCTCGCCAAGCTCATGCTCTCCGAGGCGAATTTTCTGATCCTCGATGAGCCGACGAACCATCTTGATATGGTCTCGAAGGAAGTACTTGAGAATGCACTGAATTCCTATGCGGGGACAGTACTTTACGTCTCCCACGACCGATATTTCATCAATCATACAGCATCCCGCATCATGGCGCTCACGGACGGAAAGCTGCTGAATTTCCCGGGATATTCTGAGAAGCCGGCTCCGGAATGCTTTATTGGCTGCTACGATCATTATCTCGAGGAGAGTGCGAAGATGCTGTCGGCCGGTACGGCGCAGGATCTTCCGGGAACCGGCCGCGGCGAAGAAAGCGCGGGAAATAAAGATGGGGCCGCAGGGATGTCCGGAACGGAATCCGGCGCAGCCAGAAACGCACAGAAGAAAGGCTCTTCTCTTCCCGTACAGGAAGAGAGCTCCGGCGGTGCGCTCGACTGGAAGACGCAGAAAGAGCTTCAGGCGAAGCTTCGCAAGAAGGAAAATGATCTTAAGAAATGCGAGGACCGGATTTCCGAGCTTGAACAGCGGAGCGCCGCCATTGATGAGGAAATGGCACTTCCGGAAAACTGCACCAACATTGGAAAACTGAATGACCTGACCCGGGAAAAAGAGAAAATCAATACAGAGCTTGAGAGCCTTTATGAGCGATGGGAAGAACTGTCGGAATAAACCGGTGTCAGAAGCCCCGTTATGCAGCCAGTCCGGCCTGTAAGTCCTCTAAGCTATTCGGCCATCTGCACTGCAAGATTTTCCCCGATGGCATCGATGAACTCCTCGGTATCGAGCTTTTCGGCATCCGGAAGCTTTGTAATTGCCTTGAGGTCTCCGGTCATTTTCCCGGATTCGATGGTGCAAAGCGTAGCCTTCTCAAGTTTGTCCGCAAACGTGACAAGGTCCGCATAACCGTCGAGCTCTCCTCTCTTTCGGAGGGCACCGGTCCACGCAAAAATAGTTGCGACCGGATTCGTGCTTGTTTTCTCACCCTTCAGATATTTGTAATAATGGCGCTGCACTGTACCGTGCGCTGCCTCGTATTCATAGTATCCCTTCGGCGAGACGAGAATGGAAGTCATCATCGCGAGCGAACCGAATGCGGTGGCCATCATATCGCTCATGACGTCGCCGTCATAATTCTTGAGTGCCCAGACAAAACCGCCCTCGCTGCGGATGACGCGTGCGACGGCATCATCGATGAGCGTATAGAAATACGTCGTTCCGACCGCGTCCATCTTCGCCTTGTATTCAGTATCATACAGATTCTGGAACACATCACGGAAACGAGCATCGTAGATCTTTGAGATGGTGTCCTTGCTTGAGAACCAGAGATCCTCCTTCACAGAGAGCGCATACTCGAAGCAGCTCCGCGCGAAGCTCTCGATGGAGTCGTCGCGGTTGTGCATGCCCTCGATGACACCCGGCCCTTTGAACTCATAAATTGTTTTCTCCGAGGTTGTTCCGTCCTCTCCCGTAAAAACGAGTTTTGCCGTTCCGGGTCCCGGCACGCGGAATTCCACATCGCGGTATACATCGCCGTATGCATGGCGGGCGAGGGTGATGGGCTTCTTCCAGTTGGACACATAGGGCTCGATGCCCTTCACAAGGATCGGCGCACGGAAAACCGTGCCATCGAGAATGGCGCGGATCGTGCCGTTCGGGCTTTTGTACATTCTCTTCAGGTTATATTCCTTCATGCGCGCATCATTCGGAGTGATGGTTGCACATTTGACCGCGACACCGTATTTCTTTGTGGCCTCAGCGGCGTCAATGGTCACCTGATCGTCGGTCTCGTTCCGGTGCACAAGCCCCAGATCATAATATTCGGTCTTCAGGTCGACATAGGGAAGGATCAGTTTTTCCCTGATCAGCTTCCACAGAATCCGTGTCATCTCATCGCCGTCCATTTCGACGAGCGGAGTCTTCATGGCAATCTTTGTCATATCGATGTATCCCCTTCCATCTGTTTTGCCTCGCTCGCACGAAGCTTATCGATGAGTCCGTTGCGGATCATGTTCTCATAGGCATTGATCATATGTTCATGCGCCAGTTTTTCCGCAAGTTCTGCATCTCCCGCCTTGATCGCCTCGCAGATGCCGCGGTGCTCCTTGTTGGAGGCCATCGCCCGCTCGACGGTGGACAGGGTCTTCTGGCGGACCCGCTGCACATACTGATGATAATCGATCAGGAGATGTTCAAGCATCTTGGAGTCACAGGCAGCATAGAGAATCCTGTGAAAACGGTTGTCGAGCTCCGTGATCTGGTCGAGATGCCCTTTGCCTGCATGGTACTCGGCGAGATACACCGTCTCCTCCATTTCATCGAGCTGTTCTTTCGTGATGTGGTCGGTCGCCCAACGGGCACAAAGTCCCTCGAGTCTTGACCGTATCATATAAATATCGCAGACATCCTTCGCGCTGATTCCGGTGACATAGGCGCCGCGGTTCGGGATGATCTGGATAAGACCCTCGAGCTCCAGCTGACGGAATGCCTCGCGGACCGGTGTCCTGGAAACTCCCATCTCCTCGCCGATTGCGACTTCTTTGAGCTCTTCATGCTCCTTGTACTTGCCGCTCAGGATGTCGTCCCGCAGCTTGTTGAAAACACGGCCGCGCAGAGAGTATTTGTCGGATACTTCATTTTTTACATCATAACTGCTCAATTTTATGCCTCCAGAATCGCCTTCAGCTTTTTTCCTTAGCCGGCATAATATGTATGCCGAGTTCTTCAGCCGCCTTCTTCGTGAAAGCGCTCATCTCCTCATCCGTGATGAAGGTCATACGGCCGGCTGCGTACTCCTCCCCGACCATATTTTTCACCTTTTCAACGAGCGGATCCGCCTTCTCCACACTCTTCTTTCCCTCTTCAAGGAAATGAGAATTGATCCAGACGGCAATTCCGCCCAGCCCGGTCGTATTGCTGATTGCCTCTGCCGGGGGCTTCTTCAGGAATTTTCCGGTATCGAAGATACTGTAGATTTCTTCATTTTTCAGAAGTCCGTCTGCATGGAGACCGGCACGGATGACGTTGAAATTCTTGCCGACGAACGGCGTCATCGGCGGGATCTGATATCCAATTTCCTTCTCGAAATAAGAAGCGAGGTCCGTGATGACGGTTGTGTCCATACCGTCCAGTGTTCCCTTGAACTGGGCGTATTCAAATACCATCGCCTCAAGCGGTGTGTTTCCGGTCCGCTCGCCGATGCCGAACAGGGAGCAGCTCACTCCGCACGCGCCGTACAGCCAGGCTGTCGATGCGTTTGTGACTGCCTTATAGAAATCGTTGTGCCCGTGCCATTCAATCTGTTCATTCGGGACACCTGCATGCGTGTGCAGCGCATAAATGATTCCCGGGACGGAACGCGGGATGACGGCACCGGGATAATTGACACCAAGACCGAGCGTATCGCAGACACGGATTTTGATCGGAATTTTATATTGCTCCTGGAGCTTCATAAGTTCGAGGCAGAAAGGCACGACATATCCGTAGATATCCGCCCGCGTGATATCCTCCAGGATACAGCGCGGTGTAATGCCTTCCTCCAGACAGCTGCGGACGATGGTAAGATAATGATCCATCGCTTCTCTTCTGGTCATACGGAGTTTCAGAAAGATGTGATAATCAGAGCAAGAGACCAGAATGCCCGTCTCTTTCAGGCCCAATTCCTTCACGAGACGGAAATCGTCCCGGCTTGCCCGTGTCCAGGCAGTGACTTCCGGATACTCATATCCCTTTTCGAGACATTTTTCGACTGCCTCACGGTCGCGTTTGCTGTAGAGGAAAAACTCGGTCGAGCGGATGATTCCGTTCGGGCCGCCCAGGCGGTGCAGTTCATCATAAATGTGAACCATCTGGTCCGTCGTATAGGGAAGCCTCGACTGCATTCCGTCACGCATCGTTGTGTCGGTGATCCAAATGTCCTTCGGCATATGATGCGGAACAATTCGATCATTGAACGGGATCTTCGGGATCTCGTCATACGGGAACATATTGTGAAAGACGTTCGGCTTGCGGACGTCATCGAGGATATACATATGTTCCTCGATCTCCAGCAGGTTATTGTGGCTGTTCATCCCCACCGGACGATTTTCGAAAGCTCCGGAATCCTGATTCATCATGCTCCCTCCTCAAGCATTACAGACCAAAAGTTCGAAGGCTGATTCATGAAATATTCCATGCCTGGTCCGCCTTCGAACTTTTGTATCATTGTATACATATGAACATATAATGTCAAGAAGAAACATGTTCCGCACAAAAGACGCAGTACACATTCTCCTCATCCGAGTGCGATGCCGGCTTACATAAAAACAGCCTGCCGGGAGATAAAACTCTCCGACAGGCCGGGTTTCACGGCAATATCATGACCTTACGGTATGTTTCCGTAAAAAACGCATCGAAGGTTACTGCGGCTTTACGACAAGGTTGAGAATCTTGCCGGGCACATATATTTCCTTGATAATTTTACCGCCCTCGAGATACTTCGCGACATTCTCCTCTTTTCCTGCGGCAGCGATCGCATCTTCCTTTGAGCAGTCCGGCGCGATTTCAATGGAACCGCGGACCTTGCCGTTCACCTGAACACCGATGCGGACCGTCGTGTCATTGATTCTGGAATCATCGCACTCCGGCCATGCCGACAGAGTGATAAACGTCTTTCCGTCCGGATTGCAGCCGATCTGCTCCCAGAGTTCCTCGCAGATGTGCGGTGCAAACGGAGAAAGCAGCTTCAGGAATGTCTCCACATCATACTTTGTGACAGCGCCCTTCTTTGTATATTCATTGAGCAGCGTCATCAGCGCAGCGATGGCAGTATTGAACTTCATGTTCTCCGTGTCATCGGAGACCTTGCGGATCGTCTTCTGCAGCTTCGAATCGATATCCGGATCCTCATCCTTCGCGGTCATGATCTCGGTCAGGTTGTAGACACGGTCGAGGAACCGCTTGCATCCGCGAAGCGACTCATCGCTCCACGGTGCCGCACTGCCGTAGTCGCCCATAAACAGGACGTAGGTGCGCAGTGTATCCGCGCCGTAGCTGTTTACGATGTCGACCGGGTCGATGACATTGCCCTTCGACTTCGACATCTTCTCACCGTCTGCGCCGAGGATCAGGCCCTGGTAGGTTCTCTTCGCGTACGGCTCCGGCGTATTTACCTCGCCGATATCGTACAGGAAGTGATGCCAGAATCTCGAGTACAGCAGATGGCGCGTGACATGTTCCATACCGCCGTTGTAGTGGTCAACCGGCATCCAGTAATCAATCTTTTTCCGGTCTGCAAAAGCTTTGTCGTTATGCGGATCGCAGAAGCGAAGGAAATACCATGAGGAACCCGCCCACTGCGGCATCGTATCGGTCTCGCGCTTTGCAGGACCGCCGCACTTCGGGCAGGTGCAGTTCACGAATTCCGGAATCTTTGCGAGCGGGCTCTGTCCGTCCTGACCGGGCTCGAAGTTCTTCACATCCGGCAGCATCAGCGGAAGCTGATCCTCCGGAACTCCTACAGTGCCGCACTTCGGGCAGTGGATCAGCGGAATCGGCTCACCCCAGTATCTCTGGCGGTTGAACGCCCAGTCCTTCATCTTGTACTGGACTCCCTTGTGGCCGATGCCCTTCTCCTTGAGGTACTCACGCATCTTCGCGATGGAGTCCTTCTTGTTGGTCATTCCGTTGAGAAAACCGGAATTGATCATCTCTCCGTCGCCTGTGTAAGCCTCCTTCGAGATATCGCCGCCCTTAATGACCTGAATGATGTCAATTCCGAACTTCTTTGCAAAATCGTAGTCTCTCTGGTCATGAGCAGGAACAGCCATAATGGCGCCCGTTCCGTATCCCATCATGACATAGTCGGAAATGAAGATCGGAATTTCCTTTCCGGTGACCGGATTGATACCGGCGAGTCCCTTGATGCAGACACCGGTCTTGTCCTTTACAAGCTGTGTTCTCTCGAACTCCGTCTTCTTTGCAGCTTCCTGGCGGTACGCTTCGACCTCGTCAAAATTCGTGATCTGATCTTTATACTTGTCGAGAATGGGGTGTTCCGGCGCGACAACCATGAAAGTCACGCCGTACAGGGTGTCGCAGCGGGTGGTGTAAATCTCGAGCTTCTCATCCGGGATTGCATTTCCCTTACCGTCGGACACGCCAAAACTCACGAACGTTCCTTCCGAACGTCCGATCCAGGAAATCTCCTGCTGTTTTACCGAATCCGGGTAATCTACATGATCGAGCCCCTCCAGCAGTTTGTCCGCGTAATCCGTGATGCGCAGGAACCAGACATCCTTCGGAAGCTGTATAACGTCGTTGTGGCAGATATCACATTTGCCGCCCTGAGAATCCTCATTGGAAAGGACGACCTTGCAGTGCGGGCAGTAGTTCACCAGCGTCTTGGAACGGAATACAAGTCCGTGTTCAAAAAGCTTGAGGAAAATCCACTGTGTCCACTTGTAATAGTCCGAATGAGATGTCGCGATGACTCTCGACCAGTCGAAGGAGAATCCGACTTTCTTCAGCTGATCCGAAAAATGAGCGATATTCTTCTCCGTGATGTCATGCGGATGGGTATTGGTCTTGATGGCATAGTTTTCCGCCGGAAGACCGAACGAATCGAAACCGATCGGGAAAAGGACGTTGTAGCCCTGCATGCGGCGCTTTCTTGCGAGCACCTCGATGCTGGAATATGCCTTGATATGGCCTACGTGCATGCCCGCTCCGGACGGATACGGAAATTCGACCAGTCCATACCATTTCGGCTTCTTGTCAAAGTCAATGGCCTTGAACGCGCCGGCATCTTCCCAGCGCTTCTGCCACTTGGGTTCGATTTCAAAATGATTGTAAGGTTGCTTTGCCATTGTGCTCTCCTTGTTTCGCCGGATACGTGGAAGAATACTGTATTTCCCGCAGTTACCCGTTTTTTAGCTAGCCTTTTCATTGTAGACGCGTCGGAAGACAGTGTCAATCGACGGAAAAACCGTCAAAACGCATAAGCCTTCAAAAAAGAGGAGCACCGGTCCTCCGATGCTCCTCCTTCAGGTATTCGATTTCAGGTTTTAGATAATGAATAATGATCAGGAATCCTGTCGGTATTATCGAAAGCCATTTCCGCAGGAAAAAGACAAATCAGGATTCCGCATATCCCTCAGCAACCTTCGAAGCTCTTGCCTGCACCTCGGCACTCTGAACATCCGCCGGAGCCTGCTCGTAGCGTGCAAACTCGTAGGAGTAATCGCCCCGTCCGCCGGTCATCGAACGGAGAATGTTGCAGTAATCGAAGAGTTCCATCTGCGGGACATCCGCATCGATTTTCTGCTTCCCGCCCGGCAGCGGAGTCATTCCGAGAACTCTGCCGCGGCGTTTGTTGAGGTCGCCCATGACATCTCCGGTATAGGTGTCCGGCACGGTGACATGCAGCGCGACAATCGGCTCCATAAGAACCGGGCCTGCTTCCATAAAGCCCTGACGGAATGCCTGTCTTGCTGCCGTCTTGAATGCCATTTCCGACGAATCCACCGGATGATACGATCCATCGTAAAGAACAGCTTTTACGCCGACAACCGGATAGGCAGCCAGAGGACCGCGGTCGCAGGACTCGGCAACGCCCTTCTCAACAGCCGGGAAGTAGTTCTTCGGGACGGAACCGCCCACGACCTCTTCCTCGAATTCATACGGCTCATTGAGATTGCCGGAGGGACCGAAACGCATCTTGACATGACCGTACTGACCATGGCCGCCGGTCTGCTTCTTATACTTGTACTCGACATCCGAAGTCTTGCGGATTGTCTCGCGGAATGCGACCTTCGGCTTCTCGGTCTCGATCTCCACCTTATATTCGTCCTTCAGACGATCCTTAATGATATCGAGCTGCAGATTGCCGCAGCCGTACAGCAGCGACTGGTGATTCTCAGCATCATTGACAGCCTTGAAGGTCGGATCCTCTGCCATGATCTTCTGCAGAGCCTGCTGGACCTTGTCGATCTCATCCTTCTTCACTGCCCGGTAGCGGATGTAGGTATACGGCTTTGAGACATCCATCGGTGCATACTGGATCGGATTTGCCTTCGTGGAAAGCGTATCGCCGGTCTGTGCATTGCCGAACTTTGCCAGAGCACCAAGATCGCCAGCATGAAGCTCCGGAACTTCCGCGGATTTATTGCCGCGGAGGATATAGATTTTGCCGATCTTTGCCTCTTCCTGTGTGCGGGAGTTGTAAACAAGGTCATCGGTCTTGAAGACACCGGAGCGGACCTTAATCAGGCTGTAGCGGCCGATGAACGGGTCGACAATTGTTTTGAAGATGAACGCACTCTTCGGCTTCGAAAAATCGAAGTTTGCCTCGAAAATCTCGTTGGTCTTCATGTTGATGCCGGACATCTTTCTTGTATCGGCACTCGGCATGTATTTCACGATATCGTCGAGCAGTGTGTAGACACCCTTGCACTCGGTGCCGGAACCGCACTCGACAGGGACAATGGAGCCGTCCTGAATATTCACACGGACTGCCGAGCGGATTTCCGCCTCTGAGAATGTATCCCCGGCAAAATAGCGGTCCATGAATTCATCCGAAGTCTCTGCGACTGCTTCCATCAGGTTGTCGCGGTATTCCGACAGATATTCGCTGAGATAATCCGGAACCGGGCACTCCACCGCGTCCTTGCCTTCATAGCGGAAGCCTTTTTCCTGAATGACATTGACGTAGCCTACATACTTGCCGTTTTCACGGATCGGAAGATTAAAAGGAGCGATCTTCTTGCCGTACTCCGCAACCAGATTCTCTATGACCTGACGGTAGGAAACATCATCGATATCCATGTCGGTGACCCAGAACATTCTCGGTATTTTGAACTTCTCACAAAGGTCCCATGCCTTTTCCGTGCCGACCTGAATGCCGTCCTTGCCGGAAACTACGATAATGGCTGCATCCGCAACCGACATGGCCTGTTCTACCTCGCCGACAAAATCAAAGTATCCGGGGGTATCGAGGACGTTGATCTTGTGGTCTTCCCACTCAATCGGAAGAAGGGATGTGTTGATGGAAATCCCGCGCTTCTGCTCCTGACTGTCAAAATCGGAGACAGTATTCTTGTCAGCGACCTTTCCCATTCTCGACGTAACGCCTGCGAGGTAGCACATAGCCTCAGCCAGCGTCGTCTTACCTGCACCGCCATGGCCGAGCAGGACAACGTTTCTGATCTTGTCTGTGGTATAAACCTTCATGTTGTAGTCCTCCAATTGTTATTACGTGTGACCGGAACCCCCAAGCTCCTGCCGCACGCCATGAATACATTTTACTAAATAGATACTCCTGTATCAAGAAGATTTAGGCAAATTGACGATATGTATATGCGGATCGTGCGGATATTCCAGGAAATGCCTGTGAAAATTTCATTATGGAGAACATTTCCGGCGCTCGTGAAAACGGGAACCGGTCGTTCTGCTGATTTCTTTCATGGAAGATGGTCTAAGGTGCCATTCATTCCGAAGTGACCTGACAAATGTCATCCGGCTTTGTTTGACTGTAATGCGTTAAAGTACTATAGTTTACTCCATGTTAATGTGAAATGACGGAAGGAAAACAGACATCAGGCAGGTGCTGTTACGCAGATCGGTCTTTTCTGACCCGCGGCTGCAGCCGTATTTATGTATGCATGTGCGTGAGAATGAAATGACGGGCAACAGAAGAGTTTTAAAAGCTTTATCGGAGGGAATATGTCTACTGCAGAAAACGCTTACGGATTCATAGGTCTTGGCCTCATCGGAGGCTCCATCGCGCGGGCAATCCGCCAGAATGATCCGGAGGCTTATATTCTTGCCTATAACCCGAGCAGAAATTCCCTGGATGAAGCACTGGCCGACGGCGTACTCAGCGAAGCGGCAGACGGGATCGATGATACTTTCAAGAAGTGTCATTATATCTTCCTCTGCGCTCCGGTTGGCAGCAACACAGACAATCTTCCGGCTGTAAAAGCCCATATGTCCGATGATGCCATTATTACAGACATCGGTTCCGTAAAAACCGGTATTCACAATGCGGTTGTCGGCCTGGGCCTTTCTTCACACTTCATCGGAGGACATCCGATGACCGGAAGCGAGCGCACGAAATACCGCAATTCCAAGGCTTCTCTCCTCGAGAACGCATATTATATTCTCGCTCCGGAGAAGGAAGTTCCGAAAAAAGAAGTAGAAGCATTCCGAAAACTGGTTGAGTCGTTTCATTCGATTCCGCTTATTCTCGACAATGACCTTCACGATTACGTCACCGGTGCCGTATCTCATGTGCCGCACGTGGTTTCGGCGACACTTGTGAATCTTGTAAGGGAAAGTGATACGGATGACGGAGTCATGAAGATGATTGCTGCCGGAGGATTCAAGGATATTACAAGAATCTCCTCTTCCTCCCCCACGATGTGGCAGCATATCTGCCTCACGAACAAAGACAATATCGTAAAGCTCCTGGACCGTTACATAGCGGATCTTCAGGCGAACCGCGATAAAATTGCTTCCGCGGATAAAGATGCGATCTATGAGCTTTTCGATTCCGCAAGAAAATACCGCGACAGCTTCAGCGATGTTCACAGCGGTCCGATCATGCAGGAATTTGTACTGCATATTGACATCGCCGATCATCCCGGCGCCATCGCCGAAGTTGCTGATCTTCAACCGTGAGTTTGCCTACGGCGCTATGCGGCTGGAACTCAATACCGCAAAGCGCAGAGATGAAACCAGAGAAGTGCTGAAAGCACATGGCTTTCATGTAGTCGACTGACCGAAAGAAAGCCAACGTAAATTCACAAATTATCGGCACGATACAAGAACAATAAAATTAACAAGCATAATAAAATCAAAAGAAAAGCGGTAAACCGGACGTATGGATTTTCGTCTGATTTACCGCTTTTGATTTTTACAATGAACCTGTATCAGCGTCAGGTGGTGTTTTACCCGGCGCTGACACTGGGAATAAGATTCTGCCGGCAGGTTTGCTCAGTGGATATAGCAGGCATCCCCGAAGGAGAAGAACCGGTAACTGGGAATAAGATTCTGCCGGCAGGTTTGCTCAGTGGATATAGCAGGCATCCCCGAAGGAGAAGAACCGGTACTTGTCTTTTACTGCTTCTTTATATGCATTCAGGATGATGTCCCTTGATGCAAATGCGGAGACAAGCATGATGAGCGTCGATTCCGGAAGGTGGAAATTCGTGATGAGCGCATCCATGACCTTGAATTTGTACCCCGGATAGATAAAGATCGAGGTATTGTCGCTGCCCGCGTGAATAATGCCGTCATTGGTGGAAGCACTCTCGACGGTGCGGCAGCTGGTCGTGCCGACGCAGATGACTCGTTTGCCGTTCCGGTGTGTTTCATTGATGAGGTCAGCCGTCTGCGGCGTGACCTGATACCATTCCGTGTGCATGTGATGCTCGCGCACATCATCGACCTTGACCGGACGGAAAGTCCCGAGGCCGACATGCAGTGTCACATAGGCAAGATTTACGCCCTTCGCGCTGATTTCGTCGAGCAGTTCCTTTGTGAAATGAAGTCCTGCCGTCGGTGCCGCCGCGGAGCCGTCAAATTTCGCATAGACGGTATTGTACATCTCCGGATTCTCGAGCTTGTGCGTGATGTAAGGCGGGAGCGGCATCTCGCCGAGACGGTCGAGAACCTCCTCGAAAATTCCATCATAATGGAATTTTACAATCCGGTTGCCGTCGTCGATGACATCCATAATTTCCGCCGTGAGAGAGCCGTCTCCAAAGGTCACTTTTGCGCCCGGGCGAAGCTTCTTGCCGGGACGCACCAGTGTCTCCCACTCATCGCCGGAACGGCGCTTCAGGAGCAGTATTTCCACGTTCGCTCCTGTATCTGCTTTCGTCCCCAGGAGTCTTGCAGGGATGACCTTCGTGTTATTGAGAACGAGGGTCTCGCCGGGCTCCAGATAATCGATGATGTCTCGGAAGACCCTGTGTTCCAACTCTCCCGTCTTCCGGTCGATACACATAAGCCGCGAGGACGCACGGTCCTCCAGCGGATCCTGTGCAATCAGCTCCTTCGGAAGGTCATAGTAATAATCCTTCGTGGAGTAACCGACCGGAATTTCTTTTTTTTCTGAATTGTTGCTGTTTTCTTCTGCCATTTCCCCTATCCCGCTGCGTAAAAATCTGTGAATGCGTTTTGACGCAGTCTGACTTTTTCTCTGTTCTTGCTGTCTGCTGATTTTGCCGGATGAACCGTGGGTATCTTATACCTGTACTTCCTTCGCTGCTTATTCGTTCCGCAGCGAGGCCTTCCGCAGGAATGCACGGTACGCGCGGTATGCCTCATAGATATCGGCCTTGCTCGTCGCCTCGAACGGTGCGTGCATATTGAGGACCGCGACGCCGCTGTCGATGACATTCATGCCGTAGCGGGCGAGAATGTATGCGATCGTTCCGCCGCCGCCCACGTCAACTTTGCCGAGCTCCGCTGTCTGTGTGCAGATATCTTCCTCGTCAAAAATTGCTCTCAGGTGCGCTATATACTCTGCGTTTGCATCGTTTGAACCGGACTTGCCGCGTGCACCGGTGAACTTGTTGAACACCATGCCGCATCCCAGGAACGCGGAATTCTTATCGTCAAAACATGCTTTGTAAGTCGGGTCAAAGCCTGCGCTGACATCGGAAGAAAGCATGCAGGAATTTGCAAGGCATCTTCTGAGTTTCAGCTCGCTGTAGTCCCCGCAGAGATTCATGACCTCTGCCATCGCGTTTTCGAAGAAATGAGAAGTCATGCCCGTTGCGCCGACCGATCCGATTTCTTCCTTGTCGACAAGAAGGCAGACGCTCGTGCGCCGGATATCCTCTTCATCCAGAATTGCCTGCATCGAAGGATATGCGCAGACGCGGTCGTCCTGTCCGTAGCCGAGAATCATGCTGCGGTCAAAGCCCGCATCGCGTGCCCTGCCTGCCGGAACAACCTCAAGCTCTGCGGATTCAAAATCGTCCTCGGTTATGCCGTAGTATTCCTTCAGGATAGAGAGAACGGCCTTCTTTACATCCTCCTTATCCTGCGGCTTCACGCCTTTGCTTCCGGCTTTGGACTTTGCATTGATGATGACCGGCTTATTGCCGACAATGACATCAAGAGCCTCGCCGTCGATTACCTTATCGGCGCGCTTGCCCATCTGCTCAGATGCAAGATGAATGAGCAGATCCGATACAAAGAACACCGGATCGTCCGGATCCTCGCCGACATTCAGTATGGCAGTCTCCCCGCTTTTCTTCACGATGACGCCGTGGATGGCAAGCGGAAGTGCCACAAACTGGTACTTTTTGATGCCGCCGTAATAATGTGTGTCGAGCATGGCAAGTCCGCCCGCCTCATACAGCGGATTCTGCTTGATATCCATGCGTGGGGAGTCGATGTGCGCTCCCAGGATGTTGACGCCGTGTTCGAACGGCTCCTCGCCGATGCGGAAGAGCACGACGGACTTGTTCATCCATACACTGTAGACCTTGTCTCCTGCCTTCAGCTTCTCTCCGCTGTCAATAAGTGCGGACAGCTCACGGAAGCCGTACTTCTCTGCAAGGTTCACGGCTTCATCCGTGAATTCGCGCTCCGTTTTGGCGTCGCTGATGAACTGCTTGTATCCATCTGCAAATTCATTGCATTTCTTCTGAAGTTCAAGATCATAGGTATTCCATGTGTTAATTCTTTCCATTTTTTCCTCCAAATCAGGACCGCAGTACGATGCCGAGTTCCTCGAGACCCTTCAGAATCTTCTCCATTGCCTTGTTTACCTCATCCTCCTCAAGGGTTCTCTCCTTGTTGCGGAAGGTGAGTGTATAAGCCATGGATTTATATCCGAGAGCAATCTGTTTTCCTTCGTAAATATCAAACAGTCTGTAGGATTCCAGAATCTTTCCGCCCTTCGAGAGAATGACATCCTCGATGCTGCGTGCGGTGACGCTCTTCGGTACAACCATCGAAATGTCGCGCGTCATTGCAGGGAACTTGGCGATCCCTTCAAAATGCGGCTCGAAGCTGATGTACGGCAGAATTGATTTCAGGTCGATGACAGCGACATAGACGCGGTCATCCAGCTCATAATTTCTCGCCACATCCGGATGAAGTTCGCCGAGAAAGCCGAATTTCTTTCCGTTATAGAGAATATCTGCCTGGCGTCCCGGGTGAAGGAAAGGATGTTTCTCGGAAGTATCCATGATCACGCGGTTGCGCTCTGCACTGTCAATCGGATGGCCGGCCCTTGCAGATTCCTTCGCAAGTTCTGCAATCTTCTTGTTTTCTTTTGCATGCGGGCCGATGAGTCCGTAAGCCTCAAAAAGATCCTCCACGACTCCTTTCAGCGTGAAGAAATCGCCGTCGCCGTAGAACCCGAGTGTGAGCGTCTGCCTCTCATCCGGATAATCCGTGATCGGGAGCTCTCCGATCGGCAGATAGACACTCGCGAGCTCATAAAGACGAACGTCCTTATTGCGGCGGTTGTAGTTTGTGGCAAGTGAGGTGAGAATTCCGTTCAGCGGAATCGTGCGCATGATGGAATAATCCTCACCGAGCGGATTGGAAATCCGGATTGCATTCCGAAGCGGTGAATCTGCTTCGATTTTAAGCTTGTCAAATACCTTCGGGCTTTCAAATGAAAACGTCTCGGCCTCATCAAAACCATTTCTCTCGGCGATGTCTCTTGCAACATCCTCCATGGCAAGCTTGTCGGTGAGTCCGCCGCGCGTGGAGCTGCTCTTCGGAAGCGTCGAGGGAATATTATCGTAGCCGTGGAAACGGGCCACCTCTTCGGCCATATCGCACATCTGCTTCAGATCCTGACGGAAGGAAGGAATGACGATCTCCTTCGTCTCTTCATCGTATCCGAGCTGTTCCTTGCGGAAAATCGTCAGCATCTCTTCCGCAGACAGATCGGTGCCGAGGTAGGCGTTGATTTTCTCCGGCTCGAACTTGATTCTGCGAAGGTCCGGAATCGGCTGCTTTACATCGACCATTCCCTCTGCCGGAGTTCCGCATCCGAGCTCTACCATCAGCTGGCATGCGCGGTTGATTGCTTCCTCCGCATTACGAGGATCAAGTCCCTTCTCAAAAATGCCGGATGCATCCGTGCGGAGTCCGATGCGCTTCGAGGATTTGCGGATATTGGTGCCGTCGAAGGTTGCCGCCTCAAAGAGCACAGTCTTTACATGATCCGTGATCATGGAGTTCTCGCCGCCCATGATACCGGCAAGTCCGACTTCCTTTTCTCCGTCGCAGATCATGAGAACGTCGTGATCGAGTTTTCGCTCCTGATCATCGAGCGTTGTGAAGGTTTCGCCGTCCTTTGCCCTGCGGACGCGGATTTCCGCGCCTGCGAGCGTGTCATAGTCATAGGCGTGCATCGGCTGGCCGTACTCGAGCATGACATAATTCGTGATATCAACGAGATTGTTGATTGGACGGATGCCGCTGTTGCGAAGGCATTTCTGCATCCACTCCGGCGACGGTGCGATTTTTACATCCGTGCATACACGGGCAATATAGCGGCTGCACAGGTCCGGTGCCTCGATGGTGACCTTGATGAGATCGGCAGTTTTGACGGCCGGATTCTCCTTCACGGTTACCACAGGCGGGGTGAACGGCTTGTCAAAGGTCGCTGCCGCTTCTCTTGCGATGCCGATCATGCTGTAGCAGTCGACACGGTTTGATGTAATTTCATAGTCGAAGACGGTATCGTGCATGCCGAGAGCTTCCACGGCGTCGCTTCCGAGTTCGGGTTCTTTATCCTTCGGGAAAACATAGATGCCGTTTTCCGGTGCTTCCGGATAGAAATTCCGGCTGCTTCCGAGCTCTTCGATGCCGCACATCATTCCCTGTGAATCAACACCGCGCATCTTGCCGGCCTTGATTTTAATGCCGTTTTCCGGCATCGGACCGCCGTCGTGGCCGCCGGCGACTCTGCCGCCGTCGGTGCAGACCGGAACGACATCTCCGACTTTCAGGTTGGTTGCACTTGTGCAGATCTGCAGCATTTCGCTTCCGATATTCACCTTGCAGACCAGCAGGTGATCCGCATCCGGATGCTTCGTGATTTCTTCCACCCGTCCGACAACGATTTTCTCAAGGTTATGGTCGAGTCTCTTCCATCCCTCGACCTTGGTGCCGGACATGGTCATTTTGTCGAAATATTCCTGGTCTGTGCAGGAAAGACCGGGAACGTATTTTTTAATCCAATCCAGTGAAGTAACCATTTTCCCCTTTCAGGCCGCCTCGCGGCCGCGCGGTCCGGAACAAATGAAAATTTTCCGGTTCCTCAGGTGCAGCAAGCCGTCAACACTCAGAACTGCTTCAGGAAGCGTTCGTCGTTTTCAATCATCAGCCGCATGTCATCGATACCATACTTCAGGAGCGCGATGCGCTCGAGGCCTACGCCGAAAGCAAAACCGGAATAGACTTCCGGGTCAATTCCGCTCATCTCCAGAACATGCGGATGAACCATGCCGCAGCCGAGGATCTCGATCCAGCCCTCGCCCTTGCAGAACCGGCATCCCTTGCCGCCGCACTTGAAGCACGATACATCCATCTCGGCGGACGGTTCGGTGAACGGGAAATGATGCGGACGGAAACGGGTCCTCGTGTCCGCGCCGAAAAGCTCCTTTGCGAACATGTCGAGCGTTCCCTTGAGGTCAGCAAAGGTGATTCCCTTGTCAACGACCAGTCCTTCCACCTGATGGAATACCGGACTGTGAGTTGCATCTACTTCATCGGCGCGGTAGACACGGCCGGGCGCAATCATGCGGATCGGGATTTTTCCCTTTTCCATCTCATGAATCTGCGTGCCGGAGGTCTGCGTGCGGAGAAGCATCTCGCCGTTAATATAGAAGGTGTCCTGTTCATCCTTGGCCGGATGATTGGCGGGAATGTTGAGCGCCTCAAAGTTGTAGTAGTCCTTCTCGATCTCCGGACCTTCGACAACCTCATAGCCCATGCCGATGAAGATCTTCTCCATTTCGCGGAGAGCCTTTGTATTCGGATGGCTGTGACCGTAGCGGATACGCTTTGCAGGAAGTGTGACATCGATTGTCTCCTGCGAGAGGCGGATCTCCTGCTGTTTTGCCTCCATTCTGGAAGTCGCTTCCGCGAGCGCCTGCTCTATCTCCCTGCGGACCGCATTGATCCTCTGACCGGCTGCGGGTCTGTCAGCAGGAGCAATGTTCTTCAGCGTTTTGAGGAGCGATGTGAGATCGCCTTTCTTTCCGAGTGCACTCACGCGTTCTTCATTGAGCGACTCCGGATCAGCAGCTGCCTTTATCATCTCAAGGTGCCGTTTCCGGATCTCTTCGAGTTCTTCGAGCATAATCGATAACCTTCCCTTCTGTGCGGCAGGATGCCGCACTTTGCTTCTTACTTCTCATTTCTGCATACTTCACCGCGGAGTGCTGTGCGGTCCGGGGCGGAATGAATGCGGAATGAATGCCGAATGCGTGGGATGCGCGCCGCATGGCGCCGCATAAAAAATCCCCCGCATCATCTGATTGATGCGAGGGACGAAACAGCAATTCCGCGGTACCACCCTGATTCCTTCCACCGCATGCGAGAAGTCTTCGGTCAAGAAATAATCTTCCGAAATTTCCGGAGAATGACCCTGATGCCCATTACGATGAAAAGCACTTTTTGCCGGCTTACGCCCGGCCAACGCCGCCAGCTACTTGAACCTTCCTGAAACAGACAGGTTTTTTCTCTGTCGGAGCTCCGGTGTGAATATGAATCATGCATCTTCCGAAGGAATCTTTCAGCCGGCGGATTCCTCTCTCTTGCGGGCCTGCAGGATCTTTATACACCATCAACGCAGATATCAAATATTCTATTCACCTGTTACACGAATGTCAAATAAAAACCCGAAGCGCCGCCTCCTGTTTTTGACTCCTAGCTTATAAGCCAGGTGGGTTTTCGCAGCTGCACATCTGCCGTCCCGCGGACGATGAGGCCCGGGCAGGACATCCGCACAGCGATATAAAAATCCCAAATCATCATTGTAGGATCAAAATTTCAGGAGTTCTCAGAGCACTCCAGGCAGATTCATACTACCACAAGAACCGGGCTGTCTCAACCGGATTGTCACAGTTCCTCGGTCTGTTCCATGAGCCAGGAACGCATGGTCTGATCCGTGAAGAACGGCAGAAGTTTCTTGCGGCAGAGTGCATGGTATTCATTCACTTCGCGGATCTGTTCATCCGTGAGATAGCGCTTGTCGAGCAGCGTGCGGTCAAGCGGCACGAATGTGAGCGGGTCGAATTTATAAAAGGTTCCGTCTGCTGTCTCGAACGCAGGGACACACAGGAGAATGGTTTCGATGCGGATGCCGTACTCTCCCTCCTTGTAGACTCCGGGCTCATCGGAGACGATCATGCCCGGCACGATCTTCGTCTCTGCCGCCTCGCCTGCAAATCTCCAGCGGATGCCGTGAGGGCCCTCGTGAACATTCAGCACAAAGCCGATGCCGTGACCGGTGCCGCATTTATAATCCGAACCGACCTTCCAGAGCGGTTCACGTGCAAGAATATCAAGGTTGCGTCCGCAGCATCCGTCAATGAACACGGCATTCTCAAGCCCGAGGTTACCGGCTGCCGTGAGGGTGTAGCTCTTCTTCATATCATCCGTCACCGGGCCGAGTGCGGTCGTGCGCGTGACATCGGTCGTACCGCGGAAATATGTTCCGCCCGAATCGACGAGAAGCATGCCTTTGCGCTCAAGTTTTGCCGGTGTCTGTTTTGCCGGATCATAATGCATCATGGCAGCATTTGTGCCGTACGCTGCGATGGTTCCGAAGGAAAGCTCGATATAACCGTTAATCTTCGAGCGCAGATTGTCGAGATACTTCGCCGCGTCAAGCTCCGTGATGTTCTCGATATCCGCCTCGTGTGTCAGCCAATAGATGAACCGGCAGACAGCCGCCGAATCCTCGAGATAAATGTCGCGGATATTCTTCTGTTCGGTCTCATTCTTCACGGCCTTCATGAGGGCGACCGGACTGTCCGCATTCACAATGCCGAACGAAGTGGTTTTGATGTTTTTCTTTACTATGCTGTAGATGCGGTAGCTCACCTCGGACGGATCCATGAGGACATTTCCGTTGAACATGTAGTCCTTGAGGAAAACGCCGAACTCATCGTACGGATGGGCATTGATTCCGGATTTCTGCGCGTAGGCAAGCGTCTCGTCGGTCCACTCCTTCTCCTGAAGGAAGAGATGAGCCGTGTCCATTGTGACCAGCATGTGGCAGAGAGCAACCGGATTTTCGGGGACGTCTCTGCCGCGGAGGTTCGTAAGCCAGCAGATGTCGTCGAGTTTTGACGTCACATAGTACTGAGTGCCTTTCTTCTGCATGACTGCACGCAGACGGGTGAGCTTGTCTGTGCAGCTTTCTCCGCAGTACTCCTCGCCCAGAAGAAAGAGCTTGTGGCAGGGAAGTGACGGCCGCTTTTTCCAGGCCTTGTCGCCGATGTCCTTCTTTGCCGCGATCTGGATGCCCTTCTTTTTGAGAGCATCCTTGTACTCTTTGCCTTTTGCGTAGGGAATGCAGCGGCCGTCAAAACCCAGTGTCTGGCCGGGGATCATGTTGGAAACAAGAAAGTCCAGGATCGACATTACTTCCGGTGCGCCCTGGCGCATCAGAACGACGCCCGTGTCTTTCATCTCATTCTCGGCCTGAACCCAGTAGCGGCCGTCCGTCCAAAGCGCCGCATAGTTCTGTGAGACAACGAGCGTTCCGGCTGATCCTGAGAAACCGGAGAAATACTGCCGCTCGCGGAAGTAGTCCGCGACGTACTCGGAATTGTGGAAATCCGCGGTCGGGATGATGAGGTAATCTACACCCTCTTCCCTCATCGCATCGCGGAGTGCCGCGAGCCTTTCGCGAATATCCTGTGCAGTGGCTTTTTTCATTCCCGTTTCTTCTTCAGATGTCTTCATAGTATATTGCACCACCCTTTCTCTCACTCATCGGAATATACTCACGCTCCGGCTGTACCGTCTCGTATGCCGGGCGGATGATTTTACCGTGATTGGCCAGCTCTTCCATCCGGTGCGCGCTCCAGCCGACGATTCTTGCCATGGCAAAGAGCGGCGTGAAGAGCTCCTGCGGAAGTCCGAGCATCTGATAGACAAAACCCGAATAGAAGTCGACGTTCACGCAGACGCCCTTATACATCTTGCGGCGCTTTGCGATCACCTCGGGGGCAATCCGCTGGACACGGTCATAAAGCTCGAATTCCCTGTGCCGGTTCTTGGCGACGGAGAGCCGCTCGACGTAGGAACGGAGGATGACGGCACGGGGATCCGACTTCGAATAGACCGCGTGTCCCACGCCGTAGATGAGTCCCTGATGATCGAAGACCTTTCCATCGAGGAGCTTACCGCACCAGTCGGCGATGGCCTCATCGTCCTGCCAGTCGGTGAGATTCTTCTCCATGTCCGCAAACATCTCGATGACCTTGATATTGGCGCCGCCGTGCCGCGGTCCTTTGAGGGATGCAAGAGCCGCGCACATGCAGGAATAGGTATCGGTGAGCGTCGAGGTTACGACGTGCGTCGTGAAGGTCGAGTTATTGCCGCCGCCGTGATCCATGTGCAGAATCAGGCAGATATCCAGAATTCTGGCCTCGAGCTCCGTGAATGCACTGTCCGGGCGCAGGATGTGAAGCAGGTTCTCTGCCTGCGAACCCTGATCGAGCGGCTGATGGATTGTCAGCGAACCGCCGTCGTTATAATACTTGTTTGCCTGATAGGCATAAATCGAGAGCATCGGAAACAGGCTGATGAGCTGCAGACACTGCCGCAGTACGTTCGGCAGTGAAGTATCGTCAGGGTTGTCATCGTAGGCAAACAGCGTGAGAGTCGAACGCGCGAGAGAATTCATCATATTGCCCGTCGGCGCCTTCATAATGACATCACGGACAAAATTCTTCGGAAGCGACCGATAGAAAATCAGCATGTTCTTAAAAGTCTTAAGCTGCCCTTCCGTCGGAAGCTGGCCGAATATGATGAGATAGGCGATCTCTTCAAAGCCGAAACGATTTTCGTCGACGATCCCCTTTATGAGATCCTCGATGGAATACCCGCGATAGAAAAGATGGCCGTAATCCGACTCCTCCGTTCCGTCCGGGAGCTTTTTCTTCGCACGCACCTCACTGATATTCGTAAGGCCGGCAAGAACGCCCTTTCCGTTGAGATCGCGCAGACCGCGCTTTACATCCAGTGTCGTGTACAGAGACGAATCGATGGCGTCATTGTCTTCCGCTTCATCCGCAAGACGCTCGATTTCGGGAGTGATTCTGGAATAAACATTGATATCATTTGCTGCCATAACTCTGGCCTCCCTTCTGACAGAACCGAGTCATTCAAATGCCGAGAAATGCGGAGACTTCCCGCTCCATGCCGGCGCGGTCCGTCACTTTCGTGTGGCGCACCGCCGCGCCCCGAAGACTCTCCACCGCCTCCGGAACCGGGACGTTTGCTATGCGGCTCAGCGCATCCGCAAGAGCGAGATCATCGCCCTCTGCCGGCTGCCCCAGCGACCTTAGAACAGAGGTTTCGAACTTGAACGGACTTGCCGTCGATGCGATGACGGTCGGCGTTTTGTCGCCGCTCTCCTTTGCATACTGCTGATACACATGACGGGCGACGGCTGTGTGCGGGTCGATGACATAACCCGTATCCTCGTAAAGAGACCGGATTGCCTCTGCCGTGTCCTCTTCCGATGCATATCCGCCCGTGAAAATCCGAAGCTTCTCCCGCATCTCCGGCGTGATGGAATACTTTCCCTCCGCCGAGAGCTCCTTCATGAGCTCTGCATTTTTTCCGGCGTCATCTCCGGCGATATGATAGATCAGACGCTCGAGATTGCTCGATACGAGGATGTCCATCGAAGGCGACATCGTGAGCACAAACCGGCGGTTTCTGTCATAGGTTCCCGTGGTGAAGAAATCGTAAAGGACCCGGTTGCTGTTCGATGCGCAGATGAGCTTGTGCACAGGAATGCCCATCTGTCCGGCATAATATGCCGCGAGGATATTTCCGAAATTGCCGGTCGGGACACAGAAGTTCACCGGATCCCCGGCCTTGATCCGTCCCTCACGGACAAGCCTTGTATAAGCATATACGTAATAAACAATCTGCGGAACCAGGCGGCCGATGTTAATGGAGTTCGCAGAGGAAAAACGATATCCGTTCCCGTTCAGCTTCCTGTTCTCCGCTTCGTCGGTGAAAATTCTCTTCACTTCCGTCTGGCAGTCGTCAAAATTCCCGTCGACACCGATGACACAGGTGTTGCTGCCGGTCTGGGTGATCATCTGCCGCTTCTGGATCGGTGAAACACCGTCCTTCGGATAGAACACGATGATTTTCGTCCCGGGCACATCAGCAAATCCAGCGAGCGCCGCCTTGCCGGTATCGCCGCTGGTCGCCGTGAGAATGACAATCGTCCGTTCGTCCTTGTTTTTTCTTGCTGCTGTGATCATCAGATGCGGCAGGATGGACAGTGCCATATCCTTGAAGGCAATTGTTTTCCCGTGGAAAAGCTCAAGATAATAAGCGCCCTCTGCCTCTGCCATCGGAGCGATCTCCGGCGTGTCGAACTTCGAGTCATACGCCTTTGCGATGCACTCTTTCAGTTCCTCCTCCGAATAATCCGTGAGAAGAAGCTTCATCACATCGTGGGCACATTCCTTATAGTCCTCTGCTGCAAGCTCTTCGAGTGAGCGGTCAAGCTTTGGCAGATGATCCGGGACGAAAAGGCCGCCGTCTTCTGCAAGGCCCATCAGAATTGCCTTTGATGCAGTGACCTTTTCTCCGCCGCCTCTCGTGCTTTGGTAATATACGTTCATAGTCGCCTCCAATCAGTGGCAGGAATCAAGTCTTTTCTCCTGTCCGTTTGCGCCATCCGGACATTCCATCCCGGGTGCCTGCCTTTTCATCCTTGTGTACTGTCTACCCGTACTTTACCTTCCGTGCTGCATAGACATGCCGAAGGAAATGTACGTATCTCAGGATTTCCGTTTGTTATCAATGACTGTTATTGTTCTTTTCTGCGGGCTTCCGAAGGGCCTCGGCATCGTGATCCGGTCAATCGGCCGTGCGAGAAGATTCATGATCAGCAGAGCAAAGAGCGCTCCGTTCTCATCAAATCCGAGCCGCAGCCTTGCCGCCGCCGTCAAAACTCCGAACAGAGCACCGTACAGTGCCCTTCCCCGGATCGTGACCGGGCTTGTCGTATAGTCCGTCGCGCAGAAACTGGCAAGAAAGAGAAATCCTCCCCCGCAGATATGGGCACCCAGATAAACCGGATTCCATCCGTGCCCGCCGAACAGGATGAGTACGATCACAAAGAAGATGACGGCGGATATCGGAATCAGAATATCCGTGACTCCCAGAATGACAAGCAGCGCCGTGACGAGCAGAACAGCCGCAGCAGAGCCTGTTCCGATGTCTGAGGCACAGTCGCCGGTAAGCATTGGAAGGATCTGCACGTTCTGACCGCTTGTCATCTCCGTGAGAATCGAGATGGGTCCGTAAGGAGCGCACGAATAATCACTTACTGCACTCCGGAATACCAACAAAAGAAAAAATTTACCGCAAAGCGCGGGATTAACGATATTCTTCCCGATTCCGCCGGAAAGATTTTTCACCGCCATTGAGACAGCGGCGCCAAGCAATGCATACCGCAGAGGAATCATCGGCGGCAAAAGCAGCCCCAGGATAAGACCGCTCACCGCGGCAGAACAGTCGCCTGTCGTATTGCCCCGTTTCATCAGAAAGCCGATGACAAGCTCCGTGAGAATGCTTCCAACCGAGGTCACCGCGAGCACCATAGCCGCATGCAGGCCGTATCGATAGATTCCGACACCGCCGAGGAGAATCATTGCGATGCACATCTGCCCCATGAGCGTCCGGGTGGAACAGTCCGAACAGTCAAAAGGACTTCTCTTCGTCCTGCTTTCCGGATAGAAAATCTCACTGTTCACTTGTGGTGTATTTTCTCCCGACATAATAGAGATTTCCTTCCCGGAATTATTGTCTCCGGCTAAGTCTTCGTGAATAAGCGCCTGCCTTGTCCGCATCTTTTAAAAGGCGGTCTCTTGTCCTGATAATACTGTCTGCAAGCGGGATCCGCGAAGGGCAGATATAACTGCAGCACTCGCATCCGCTGCACTCGAAGCCATTATGCCGGATAAAGGCATTATCATTTCCGGACTCAGCATCCTTATACAGCTGCAGCGGAACCAGATGATTCGGACAGGAAAGAACGCACCTGGCACAGCGCGTGCAGGCCGTCTGCGGCCGTCCGGAGACCCGGTCCTGCGACAGAGCGACAATCGCCGAAGTGAGTTTTGTCACAGGCACATCGAGATCATCCATCCGTTTTCCTGTCATCGTGCCGCCGTCCAGGATAAGTTCCGGCTCTCTGATGAAGCCTCCCGCCCGTTCGATGAGCTCGCGGTAACTCATACCGATGCGAACCCGGTAATTGCCCGGCTTGTCAATGCAGTCGCCTGTCACGGTGACAAGCCTTGTCAGGAGCGGTTCATGGACCATGACTGCCTGATTGATCGCAACCAGTGTGTCGACGTTGTCTGTTACACAGCCGACCTCCTCCGGAAGCATTTCGGCGTTCAGCGTCCGCCCGGTAACGGCATAAATCAGCTGCCGTTCCGCGCCCTGCGGAAACTTATGCTCTACCTTCTTTACAAAGATACGGGCATCTTCGCGCGTGAGATCGCGGAAGAGGCGATAGATATCGTCATTCTTCTCATC
The DNA here is from genome assembly GCA_900317475.1 of uncultured Lachnospiraceae bacterium. Classification (GTDB taxonomy): domain Bacteria; phylum Bacillota; class Clostridia; order Lachnospirales; family Lachnospiraceae; genus CAG-791. Next base: position 11,453 of record ONGY01000015.1, on the reverse strand, counting down.
GACGGCGAGAATGCCTCTCGCACGGCGGAAAATTTTGAGACCGATGCGCAGTCCGTTGATGACCTTGGCCGGGTTCTCGAGCATACGCCGGTAATCACTGGTCAGATACGGCTCACACTCCACACAGTTTGCAATATAATAATCGATCCGGTTCGGCCTCGCGGGAGAAAGCTTAATGTGTGTCGGCATTCCGGCGCCGCCCATTCCGACGATGCCCGCCTGTTTTACAGATTCAACAATCGTCTCCGGAGCAAGCTCATCGAGCCGCCGGCTCGCGGGGTACAGAATCTCACCAAAACGCCGGTCGTTCTGAATCACGATACAGTCGCCGCTGCTGCCGTCCGCGAGGCGTCTTTTCTCAATACCGCGGACGGTTCCGGAAACGGATGAATGAAGATTGGCACTGAAGTCGCCGTCCGCCGCGGCGATGAGCTGTCCTGTCAGGACATAATCTCCTCTTTTCACAACAGGAACAGAGGGATTTCCCATATGCTGTTTCAGCGGATAAACACAATCGCCGCGGGGAAACACCGTTCGGACGGGCTGTCTGCTGCTGATTTCCTTCCCGTCCTCCGGATGCACGCCGCCGAAAAATTTCAGCTGTGCCATGTAAAAGATTCCTTCCGAAATTGCCGAAATATATTGTATTTTATCATAAAGGCTTCATTTTACATAGTTTCGGGGCCGTGCTAAGATTTTCCTGAAGAATCCGGAATGCGAAACATACGGCAAAAATGTAAAATTCCGCATTAATTTTCCCGCGGAAGAAGGATACAGAATGCAGACAATCACAAAAACATTCGGCCCGGTTCCAGTCCCTGACGTGAAGTCGGCAGGACTTCATCCGGCCGATCTTATGCTCTTTGATATTGAGACGACGGGACTTTCTCCCGACCATGCCTTCATCTATCTCATTGGATGCATTGCATTCGGAGCAGACGGAACCCGCTTCTTTACGCAGTATCTTGCGGACAGCAAAGAAGATGAAAAGGAAGTGCTGGAGAATTTCTTCGGTCTCGCCTCCGGTGCGCGTGCACTTGTTTCCTACAACGGAGAACGTTTTGACCTTCCGTTCATCCAAAAGCGCTGTACTGTCCTCGGAATTCCGGACAGGATCGAAAATAAAGAGTCCATTGATCTTCTGAAAATTGTCCGTCCGATCCGGGGTTATCTCGGCCTGTTTGATTTAAAGCAGACAACTGTTGAGGCGTATTTCGGCACCGGACGCACGGAAGAAACGAGCGGCGGCGATCTCATCCGTGTTTATTTTGACTATATGAAGACCGGTTCCGGGGCAGAGAAGGAAGCACTTCTGTCTCACAACGAGGCGGATGTACTGGGTCTTTCCGGCCTGATGCCGCTCATCGCTTATAAAAATTTCTTTGAGACACCGCTCCGTCTCTATAAGGCAGAGGCAAGAAAGTATTCCGCCTATGATGAGAGTGAGGGCGAAGAACTTCTCCTCTGCTTCCACATAGAAGACCCGCTGTCAAAGCCCATCCTTGCCTCAAGAGGCGGCTGTTTTCTCCGCGCAGACGGCAGCGGCGGATTTCTCAAAGTACCGCTCTTCGAGACCGAGCTCAAGTATTTTTACGCGGACTATAAAGAGTACTGGTATTTCCCGGAGGAAGACCTCGCACTCCATCGCTCCGTAGCCCAGTTCTCGGACCGCACTCACCGCGAACCCGCGACGGCAAGAACCTGCTATACCCGCAAGCTAAGTTCCTTCCTTCCCGAGTGGAGCCGGTTTGCAGAGCCGGTCTTCAAGAAAGATTTTGATGATCCCGGTGTCTACTTCGAACTCACCGAGGAGAGAAAACACAGCCGTGCCTTCTTCTCCGGTTATGCCCAGTATGTGCTGAAATATATTGTGAATGGGCAATAAATCCAAATACCATATTCATGCACTGGGTTTGGAATTCTGAACAGAGCATATATTTTCAGACAGCATTGTTCTCCGAAAAAAAGTCCTGAGGTTATTCACCTCAGGACTTTTCGTTTTCTTATTTTGATTATACTTTCCGGAATGCTCACGCAGTCCGGGGCAGCCGCGCTTCACGCAGTGTCTGCACTCTTCCCGGCAGTTACGCCTGCGGCTTTTCCTCAGCCTTTTCAGCGTCTTCCTTTGCTTCCGCAGCCTTGGCAGCAGCGATAGCAGCTTCCACATCAACGGTTGCAACATCCTCGTTGTCGCCGTTTGCTGCAGCCTCTTCTGCCTTTCTCTTCTTCTCCTGATCAATCAGAAGAGCCTTGATGGAAAGGCTGATCTTCTGATCCTGCTCATTGAAGTCAACAATCTTTGCTGTGACTTCCTCGCCGGTCTTGAGAACATCCGACGGCTTGTCGATATGCTCTCTCGAAATCTGGGAGACATGAAGCAGTGCATCAATACCGGGCTCAAGCTCGACAAATGCGCCGAAATCAGTCATTCTTGCGATCTTGCCGGTTACGATATTGCCGACTGCATACTTCTCAGCGGCACCGACCCAAGGATTCTCATCAGGGAACTTGAGAGAAAGAGCAATCTTCTCGCCCTGGATATCCTTTACGAGAACTCTCAGCTTCTGGCCAACCTTGAAGACCTTCTTCGGGTTCTCAACGCGGCCCCAGCTCATCTCGCTGATGTGAAGAAGACCGTCTGCTCCGCCGAGATCAACAAATGCGCCGAAATCAGTGATATTCTTGACGGTTCCTTCTACTACATCGCCAACCTTCAGAGTAGCGAAGAGCTTTTCCTTCATCTCAGCGCGCTTAGCAACAAGAAGCTGCTTGCGGTCGCCGATGTATCTCCTTCTGTGCGGGTTGTACTCGATGATGACGAACTGAATTTCCTGATCCTGATACTTGGTGAGATCTCTCTCGTAGGTATCAGAGACAAGAGAAGCCGGAATGAAGACACGAACGCCTTCTACCGTTACACTCAGGCCGCCGTTAAGCACCTGATCAACTTTTGCGGTGAGGACTTCTTTGTTGTTGTAAGCTTCCTCAATTCTCTTGTTGCCGCGGTCAGCAGCCAGTCTCTTATAGGAAAGAATAACCTGACCGTCTCCGTCATTAACCTTGAGGACCTTTACCTCAAGCGGATCACCCGGCTTTAAGACCGTGGTGAGATCCAGTGAATTGTCATTCGAATATTCATTGCGAGTCAGGATGCCGTCCGACTTGTAATTGATGTTCAGGATTGCTTCATCCGGCTTGACATCAATAATCTTGCCCTCGACAACCTCCCCCGTATGAATTGTCCTGAATGATTCATTCAGCATTTGTTCAAAATTCTCTTCGACCTGTTCGGACATAATTTTGAACCTCCTCGATGATATTTTTTGGGGTCGATGCCCCGGCGGTGATCCCAACCTTCGCAGAGCCAAGGTCAAGTACGGGAAGATCTCTGACCGTCTGTATAAAATAGGTTTCGGGGCATACGCCTCTGCAGATATCGCAGAGCTTTGCCGAGTTGGAACTGTTCCTGCCGCCTATAACGATCATTACATCCGAGCGGGAAGCAATCTCTCTTGCTTCCTCCTGCCGCTGCCTTGTAGCATTGCAGATGGTATTCACAACATTAGTATTGTAACCTTTGTCCATCAAAATATCAACTAATTCGTCAAATTTCACCATGCTGAAAGTTGTCTGGGCGACGATGGTCACGGGCTTTTCAGGATCAGCCGTAAAGTTCTGCGCCTCTTCTTTTGTCTCGATCACAGAAGCACCGCTGCAGGACCAGCCCATTGTCCCCTCGACTTCCGCATGGCCGGCATTTCCGATAATTACAATCTGACTGCCTTTGGCGCTCTCCTCCTCGACAATCCGATGGATGCGGGCGACGAAAGGACACGTCGCATCTATGACGTCAAGGCCCTGTTCCCGGATGAAATCCAGTGTCTTCTTCGGCACGCCGTGCGAACGGATGATCACGGTCGCGGGGGTGCAGTCCTTCCTGCACTCTTCCGCAATCCTTACGATGTCATCCTCGTTCATTGCGATTCCGACGCCCTGCTTTCGCAGATCCTCCACCACGTTCTCATTATGGATGATCGGGCCGTAGGTATAGATCTTCCTGCTCTTCCCGATTTCCGAATAGACGGTGTTTACTGCCTTTTCAACGCCAAAACAAAACCCGGCACTTTTTGCTGTTTCAAGCTCAGCCATAAATCTCACTCAAATCTTTCTTTTTTCTTCGCTTCATCATACAGTCCGAGAATTTTCTCAGTGACTTCATCGATCGTAAGATCGGAGGTGTCAACCTCGACCGCATCGTCCGCTTTTTTCAGCGGGGAAACGGCACGGGTTGAGTCCCGCTTATCTCTTTCGATAATTTCCTGCCGGATGGCATCTGCATCTGCCTTCTCGCCGCGGGCTATCAGCTCGGTTCGGAAGAACGACCGTTCCGATGTCACGCCCGTCCATGACAGCCGGCTTCGACGCTGCGAGCCTGCGCTGGAGTTCCACGAGCTTTTCGCGCACACGCGGCACGGCACTCGTGACGGATGCTGCCTCACTCACTTCCTCCGTGCGGAGATACGGATTCACATTCTCTCCGTTCAGAAGCACGACCTGTTCTCCATCCCGATATTCAATCGAAATATCGGCGTTCTCACATTTCCCGGTCACCGATTCAGGGCTGTGAATATCGGCCCCGCTCCGCACAAGGTACAGTGCCATCGCGCGGTACATCGCGCCGGTGTCGACATAGATAAACCCAAGCGACTTTGAAACATTCTTTGCAATGGTACTCTTGCCCGCACCTGCGGGTCCGTCAATCGCAATACTGTTAATGTAATGCAAGTTCGTTTCCCCCTTCTGCCGCTGATTGTCCTGCCAGATGTCCCGTTGACCATGCGATCTGGAGATTGAATCCGCCTGTGACCGCATCAACATCGATCACCTCGCCGCCAAAATACAGTCCGCTCACGAGTTTTGACTCCATCGTGGACGGATTGATCTCCTTCACATTCACTCCGCCGCGCGTGATGACGGCCTCGTCAAAGCCTCCGCTCTCTTTGACCGTGAGCGGAACCGCGTGAATGAGCTCCGCAAAGGACCGGATTTCAGCCGAATTGACTGTCCGTGCCTTCCGCTCCGGATCAATTCCGGAGAGACTTACCATCGTCCTTAAGAGCCTTGCTGGAAAAAGCGGCGCAGCGGCGTGAACAAACTGCCTGTCCGGCACCGCCGCAAGCATCTTTTCGATACGCTCCACGAGTTCATTCTGCGGGATGGCAGGTTTTAAATCAATATAGAGTTTATACCCTTCGGGATGTTTCCGGAAACTGGTTCGGGATGAGGCAGCAAGAACAAGAGGGCCGCTCACGCCGAAATGCGTAAACAGCATCTCGCCAAAACCCTCATAGACCGGTTTTGACTTATGTTTTCTCACCTTTTCTCCGCTCGGTGCACGGTTCGCGTCCGCCGGACTGTCCGGATTTTCATTTGGAATAACCCGGATGCTGACGTTTTTTAAAGACAGTCCCTCCAGCTCACGCGGCCAGTCCTCTTCGGTGTGAAAGGATACGAGGGATGGCTCGCAGGGCAGAACGGTATGGCCTGCCTCTTTCGCAAACCGGTAGCCGTCGCCGGTTGAACCGGTCGACGGATAAGACAGTCCCCCGGTGCAGACAATCACCGCATCGGCCGGAAGCTCTTCTCCGTCTGAAAGCCGGACTCCGCAGACATGCCTTTGTTCCAGGGATTCCTGATCGAAAATCAGCTCTTCGGCCTTTTTATGATATAAAATGCGGCCGCCCGCCGAGGACAGCGCGCTGACAAGTGCTTTCGTGACATCCGATGCGTGATCGGTGACAGGAAAGACCCTTTCGCCGCGTTCCGTTTTGACGGTGCAGCCGTTCTGCTCCATGAACGCCTTGACAGCGTCGTGGTCGAAGGAATAGATGCTGCTGTAAAGAAACCTGGGATTGGTTACAACGTGATCAAAGAATTCTGCCGTGCTGCAGTCATTCGTAAGGTTGCAGCGGCCTTTGCCGGTGATATAGATTTTCTTTCCGGCTTTTTCATTTTTCTCGAGAACGGTGACAGAGGCACCGCTCTTCGCGGCGGCAGCTCCTGCTATAAGCCCGGATGCGCCGGCCCCGATTACAATTATCCTGCGTCCTTTCTTTTTATTATGCATTTTCCTCCCCGGAAACATAGGAATTTCCCAGCACGCGGCCGGTGAGAAGTTCCATGTCCTCTTCCGGAATCTGATAATTCTGTTCCGCTCTCTCCACAGTCCTGCGGTATTCGCTTACCGCCTCCGGCCGCTCTGCAAGGACCGCTGCGATGAGCCCGTTGATGAGGTATACCGGTGCCGTGAGAGAATCCGATATCGTGATCGGGCTCGTCTTCGCGTACAGATTGCAGGACGAATACATTGTCATCGGAGAATGATTCCCGTCCGTAATTGAAATAATATGCGCATTTCTCTCGCCCGCGATTTCCATTACCTTCAGCATACGAGCCGAATACTTCGGGAAACCGATGGCGATGAGCACGTCGGCCGGACTGAGCTGAATGGCATCTTCGTAGATGCCCGCACCGTTGTCTTCGCGCATCAGGAACACGTTTCTGCGGATTTTCTTAAGACAGAAAGTGCACATCTCGGAGAGAGGCGCACAGTTTCGAAGACCCAGGCAATAAACTCTTTCCGCCCCTGCGATTTCCTGCACTGCCATGCGGAACGCCTTCAGATCAAGAGACTCTTTTGTTGCCCGCAGGTTTTCCTCATCCGACGTAAAAACTGATTCGAGAATCCGTCTGTCATCAGGGCTCTCCGGATTTTCTCCGTCAGAGGGAGTTATTCCATACTGGGACCGGATGTACGTCCGCAGCGAGTCCTGAAACCCCGGATATCCTTTGTAGCCGAGCGAAGAGGCAAAACGGACGACCGTTGATTCACTCGTCCCGAGCTCCTCTGCAAGTGCGGATGCTGTCATGAAAACAGCTTCCTTATAGTTAATCGTAAGATAATCCGCTATCTTGCGATAGCTGCGGCTCATTTTCGGATAGTGACTCTGAATGTTCGACAGAACGTTCTCCCCGGGGAGTTTTCGTTCCAGCGTTCCGACGGTTCTGTCCGCTTCCTTATTTTGTTTGTATTGTATCATTCCAAAACCTGATATAAAAAAAGATTGACGCATGTCAATTATTTGGCCGGCGCCGATTACTGCGCAACATCTTACTACAGTAAAAGCTCCGGGTGCAAGAAACAGAAGGGCTTTCGGAAATATTCGTCCAAATCGGGGCGTCTTGCTTCATATTTATAATCTTTCAAATTCGGAGCGAATTGTATGAATTTTATGAATACGAAAAATATGCGGTAACAGTTCATTTTCAATTGACAAACTGCCCCGCTAACTTTTATATTACAGTTCGAAAGGATTGTCCCGGAAACAAGTGTAGAAGCTTTATGAGCAGTATGTTCGTACGGCTTCTTTTTTGTTTTGTCGGTGCAGTCCTGCGTCGGGGCGGCATAGGGCCGGCCCTGCTCAAGTGCCTTTCAGGGCAAGAGGAGGATACAAATTATGAAAAAACAGTTCCTTTCGCTGGGGCTGACTGCGGCTGTAGCAGCATCGCTGCTTGCAGGCTGCGGCAGTTCAGACAATGGTGCTGCTTCCACGGCTGCATCCGATACCGCTTCTACCGAAGCCGCGGCTGCTGCATCGACGGAAGCTGCAGCCTCAGAGGCTGCTGAGTCCAGCACCGCATCGACCGAGGCTTCTGCAGACGCATCGAATCTCAAGATCGGTGCCATCCTCGTCGGCGATGATGCAGTCACCTATGACAAGGCTCATTCGGACGGCATCAAGGCCGGTGCAGAGGCAAACGGCATCAACCCCGACGATATCGTCTTCATGACGAAGGTTCCGGAGGAGGCTGAGTGCTACGATAAAGCAGTCGAGCTCATCGAGAGCAACGGCTGCAATCTCGTCATCTCCGATTCCTACGGCCATCAGAGCTACATGGCTCAGGCAGCTGAGGAATATCCGGATGTCAACTTCATCTCGATGACCGGTGATTTCGCTGCTATCTCCGGACTGGACAATTTCTACAACGCTTTCGACAACGTTTATGAATCACGTTATGTCTCCGGCGTCGTGGCAGGCATGAAGATTCAGGAACTTGTTGATGACGGCAAGCTCACTGATGAGAACTATGACGAAGACGGAAATGTCAAGGTCGGCTACGTAGGCGCATTCAACTACGCTGAGGTTGTCTCCGGCTACACCGCATTCTATCTTGGAATCACCTCGGTCTATCCGGATGCTCATATGTATGTCGACTATACCAACTCTTGGTATGATGTCGATGCGGAAGCTGCTTCCGCTGAAAAGCTGATGAGCGACGGCTGCGTCATCATCGGCCAGCACGCAGATTCCACCGGTGCTCCGTCCGCTGTCGAGCAGGCATATCAGAACGGCAATGATCATGTATTCTCCGTCGGCTACAACGTTTCTATGCTGGATGTTGCTCCGGATGTCGCTCTCACCTCTGCTACCAACAACTGGTCTGTCTGCTACACCGACCTTCTCAAGGGTGCAGCAGAAGGAAACATCCCGCAGGATTGGTCTAAGGGCTACAACGAAGGCGCTGTCGGAATCACCGAGCTTGGCTCCTGCGCTGCTGAAGGCACGGCTGACAAGGTTGCTGAAGTCGAAGCTGCCATCAAGGACGGCTCTCTGAAGGTATTCGATACATCTACCTTCACTGTTTCGGCTGACAATGTTTCTGTCACTGCTGACAAGAGCGGTGCCGCAGTCACCACCGATGATGCAGGCCACGTAACCAGCTGCAAGGTTGACCTCAGCTACTATGATTACACTTCCGGTTCTCCGGAACTCATCTATCAGGGTGATACAGTCGACGCAATCGAGGACGGCGCGTTTGTTGAATCTACTTATCGTTCTGCTCCTTACTTCACAATCCGCATCGACGGCATTACTGAATTAAGCTGATCTCATTTTTAAGAGGAGGCCGCGGCATAAGGCCGCGGCTTCCTTTTTTTCCTG
>ONGY01000015.1:0-2407 GCA_900317475.1 uncultured Lachnospiraceae bacterium | reverse complement strand
GCAGCATCGGTGCTGAAGCACCGGCTGCCGCATTCGGCAAAACCGCATCCGCGGATTTTGCCTCAGCGGGGTATAAGTTTGAAATCAGAATCAATCACGAGGAAAGGGCAAAAACAGAATGGATCAGCGAATACCAGCGGTCTCCATGCGCAACATCACCAAAACATTTGGTCCCGTCGTCGCGAACAATCACTGCTCTCTTGATATCTACCGCGGTGAGATTCTTGCACTGCTCGGCGAAAACGGAAGCGGCAAGACGACCCTGATGAACATGCTCTCCGGCATCTATTATCCCGATGAGGGACAGATTTTCATCGACGGAAAGGAAGTTTCCATCAATTCTCCCCACGATGCATATGAACTCGGAATCGGCATGGTACATCAGCACTTCAAACTGGTGGATGTACTCACAGCGACCGAAAACATCATTCTCGGACTGAAAGAAAAAGGAAGACTGGATCTCAAGGCAGCCAGCGAGAGAATCCGTAAGATCTGCGATGATTACGGTTTTGAACTCAACCCGGATCAGAAGATCTACGATATGTCGGTTTCACAGAAACAGACTGTAGAAATCGTAAAAGTCCTTTACCGCGGCGCAAATATACTGATTCTCGATGAGCCGACGGCTGTCCTCACTCCGCAGGAAACAGACAAGCTCTTCACCATAATCCACAACATGAAGAGTGACGGCAAAGCCATCGTTATCATCACTCATAAACTGAACGAGGTGAAACGCGTCTCTGACCGTGTCGCCGTCCTTCGGAAGGGTGAATATATCGGCGATGCCCTGACAAAAGACATTTCGATTCAGCAAATGACCGATCAGATGGTCGGACATAAAGTATCCCTCAATATTGAACGTCCGGATCCGGTGAATCCTGAACAGAAAATCTTCATCCGGAATCTTTCGGTAACCGACAAGGATGGTCTTAAGAAACTCGATGATGTCTCCTTCTATATGAACACCGGTGAAATTCTCGGCGTCGCCGGCATCTCCGGTTCCGGTCAGAAGGAACTTCTTGAATCCATCGCCGGCCTGCAGAAAGTCGACTCCGGAAGCATTGAATATAAGGATGACAACGGAAATATGCTGGAGCTTGTCGGACGCGATCCGCTTGAAATTGCAAAGCTCGGCATAACCCTCTCCTTTGTACCGGAGGACCGACTCGGCATGGGTCTTGTCGGCGACATGGACATCACCGACAATATCATGCTCCGCTCCTTCCGGAACGGCCGCTCCTTCCTCACGGACCGCAAGACGCCGAAAAAACTTGCCGATAAAATTGTCAATGAACTCGACGTACAGACTCCGAGCCTTCAGACTGAGGTCCGCAAGCTCTCCGGCGGCAACGTTCAGAAAGTCCTCGTCGGCCGTGAGATCTCATCCGCTCCGAAGGTTCTGCTCACTGCCTATGCTGTCCGGGGTCTTGATATCAACTCGTCTTATCAGATTTATGATCTTCTGAACCGGCAGAAGAAGCGCGGCGTCGCTGTTCTCTACGTAGGCGAGGATCTCGATGTACTGCTTGCGCTCTGCGATAAAATCATGGTACTGTCCGGCGGCAGAGTCTCCGGAATCGTCGATGCAAGAAAAGCTACCAAAGAAGAAGTCGGTCTCCTTATGACCGGAGACGGAAAGGAGAAAGAAAAAGATGAGCAGTAATGCTTCTGTTTCTGTAAAAGAGCCCTTCATCCGCCTCAAGAGACGCACCGATCTCCGGTGGTATCAATCCTGGCTCATCCGCATTATCGCTGTCCTGCTGGCGCTCGTTGTGAACGCCATTTTCATCAACTCCCTCACGGGGATCTCCCCGCTCGAAGTCTATAAGGTCATGTGGTCCGGAACCTTTGAGTCCGGGTTCAAATTCATGACAACCCTTCGGGATACGATGGTTCTGCTCTGCGTTGGCCTCGCCCTTGTGCCCGCCTTCAGCATGCGCTTCTGGAACATCGGCGGTGAGGGACAGGTCCTCATGGGCGCTCTCGCATCCATCCTCCTGATGATTTACGCGAGCGGCCTTCCGAATGCACTCCTGCTCCTTCTCATGTTCCTCTCCTCCGCCGTTTTTGGCGCGCTGTGGGCATTCATTCCCGCATACTTCAAGGCGAAGTGGAACACCAACGAGACGCTCTTCACTCTTATGATGAATTACGTCGCGATCAACATTGTCAACGCACTCACGAATATCTGGCGCGGCTCCAAATCCGCGATGGGCACCATCAACTCGCACACGAGGAAAGGCTGGTTTCCGAAGGTTCTCGGCTACCGCTTCATGCCGTTCATCCTTATCGTCGTGGCCATGGCGGTCTTCATCACCATCTACATGCGCTATTCCAAGCACGGATACGAAATCTCCGTCCTCGGCGATTCGCCGAATACGGCCCGCTATGCAGGTATCAAGACAAA
>ONGY01000033.1 GCA_900317475.1 uncultured Lachnospiraceae bacterium | reverse complement strand
CATGCGGAACCGGAATGTGAAAAAAGAAATCACAACACCGAACAGAAGAGAAATTCCGATTCCATAAACAAGCGTTTTCTTCGCGCGGTCCAGTTTTCCCGCTCCCACGTTCTGCGCGACAAAGGCGCTCATCGCCTGCATGAACGCACTCGGAATCAACATGATGAAGGCACACACCTTTTCCGCGACTCCTACGCCCGCCGAAGCCGTGACACCAAGGGAATTGACGATCGCAAGAATGACAAGAAAGCTTAAGCTCACGAGGAAATCCTGCAGGGCAATCGGAATGCCGACCCGTACGATCCTCGAAGCAGTCTTTCCTTCAAAATGCAGGAAATCCTCCTTATGCACCTCGAACGGAAGTCCGCGCCTTTTCAGGATGACAAGCGAGAGAATCACGCTGATGAGCTGGGCTGCCACCGTCGCGATGGCGGCTCCCTCTGCCCCAAGATGGAACACGGCCACCATCAGAAGATCCCCGAAAATATTGCAGATGCAGGCAATCATGACGGCGATCAGCGGCGTCTTCGAATCGCCGATGCCGCGGAAAATACTGCTGATCAGATTGTACCCGATGATGACGATAAACCCGAGACCGCAGATGAAAATATACCCTCTGGTCGCTCTGAATGCTTCTTCCGGCGCATTCATCATCTTCGCCAGAGCTCCCGCTCCAAACGCGATGACCGCTGTGAGAACAATTCCGATCACACCGAACAGAAGAACGCCGGTACCGATGGTCCTGCCCACCTCGCGCGTCTTTCCGGCGCCGATCTGCTGCCCGATTACGACCGTGATTCCCATCGCAAAACCGGTGATAATGTTCGTAATCGTCTGCGTGATCTGCGATCCGGTCGAAACGCCTGAGACCTCGGATGCGTCCGCGAAATGTCCGACAACCATCAGATCGACCGCACCGTACATTGCCTGCAGAAACATCGCCGCGAGTACCGGCAGCATGAACGCAAGCAGCGGCTTAATGATCGAGCCTTCTGTAAAATTACCTGTTCTTCTTTTCTGTTCTGCCCTGATTTCCGTTTTTCCCATGATCCTGTCCTTCCGCGTGAATCGCAAAAGCTTTCAGCCTTCTGACTGCCGGAACAGCCGAATCATCCGGGGCATTCCGGTCATGCAGGCCTTCCTTTTCTGCCCGATAATCTAAAAAATGCCGGATAAGAAAAAGGCATTTCAGCCTTTCATCTTATCCGGCATGTCAGATCCATAATCGATTCAGTTCAAATCCGGTATATCCGATTACGTCTGCGCATCCTCCGATGAGCAACCTTATTCTAACCGATTAAAAATCAATGTCAAACATATTCCGCGTGAGCCGCTGTCTGCGGGTTTTGGAATCACCCGTTCAGCGTTCGTCCGTCCTCTTCCGCCTTCCGGTACGCCTTCCGGATTACGTTCTCCGTCTTCCGGCCGCACACACTGTAGCTTCCGACTCTCTTCGGATGCTTGTACTCGCTCATGACCCACGCCCAGCAAGCAAATCCGCCGCACCACGGACGCTTCATACATTCGCGCATCATCTCGTCATAATACAGAACCTGTTCCCGTTCAGAAGCCGGCGTGCTCACCGTCCAGTCGTTCGGTCTCGAGGAAGCCCCCTTCTGCGCGGGGCACCCGCATTCCGCAAAATAAAATGGCTTTCCGTATTTCTTCACAACTGCCTCGATGCGGTCCAGGTTTTCCTGCCATGTTCCAGACGGATAGTACCCGCTCGAGGAGATCACATCGACCGCATCCCACCATGTAAGCCGGTCCTCCTGATACTTGTCGACGTTAAAGCTCAGCAGTCCATGGTAGTGCTCTCTCACATCTAAGACCAGTTTTCTCCAATACTGCTCCTGTCCCTGTGCGAGCACGAATTCACAGCCGAGTAGGAGCATCTCGCATCCCGTCATCTCTGCGATGTCCGCATAATGCAGCATGTATTCCGTATAATTCCGGAACCATCCGCTCCACTTCGGCTCCGGTTCCACCGGCGGATCAATGAAGCTGATATATCCGCGCCATGTTCCATTCCTGCAGTTCACCATCGGTTTCAGGATGATACTGAGGCCTTCATCCTGTGCCGCACGGATGACCGTATTCAGCTCATCATCCGTCGGCGTCGCGCTGCTGTGCCAGTCAATTTCCTCAACATGCGGATTTGCCATGAGAGCCTGCAGCACAATCGTCACCGAATTAACGGCAAGTTTTTCCTTCATAAGACGGAACTCTTGCCGGATTTTCTTCGGATGCTGATATTCCTTTGACCCGCTGTTTTTCAGAATGTATGTCATGCCGGCTGTGAAATTCATGGTTTCCCCCCTTTTGCCGCAGGCCAGTCAGAGTCCCTGTTCTGCTTTCTCTTCCTTTCTCTTTTTTACCATCTGATACAGCGAAATGCAGTTCGTCACGATCGTTGCCGCCGCAAAGAACGCGCCTGTGTAGGACTTGTAAACGAAGAAATAAAACACCCACGGAATAAACGTCAGTGTCACCAGGAACTTGAAGCGGACCTCATCCTTCTCATCCATGAACAGGATATAAAAGGTGCACACAATGAACGGAAGCCAGCTCACGAACGTCCCGTTGCCGAAAATAACTGTCAGAACAAGCTGGATCCCGATCAGGACAAATTTCACCGGCCAGTTCATCCGGTCTTTATAACAGAGAACATTCCGTACAACCGAAACGACATTGCTCACAGCTCCTGTAAAAGCTCCGAGCAGCATCATAGACAGCGTCTGCATCCCCAGCTGCAGCGTCTGCCAGAAAAGTATTTTCTTCTTCTCTTTGACAACGCCCGAATAGATCTGCACCATCGAAGCCGCAAAATCTATGATGTTTGCAATAATGACGGCTCCGACGGCCGCTTCTGATACACTCTGCACGGATAATAACCCTTTCTGAATGGCCGAAATTTCTGACCGGCATTCTTAAGCCCCGACCATCAGCCCCGGTAATCCGCTGCCGATTCGAGTCTGCTTACTTGCGCCGTGATTTCCACTCCTCAGAATTCCAGTTTTAACGTTTTGATCTCATAAGGACGCATTTCAAAGAAAACTTCATCGCCGTTCACCTCTGCCGGCGTATCGTCCTCTTCCATGATATTGCAGACAGACGCACTTTTCAGCGGGAATCCCGTCCGGAGAACAGCCTTCGTGCGGCGGTTGAAATACTCATACATACGCACGATGACCGCATCCGAATCCTCTGCTTTCTTCACGGATTCGATGCAGATATTCTCTGCATCGCGCAGTCCCGCCTTCTCTCCTGCGGCTTTGTCCGCCGCACGGTCCTTACCACCCGCATCTTCTGCGGCACACGCATTTGCGCCTACAGCAAAAACCCGTACCAGCGATCTTTCCTGCGGAAGTGTTCCGCCGTCCTTTTCCTTGAGGACTGCCTGCAGCGGATTGTTCAGATCATATGCTCTCTTCGCCGTCCCGGCACTCTTCCAGGTTCCGGTATGCGGATACAGTGAGTATGTGAACGTATGGTGCTCTTTATCCGCCATCGGGTTCGGCTCCAGCGAAGACTTCAGCATGGTAAGACCGATATCCGTGCCCCGCACCGAAACGCCGTACTTGCAGTCATTGAGTACGCTTAAACCGAAATCATCCTCTGCGACATCAAGCCACTTGTGATGGCAGACCTCGAATTTGGACCAGTCCCAGGACGTATTGTCCGTCGTGTTCCGGACGACATTGCCGTACTGGATGTCGAATGTCGCCTCGTTCGCATGAACATCCACCGGGAAATGATCCTTGAGCATGATGAGATGCTGTTTCCAGTCGATCTCATTGCGGATGTCAATCCGGTCGATGTCTGCATAGATCGAGATATACTGCACAAGGACAGATTCAAGATAACGCCGCTCGATGCGGACCGTCGCGCGGACCGGGCCGTTCTCAACGGCCCTTGCATCCGTCACATCGTCTACTTCCCACGATTTCTCCGTATAATAATTATTGATGTCCCATGCGTCGTAGTTGTGCGGCCGGTCCTCATAGCTCATGATAACATTGCCGGGTACTCCCTCCGGGAACAGATACCGCCCTGCCCGCTTGTCATAGATGTTCTCAAACTGCATCTTTTCGTTGAAGGAAATCCGGAACCAGCGGTTCTCCATCTCCGATGCAGATGCGCGGAGTCTTCCGCCTTCTTCGGCAGATACAGCGCCTTCCGTCTCTGCGGCGCCCTCTTCCGCATACCGTACTTCGAATGTCTTATATCCCTTGGACGGAACATCCTTCGCGCAGAAAATATATCCCTCTTCTGTCTCCTGCACGCACTGTTCTCTTCCGCCATCGAGGACACTTCTTACCTTTCTTCCCTCCGGAGCCCTGAATGTCACAACCGATGGGACCGTCCCCGAATTCGGATTGAAGACGACGAGCGATCCTGCCGCCGCTCTTACTCCCTCTGCAACGTCCGCGAGCGACTTCTCCTGCAGCGTCCTGTTTTCTGCCAGCAGCTTCTCATATTCCTGCTTTGATTCCTCGTAAACCTCATAGATCGAAGAACCGGGCAGAATGTCGTGGAACTGGTTCCGCATCAGGACAATCCACTCTGCATCCAGTTTCTGCTTCGGATAAGTCTCTCCGGTGCAAAGCCCGTCGAGCACTGCAAACGTCTCCTCGTTTTCGAGTGCAAGCTCACTCTTCCGGTTGTACTTCTTATTGCGCGCCATCGTCGTATATGTTCCGCGATGGTACTCAAGATACAGTTCCCCCTTCCAGACCGGCAGATACTTCGATTCCGTCACGTTCTTCTCGAGCGTGTGGAAAAACTCTCCCGCCGTCGCCATCTGCGTGCGCGGAAGTCCCGGAATGCCCTCGGCCATGCGCCGCTCGTTTTCGAGCATCTCCTCTGTCGGGCCGCCGCCTCCGTCGCCGTAGCCAAAGCTGCACAGGACCTCCTCATTCAGGTCCTTGTTGTTGTAACGCGCCCATGCACCCTTCATCTGAATCGGTGAGAGGAACCCATTGTACGTCGTGAAATGCTCGGTCTCGAATCCGCCCTCGACCGCGGCCTTCTTGTAATCTCTTGTCGGGATGAAGTGTGTAAGCCTCCTCGTCCCGTCAATTCCTTCCCACTCGAACGTGTCATACGGCACCATGTTCGTCTCATTCCACGAGATCTTCGTGGTCATGAAATACCGCACGCCCGTCAGCTTCATAATCTGCGGAAGTGCAGCCGAATAACCGAAAACATCCGGGAGCCACAGAATCTCGCTGTCCTTTCCGAACTCACGGCGGAAGAATCTCTTTCCATAGAGAATCTGACGGCTTAACGCTTCGCCTGAGGAAATATTGCAGTCCGCCTCGAGCCACATCGCGCCCTCCGGCTCCCACCGGCCCTCCGCGACGCGCTGTTTTATGCCTTTATAGACACTCGGCGCAAGCTCCTTTACATACTGGTAAAGCTGCGGTGAACTCGACATGAACTTATATTCCGGATACCGCTTCATCAGCTCGAGCACCGTGGCAAAACTGCGCACAGCCTTGTCGCGTGTCATCGAAAGAGGCCACAGCCACGCCACATCGATATGCGTATGCCCGATGCAGTAAACGACCGGCTTCTTCCCGCGGTCACAGTATTTCAGGTAGAAATTCCTGACAAACCAGTCATCCGCCTTCGACAGACTTTCCCGATACGCCTCCGAGCCTTCCTCACGCATATCAAGCAGATTCAGCGAGTCGTTAATTGCCTGGATTGTTTCGATATATTCCTGCGACTGTTCGTCGAGCAGCCGGGCAGTCTCATACGGAACCTTCAGGTCGTAATAATACTTCTCGCTCTGCCTGTCGAGCACAGAAAGCTGTGGCTCCAGCATCATGCTGAAATCCGCAACGCCCGTATAAGCCGTCAGAATGACCGAATATGCTTCACCCGCATGTGCGCACTCCGACAAAACAATTTCTCTGTGATTTTCGTCAAACCCCTGCCGCAGGACACCGTCTACGAACACACGGAGCTGCGGATTCGACGCATCCCACTGCCGGCCGTAGGCTGTCTGAACGCGCAGGACGACGCACTTTCCGTCAAAACGCTCCGGCACAGCGGCCGTAAAGGCAAATCCGAAATAGCGCCTCTTTCCTCCGGAATTGCTTCCCGGAACACCGCTGTGGATTTCTCTTCCGTCATATGGCTCCCATCCGGAAGGATCCGGCGCGGCATCCGAAATATCCGCCTCTGAAAGCTCAGAAAAACGGACACCGTCTATCGGTGTACTCTCCAGGTAAATCTGCTGCTCAAGATAAGAAAGCATCCTTCCGATTCTTTCTCGGATGAAGTGCATGTTCATGTCATTCCTCCGCAGGACCCTGCTGTAATATTATTCTGTCATCCGGCATTCCTATATTTCGTTTTATGCCATTTTGCTTTCCGCTGCTATTTGCTGCTATTTCAGACTTTTAATGAAATTGTTCTGCAGGGAATCTTCTCCCATCTGCATGAGTTCGATGCGGTTTCCGTCCGGATCATGTGTCCAGCACTGCCAGTTGTTGTCGAGACCGAACTGAACCGGGACATCCAGCGGTGCACCGTGATCCGTCACTGCCTTTGCGGCCGCATGGATATCTTCCACTTCGAGGCAGATATGGGAAAATCCGATATCTCCCTCATGATGCTCCACCTTGTTCACTCCACCGTAAAAAAGCTCGAGAAACTGATCCCTTCCCGCGTGCATATAAACAATCCAGGGAGAATTATCCTCAGGATTATTCATCTCGAATGCCTTCGTAAATCCAAAGACATCCTCATAGAACTTTACGGACTTCTCCATGTCCTTTACATTGAACGCCGCATGGGCAATTCCTTTGACCAGTACCATAATCATATCCCTCCAATATTGTTTTTCTGTTTCCCCACAGCTTCCGGGCAGCCGCTCCGCAGACGTTCCCTGTGTGCGCTGCTCCGTAAAAATGAAAGCTCAAAAATGAAAACTCATCTGTTCGAAGGGCCGGTGCGGTATGAGTTCCGGCATCGGCTTTTTCCTCAGTTCATCGGCCGCCTGTCCGTCCAGAATGAAATCCCGCGCTTCATTTCTTTCCACCATCAGCGGCATGCGGTCGTGAATTCCCTGCATACAGACATTCGGAGCCGTCGTCAGAATGACAAAATAAAGTCCTTCCTCCGTCCTCTCGAAACAGCCCGCCAGATAAATAATTCCGCCGTCTTCGCGCGTGAACCTGACCTTCTGCTTTTCCCTGTCCCACTCGTAGAATGCCCTCGCCGGGATAAGACATCTCCTTGTCTCAAAGCTTTCCCGGAACATCGGCTTCTCCGTAACTGACTCCTGCCGCGCGTTGACGATAACGCCCTTATGATACGGATTCGGAAAACCGAACCGCATTTCATCAAAGAAGAGCTTCTCCCCGCCAATATTGGAGCAAACTGCAGGAGAAGGGTCCGTCACCTGTATATCACGCGCACCCTTCTTCCAGTTTTTGCCCGGCAGGAAATCGATCCCCAATTCTCCTGCTGCCTCCTCCGGGAGGTCATCGTCAACATAAAATCTGCAGCACATATCACTGCGCACCTGTTCTGTAATCTTCCGCTTCCGGTTTATCTGTTCTTGATTTCCATTCCGTCATGGAATGCCTGCCCTACGACCGGCCCGATGGTGCGGTACGCAAGGAACGAAGCGTCATACATAATCGGACGAAGTTTGCCGAGATCAACCTTTCCGTCCGTCAGAACCGAATCATCCGCCTGCATCGCGACAATCGTTCCCGTGAGAATGCCTGTGGAATCGTCAAAGGATTTCACTCTGCACTCCAGCGATACCGGATATTCCTCGATGATCGGCGCATTGACATGCGGTGCCTTGTGAACATGGCACCCTGCCTTCTCAATCTTGTTCACGTGAGCACCGGTCTCAACGCCGAAATAATCGGAGATCTCGAGTGTGCCGACGGTCGCATACGCCACCGTAAAAGCTCCGGTCTTCTTCAGGTTTTCTGTTGTCTTATGCTTTCCAAGGAAAAAGGTGATCTCCTCGTAATCGCTCTGCTGACCCCACGCAGCATTCATCGCGTTCGGAACGCCGTTTTCATCGTATGTTCCTATGATGAAGACGCCTTCCGGACAAATAACCGCATGTTTTGAATCAAATTCCGCCATAAATAATAAGTACCTCTGCTTTCCTTGAAAAATCCCCCCGCAGAATATCTGCAATTCGATTTTATCACAGCCCTATGACCTTCGTCGCAATCTCTTCGCGGAAACGCACATCATGCTCCACAAGAAGCATGGTCGGCTGATAGGCGAGAATGACTTTCTCTATCTGCATCCGCGTAAACACATCTATGTAGTTCATCGGTTCATCCCAGATATACAGATGCGCCGGCGTCAGAAGGCTTGCCGCAGCCAGCACTTTTTTCTTCTGCCCCTCCGAATATTCTTCCATTCTCCCATCGAATACCGCGCGGTCGAAATCGAGCTGCCGAAGCGTAGTCAGAAACAGGCTGTAATCCAGACCGCACCGTTCTGCATAATCCCGGAGCGTTCCGCGAAGCCCCGAAGTATCCTGGCTGATGTAAGAAACCGCCAGGTTTCCTCCAACGGAAAGGTCCCCCTCCAGCTCAAAATCAAGATTCTCCGTCTTCATTCCCTTCGGCGGATTCGCGCATTTTGAAAGAACTGCCCGGATCAGGCTTGACTTGCCGCAGCCGTTTGCACCGGAAATAAATATACGATCGCCCTGCATCAGCTCAAACGATAGATGTGTAAAAACCGGCCTGGCCGCATCTTTGTATCGAAGAGAAAGATCCCGGCACCCGATCAGCCGCTCCTTGTAATATCGGAGCGGCGTTATCTTCAGATCGGCGGTCTCCTCGATATCCTTCAAAAGGCCTTTCTTCTCCTCGATGCTCCGGTCCATCCGCTCCTCATACGTTTTGACGCGCGACTCCATCTTCTTCGTCTTCGCACCGATATACGCCCGTGTGGAGCTGGAACGGTCATGTTCCTTCACCGGATCAAAGCCGATTTTCGTATTCTCGTTTTTGTCCGCCCAGCGCGACGCGCGGTCTGCGGCCTGCTTCAGCCGGCGGATTTCCTTTCTGTGCTTCTCATTCTCCGCCTCTGCGAACGAATCCGCGCGCTGCTTGTTTTCCCACCAGCTCGAGAAATTCCCCGCCTGCACCTCGATGGTCTCCCGGTTCAGTACCAGCACATGGTCCGTGCAGGCATCGAGAAGATCCCGGTCATGCGAAACCAGAATGAACCCTTTCTTTCCGGAAAGATACGTTTTGACGATCTCCCGGGCACTGCTGTCGAGATGATTGGTCGGCTCGTCAATCAGCAGGAATTCATTCTCCCCCGAGAACAAGACCGCCAGCATCAGCTTCGTGCGCTCGCCAAAACTGAGTGTCACGAACGGCCGGTACAAAAGCTCCGGATCCAGCGAGAGATCCGGCATCTCGCGCATCACCTGCCAGTCCTCCGTTTCCGGCTTCCATTTGCTGATCAGTTCTTCCGCCGTGCTCTTCTCATCTTCCTTCGATACGAAATAGGGGAAATAATCGAAAAAGACGCTTGCCTCAATGCTTCCCTGAAAGGGATACTGCCTCATCAGCAGCTTCAGGAAGGTAGTCTTCCCCTTACCGTTCCTTCCGATGAACCCGAGTTTCCAGCGGGTGTCGATGGAGAAAGACACATTTTCAAAAACAGGAGCACTCGCTCCTTCATAGGTAAATAACAGATTTTTGACAAGAATCTGTGACAAGACACGCCTCCTTCCGGGAAGATTCCAATCCAGGAGACGAAAAAAGCCTGCCTTTGCTTGCGCAAAAACAGACTCGGACAATCCAGTGGAACCGCCGCGAGAACTCCGCGGCCCCGGAAAAATTTCACAAAGAACCTGGCAATGGGATGATATCCAATGACCCGATAATCTGATCTGCGCACAAAGACGGCCGCAGTCTCTCCGCGGTCTTCCCTGCAAAACAAAAACTGCAGCGCTGTTCAATCAAATTACCGAATAATCATTTCTCACCCTGCACGCTGTATGCGTGTCCTTTCCGCCGATATAGTATCATCCGTTTTGCGCTTCGTCCACAGGAAAAATCTGCATGCCCTGTCCGGCCCTGTTCAACTCCCGCATCCGGAGCCGCATCCTGCGGCTTTTCATACGAAAATCGTTTTTTAAAAAACTATGTCATTTCTCCTGCCCTGCCGCCGGAATACAGAGGCGTCCTGCGTGTCACAAACCAAAGCCCATTTTCCTCATAATAAAGTTCCACCTGCTTTCCCATCACCCGGCACACATAGCGGATGCCGGCACCGCCCGCCTTGAGACTCGCGCGCCGGTCTATGCGCAGAACCCGGTCAATGTCGTACTTTCTCCCATCCTCCCAGACAATCCGCATCGGAACCATCTTTCCGTCCGGTGAAAAGTCTGCAACCACCTCCACATATGCCTTGTACGGGTTGACGGACTCCGATTCCTGCTCATTTTGATGCAGAAGATTCGGCCGGTCCGATTTTCCCGAATCATGATGATAATCATAGACACCCATCGAAAAAACCTTCTTCCAGATCAGTATGTTTCTTAATGCTCGGAGGAATATGCCGCTTTCGCAAATCCGGCTGCCGTTCAGTACACGGAAGCATGTGCTGCTTTCTCACATCCGGTCCGGTTTCCGTTCTCAAGATACGAATGCGGATGAATCATGTGATCGTCCGCCGTCGCATTGAGCGAAGCCAGATATGGATCTTCCTCCATAATCCCCCGATGAATCGCGGAGTATCCGAAGCGCTGCCGGACAAGCGTCACCATGCAGTCCGCGCGGTGCAGACACTCTCTGCGCCTCTCATCCGTAAAAAGATCGAGCTGACGCGGGAGTCCTTCTTCCTGCAGGTCCGCGACCCGGACGCCGATGCTCCTGATCGGTTTATGCCAGTGATACAGTCTTTTGAAGATTGAGAACGCCGCCTCTTCGATTTCCGAAGAAATGTTCGTCGGTGCCTTCAGCTTCTTCTGCTGATGAAAATAAAACAGGTCGGTATCGCGCACACTCACTTCGACAACCCACCCCTCGAAGTGATTCTCGCGGAGACGCTCCGATACACTTTCTGAGAGCAGATACAGCACCAGACGCACGTCTGTGTCGTTCGCAAGATCCCGCGGTGTCGTCGTGCTGTTGCCAACGCTTTTAATCGGAATTTCCGTGCCCGTCACGCTCACCGGCGTCTCATCTTCACCGCGCGCGAAAACAGAAAGCATGTACCCGATTTTTCCGAACCAGTCATGCAGAAGCTCCGGGTCGGTCCCTGCCAGCTCACCAATGGTTGTAATGCCGTACTTGTGCAGCTTGTAAGTCGTATGCGGACCTATATACAGAAGATCGGAAACCGGCAGAGGATAAATCAGATCCCTGCAATTATCCCAGTCAAAAACCGTGATGGCATCCGGCTTCTTGTAATCACTCCCGAGCTTGGCATAAATCTTGTTCCACGAGACACCCACACTGACGGTAATTCCCAGCTCCTTCTTGATTCTCTGACTGATTTCCTGCGCGACGCGAAAACCATTCGACAGATTCCGTGTTCCGTCTCCCACGATCGAGCAGCTGTCCGTAAGATCAATCCAGCACTCATCAAGTCCAAAGCTCTCCACCTTGTCCGAGTATTCACGGTATATCTCCCGGGCCATCTGTGAAAACCGGATATAGAGGTACATTCTGGGCGGAACAAAGATGACATCCGGACAGCTCTGCTTCGCCTCCCACAGGGCCATGCCGGTTTTGACACCTCTTCGCTTGGCAATATAGTTGGCCGTCAGGACAATTCCATGCCGCTTTTCCTCATCGCCGCCGACCGCAAGCGGAAGCCCGCTGTATTCCGGATGATACAGCATTTCCACCGATGCGTAGAAACAGTTGCAGTCCACATGCAGAATGACCCGATCCTTCATTGACCTTCCCGCTCTCCTTCCCGGCCGCGGATGACTCCTGTCCGCTGCACGCTTCTTTCTTCCAAATCAGAATCAGGAGACGAAAACGCCTCCCTGCCTTCCGCCCCGGCTTCAGGGGCGAATCTCTGTATGCTGAGTATAAGTCTTGATTTTCGAGATTTAAATGGACATATTTGCACTATTTTTGCTGTTTATTCTCTTTTTTAGAGATTTTGGTATTGATCTCAGGAGAAGGCCGTGGTATTGTGATAACAAGCTTCTGATAACAATCAGAAGACGGCATCTGACAGGGCTGTTTCTTTAAAGATTCGGGAAAATCGAGGTGTATATGAACAGGACGGTCGGCGAAATGATCGCGGCGTACAGAAAAAAGGCAGGCCTTTCACAGGCAGAGCTTGCTGACAGACTTGCTGCAGAGAATATTCACATCAGCGGTAAAACCATCTCCGGCTGGGAGAAAAACCGTTTTGAACCCAGTGTCACTGTTTTTCTGCACCTGTGCCGGATTCTGAATATCCCGGATTGTGTTGAAGAATTCTTCGGAAACAATCCCGGAGACCCAATGGCCATACTCAATGATCTGGGGAAGCAGAAAGTACTCTCCTACATCAACTTTCTCGTCCATCCTGTCAGTTACAGGAAGGAGCCGGATGTCCTCCCGACAGAGAAACCGGCAGAAATTCCCGCCCGGCGCATGAAGAAAATCCGTCTGTACGATGCACGGGTTTCCGCCGGCACCGGCAATTTTCTCGATTCCGATTATTACGGAATCATTGAAGTTGATGAAGAGAAGGCCAAAGATGCGGATTTTGCTGTCACGATCAGCGGAGACAGCATGGAGCCGGAATTCCACGATCATGACACGGTACTTGTCCATCGGCAGGATACTCTGGAAAATGGGGAAATCGGGATTTTTGCGCTGAATGACAATGCCTATATAAAGAAATTTCAGAACACAAAGAAAAGGACCGCGCTGATCTCGCTGAACAGGAAATATGATCCCATTCCCATCGATTTCGAAACAGACTCCTTCCGGATCTTCGGAAAAGTCTGTACGTCATCATAGCGCTGCAGTTTTCATGTTCCCTGATGAATATGGATCCGGTGCTTTTCTCTTCCGGCGGGACTGTATGTTATCAAGAAAGTGATCTAATGAACAACGGACGTGTCAACAATCTAAGAAAATACCGCGAGAAGGCAGGATTATCCCGTGAGGAAATTGCACAGGCCGCCGACCTTGACCCAAAGACAACGAATTGCTGCCACCGGACTGTATCAGAAGTATTTCCGCTGATCTCATCCACAAAATAAACTCTGCAGCGCAGAAATATGGGATATATCTTCCGTCCTGTAGGTATGTCATATGGAATACGTCTTCCTGCAGTATGCAAGAAGAGCAGGAACCCCATCCGAAAGATCATTCCATGTCGCAGCGAAATCCCCGGTATACCATGGATCTGCAACAGAGCGCGGATGATCCGTAAAATCGAGGAGCAGGTCAACTACCCGCGACTAAAGTCGCAGGCTTGTAAACCGTCAGGTTTTGAACTACGTTACTGTGAGCCGCGTCCGGATACTCCACAAGTCCGGACCAACTGGGAACTGTCGTTAAAAACCTCTGAGGGCAGGAGGCGTGCGGCAGCTGTTTTCAACCCACGGATAACATTGGCGATGTGGACCACCGTGGCTGCGGAGTAATCCGTAAGTACGAGAATCCGCAGGTCTCTGCGACTGCGGGAGTGTTGCTGTTTTATCACGCACCGGCAGGAAACTGATGCCGACGAATGCGTACCGGGCGCGGAAGCTTTTAAAAAGCGGACGCGCCGGAATTGAGTGTTATAAACCGGTGTTCACGATCCGGCTTACAGACCGGGAGGAAGGAGCTGTACAGCCTGTTGAATACGCCTGCGATACGGGATATCAGCATGTGGGTATATCTATCAAATCTGAAAAGCATGAGTTCGTGCACAATCAGTACGATATGCTCAAAGACGAGACGGAACGCCACAATGACCGCCGCAGGTACCGCAGAGCAAGAAGAAACCGTAAGCGGTACCGGAAGCCAAGATTCGACAGCCGTTCTAAAAAGAACAAGGACATGGCGCCCTCCCTGCGTCACCGCATGGGAAACCAGATCCGGCTGTTCGAATCGTTCTGCAGGGTGCTGCCGATTACAACGGCCACATTTGAGATGGGCAAATTTGATACCCAGCTCCTGCAGGCGATCGCGGAAGGAAAGCCTCTTCCAAAGGGAAGGGATTACCAGCATGGTTCGAAATACCTGTACCAGACAGAACGTATGGCAGTATTTGGCAGAGATCACTATACGTGCCAGATCTGTGGGCGTTCCGTCAGAGACGGTGCCATTCTGCACACC
>ONGY01000038.1:12263-25026 GCA_900317475.1 uncultured Lachnospiraceae bacterium | reverse complement strand
CCACCTGGTTTTTTATATATTATTCAAGAAGATCGGCGAGATGATAGACAGTGTTGTCCTGATTTCTCAGGGTCCCATCTTGTTCTTTGCAACCGCCGAGTCGAACAGGCAATGTTGCAGGTCATTCACCACACGGCTCCAAATGTCATCAAAAAAATGGGCAAAAAAATACCGGAAACCCTTTATTTTACTGGGTTTCCGGCAATCGAGGCGACGGGATTCGTTCTCCGCTCCGCTCCGGTCGTCGCTGAACGCGCGTCCACTGGACGCACAGCGACCACTCCCTCTGCGGCGCAGATTCCCTGCCGCGGTATCTCCGGCTTTTTGTTCGTCGAGGCGACGGGATTCGAACCCACGACCTCTGCGTCCCGAACGCAGCGCTCTACCAAACTGAGCCACGCCTCGATCTCTATATTAGAAAAACAAGAATGACAGCTTTTGCTGTCAGCAAATGTCATAATACAAAACCGCGGATGAGATGTCAACAGGAAAATTTCACTCTGGGCCGTCCCTCCCTCACTCAGTGGCCGTCATGGGAAAATTTTCGCTCCGTGACCGTCATGACCACAGCAACCGCGCCGGAGGAGATCAGCATCGCAATGCCCACGATGGTAAAAGTTCTGACAAAGCCAAGTGCATCGACAATCATGCCTCCGAAAAGGTTGCTGATGATCGAAGCCGCCCCGCCCTGAACAAGATAAAGGATGCTCTGACCTTCCGATGCTTTTCCCTTGAAAACGTGCGACTGGATGAACATGGAAGAGCAGTAATAAAGCACCATGTACGATGGTCCCTGCAGGAGCATCGCGAGGATCAGCATCGGAATCGACCCCCGCGCGCACAGAAGGAGCCGAACCCCCATCAGGCAGGCTGCAAACGCGATAAGATGAAGGCTCCCGAACTTTCTTTCGACGCGATAGATGATGAGAAGAACCGGGATCTCGGTTCCCGCCGAAATGAATTGGAGAGTCCCGATCAGCGATTGTCCGTAGCCCAAATCCGTAACATAGACACTTAAGAATGAGAACAGAAACCCGAATCCCAACTGGAAAATAAACGCGAGGATGAGTACAAAGTAAACCGATCGGTCTGTAAAAATCTCTGCTATCCGCCCGATAAACCGGAAACCTTTCCTGTCCGGCTGCGGCTGGTGGTTCTCACCAGCCGGCAGTCTGGACAAAAGTCCGAACAGACAGAAATACGCTATAGCCCCCATCACAAAGGAGATCGTCGGTCTTTTCTGCACAAATCGTCCGATGATGAGTGCAATTGCCGCGTAGCTGATCGTGCCGCCGAGCCGCACCAGAGAGAACTGGTGTCCGAAGATCCTGCACTCCCGCATAGAGATCGTATCGATCATCGGGCTTACCGAGGTGTAAAACAGTGCATAGAATGCCGCTGCAGCCACAAAGCCGCCAAAACTGTGCGCAAAGCAGTAAGACATCACAGAAATACCCGCGCCAAGAGCTATGATACAGACATAGGTTTTGGCTTTGCCCGAGCAGTCCGCTCTGGCTGCCCACAGCGGCTGGACCAGGAGCGAGAACAGACAGGTGATGCAGCTGAGTACACCGATCTGCGTTCCGGTCAGTCCATTCAGACGGTAATATGCCCCGAGAAATGGGCCGATAAGCGCAAAGGCGCTGTATGTCACCGAGCTGATTAGATATAGATAGATAAAAGATGTTCTCTCGCGTTTCATGCCGAATTCCCGCCGACTTCGAATGTGCCGGCAGACTTCATCATGGAAATTCGCGCCTGCGGCATGCCCTCTACACAGAACATTATCATACTGTGTCCGGGGATGTCGACAACCAACTTCATGCTCCCGGCCCTTCTATGGCCCCATCAAAAAGCTTACGCAAGAGAACACCAGTGAATTCGGCGCCACCTATTTTGACGAGAAACTGTGCACGATAGCCCCATTGCCAAGCCTGTCTGCGAACTCCTCGGAAAGTCTTATGAACTCTCTGTCAAAATCGCGCGCTACTCTGAATGTATCGCCGATAATCATTGTTGGTTCCGAATCGGCTGATACAGGCATCCATTCGGGAGTTTCCCCGAAGTTTGGATCCCCTGTACGCATGAATGCAGCCAGATGTTTCGATATTCGATCAGCGATTGTGGCATTCTTATCACTATCCTGGGATGGCACGGTATCTGTCTTATGCATGACAAAAGAGATATCTGAGCTGTGCCACGGCGTCTTTCCGCCATCAACCGGGAAGTCGACTTCAAACATGTAAGTATATACTTTTCCACCCGTCTTCGCTCTAAGCTTTGCATGTTCTGTGGTGGGCTTCCTGAACAGCCAGTCTGTGAATAGAATATCCACTGGATTTCTGTAGGGATATGCCTCTTTGAAAGCCTTTATTATTTTCTCGGCGTCCCCTTTGCCAAGCCTGTCACAGATAATGTTCTTTCCTTCTTCCTCCGAAATCTTGCTTCTGTCTATGCCTTGTGATGAAAAACACGAAAACTCTCCAAGGACACTTCCCATAATCAACGGAACAAGCGATTCCTTACGCCATCCCGTTCTTAACGGATTGCCAGTAAATTCTTTATTTCTGGTAGGCATACAGCCTATAGAAAGGCCTTTGGCCGCAAGTCCGGGCGCCACGTGATTGTAGGCTTCAATCAGAACATGCCTCGAAATTGTATCAAGAACATGAACGTCACTGATTCCAAGGTATTCCATCATGGTCTCAACGCATTGTTTTGAGCTCTGGGTTATTTCAGCATCATGCAAAGCCACCTCGCCGCTCATAATGATTGCTCTTTGGTATAATCCGTCAGCCGCAGGCATCTGCAGGAGAGCCGTGACTTTACCGCCTCCGCCAGACTGACCGCAAATTGTCACACAGTTTTTGTCACCGCCAAAATTCTCGATATTCTCTTTAATCCATTTTAAAGATGCGATGATATCCATCATTCCGGAATTCCCCGAATTATAATACTCGGAGCCAAAATCCGACAGATCCAGATATCCGAAGATATTCAATCTGTGATTAATTGATACCACAACGCAGTCCGCCGTTTTAGTCAGTGAACTTCCCTCATAAAATGGTGCTTCGATCGAAGAGCCGTCTGAAAATCCGCCGCCATGAATCCACACAAAAACGGGTTTCAGCTCATCCGGATTTAAATCCGGAGTCCAGATATTCAGATTCTGGCAATCCTCATCCTCAATCCAATATTGGTGAGGAATCAAAAGCTCCGTTTCGGGCTTCTCATAATGAAGAAGGGGACTCACAAAACCGTAATTCGTCGCATTCCTGACCCCATCCCAAGGATCCGGCTCTACTGGCGCTCGAAAACGCTTTGCTTTCGCGTAGGGGATCCCTTTGAAAATATAATTTCCGTTATAATAATATCCGCGAACTCTTCCATATTTTGTTGATACAGTCGCTGCATCCGGTTTATAGATAAACTTATTCATACACGAACCTCATTCCTTTTTTTAGCAAATAAATATACGGTAAATAAAACGGTCGCCAATATTACGATTGCTCCCGTTGCGTTGAACAATTTGAGATACCCTTCCAGTCCGCTGTTTTTTTCAAGTATAAATCCGGCAAATACCGGGCCCAGCATTTGTCCTATGTCAGCTCCGAGCGAATACGTGCCCGATGCGGCGCCGCTCATTGACCTGTCCACGGACTGAAGGCTGATCGTCTGAAGCGCAGGCCATGCGACCCCCTGACCGACGGCAATCACCACTGCGCTAAGGAATATGATGACTATTGGATTCCTCGGGTATATTGTTTGTGCCCCGCCGAGCATTCCCATTGCGATCGCGGTGAAGATCATAGTTGGAGGCCCCGCGGCGAAAATTCCCTTTTTGTCATACAATCCGCCTCCGAAAACTCTGATCAAAACAACCGACATCGCGTTTATGCTGAAAAACAGGCTCAGGTCGCGTGCACCGAGTTCTCCGCCGAACGGAATCATATAAGTGCTGAGTATTGAGGATACAAATGAGAAAACGCCGCCCATACCGGCGTAAACAAACACTTTCGGCGACAAAAACGACTGAAACTTCAGACTGTGCTCCTGCTGGATATCAGCCTCGCACCGCGGTATACTGAAGAACATCAGTACATAGAATGAAATCGATGCGATGAATACCCCCGAATACCCGTAATGCTTAAGAAGTCCGGCCCCGAACATCGGTCCGAAGCTGGCTGCTATAACATTCGTAAGGCCGAAGATCCCTATCGCTGTTCCTGCTCTGGCCGGTGGAATCGATCTGTAAACTTCAACCACCATAATCGTCCCCGCAAGCGCAAAACCAGCCCCATTGAGAATTCTCGCAATCAGCAACAGCATTGGAGATGACGCAAGCCAATATATGACTTCAGCAAGTATCATCGTTCCTACCGAGAGTCTGAGAAGCAGCGTATGATTAACACATCCGCTTGCAAATCCACTCAGCGGCCGCATAAAAAGAGCCGCAAATGAAAAAATCCCGATCGCAATTCCGGCAAAACGCGATGAAAACCCAAGGCTTTCGGTAATATACCCATAGAGCACAGAAGTCAGAAGATAAAAACCGGTAAGCATTATCAGGTAATCCGCAAAGAGAATGGCAAATCTCCTGTTCATCATTCTGACTCCTAGCCCTTAATCGCGCCTGCGGTAAGGCCGCCCACGAAAAATTTCTGAAAAAACGGATATATTATTATCATAGGAATTACACCGATGGCGGCTATCCCCATTCTCACACTGACGCTAGGTATCTGTGTCTGCGCTGCGTTAGACATCATCTGTCCGCTGGTCAGATAATTAATCTGTTGAATCATCCGGTTCAGTAAACTCTGGAAAGTATACATTTCCGGTTTCGTGACGTAATAAAGTCCATTAGTCCAGTCATTCCAGTAACTGAGAGCAATGAGTACACCCATAGAAACCACAATCGGCCTCGCTACCGGAAGAACTATTTTATAAAAAGTATAGAATTCACCGCTCCCATCTATCCTGGCCGCTTCTATAAGCTCCACCGGCACGTTGGCTGTATAATAGTTTTTAATAATCATTACATAGAATCCGCTGAGCATCAGATTCGGCACAAGGTATGCAAAGAATGTGTTCTTAATATTAAAAATCGTTGAATATATCATGTATTGCGACACAAGACCGCCGTTAAAAAGCATCGTTATGAACACAAATACGGTTAAAAACCTCTCTGCAAAGAAATCTTTTCTCGAGAGTGGATATGCCAGAAGAACCGTCATACCCTCAGAGAGAATTGTGCCCGTCAAGGTAACAAGCGCCGAATATCCGTAGGACGAAAGAATTATTCCTGAGCTTTTAAGAATGTATCTGTATGCCTCCAGACTCCATTTTTCAGGAAAGAATGAATAGCCATTCAGTAAAAGTGATTTTTCTTCGGTAAAAGAAGAAATGATCATCAGTAAAAATGGAATTACGATTATAAGGCATGTAATCAGCATGATGGATGCCGCAAAAACCTGGAATCCTTTGCCTCTTTTTTTCATCATGGCTTCCTCTAGAATAATGCATTTTCCGCATCTACTTTCTTCACAACTGTATTACACGTCATAATTACCAGAAAACCTACGATCGACTGATAAAACGCCGCTGCCGCTGCCATTCCGAGATTACTTATGTTAGAAAGTCCGCGAAATACGTATGTATCTATTGTTTGTGTAACCGGGTACAGAGGCCCTGAATCCATAGGGACCTGATAGAACAGCCCGAAATCGGAATAAAATATTCTGCCCACCATCAGAAGTCCCAGGGTGATCATCGCCGGTTTCAATAATGGAATCGTGATGTATCGTATCTGTTTTATCCTGGAAGCCCCGTCAATTTCGGCCGATTCATATAAAGAGGAATCTATGCTTACAACCGAGGCCAGAAACAAAAGCACGTTGTATCCCAGGCTCTTCCATGCCTGAATAAACACGAGAATAAAAGGCCAGTAACGAGCCTTCGAATACCAGGATATTTTATTTTTCCCAAGCGAGATCAGTATGGAATTATTGATAAAACCATTATCACTCGATAAAAATGCATAGACCATGTAGGATACGATAACCATGGATACGATCTGAGGAAGGATCAATATCGTCTGGCTTAGTTTTTTGAAAGTCTTTGACCATAATTCATTGAGCAATATGGCAAACAGAACACCCAAAAAAATATTCAGGAAAATGAATACCAGATTGTAAACCAATGTGTTTCGTGTGATCAGCCAGGCGTCTGCGGATCTGAAAAGAAACTTGAAGTTCGATATACCATTCCATTCGCTTCTGAATATCCCTTTACTGGTATTGATTTTTTTAAAAGCAATCACTATTCCGAACATAGGCAGGTAATTGTTTATCACAAGATAAATAACGCCCGGAAGAGTCATGAGCAGAAGATGCAATTCGCTCTTTTTGAGTTTTTTCTCTCTTCTCATATCATTAGAAATGTGGCCGACAAAATAAACAGCCGGCCACTTCCTCCCAGATAAGAATTGGCTATTTATTAGCAGACCATTTATCCAACTGTTTTTGCTTCTCAGCGATGAAATCATCCACGCCTGCTGCCTTCAGTTTATTAATAAACTTGGGCAATTCAGTCTCAGGATCAAGAATGCCGAATTCAAGACCTTCCTGATACTCACTCAGTACGGACTGAATAGCAGCCCACTCATCAGAAACTTCCGACGTATCGAAAAGGAAACCGAGTGTGCGCGCGCCTTTACCAGAACGGGTATACTCCAACGCCTTCTTTATGGAATCGGAATCATTGCCTGCAGTCGGGCTGCTGATGAAGTAGTTGCCCCAGATCATAGGCTGGCTGGTGCCACAGTTTAAAAACGCGGAGCTTCCCTCAACACCGGTAATAAATCCGTCAACCATATTCCAATCCGTTCCCTCTACGCCGTAATACATGGTGTTGACAAGATCGGGATTCTTGTACATTTCATTTAAGAAAATCATAGCTCCTTCCGGGTTCTGCGAAGTCCGGGGGATCACCGAAGAATAAATAAGATTCGAGCAGACCGGTGAAGAGATGGGAATGACTACAGAATTTACGCCATAGGTATTTGTAAGGTTCTTACCTTCATTCTCCGCCGAATAATTTGTTGTATGGTCTATGCAGGCAAAAGCATTCCCGGTTTGCCAGTACGTATGGACTCTGTCGCCGCTGGTTGCGATATCGTCGGATACAAGTCCTTCGGTGTACCAGCGATGAACCGTATCAAGGAATTCCTTATATTCATCCGTCTCATAAAAATCAACAATATCATACCCCTCGTCACTCATGAGAACGCCCACGCCATCGCTCATTGCTTCGTAGTTCTCATTAAAAGTGCAGGCTGCCGTCGTTCCCGAGAATGTGATTCCGGATCTTACAATCGGTTTTACCCCGGGTTCTTTTTCCTTAATCGTAAGCATGAGTGGTTCAAGATCCTTGTAGGTCTTGATTGCGGATAAATCCATGTTGTACTTATCCGCAAGATCCTTATTGATCAAGACATAATTGTAGGTATGCTTTGCGCTGAGCTGTGGAATTCCGTAAATCGTTCCGTCAAAGGTAAGACCATCCAGCATGTACTTAAAATCGGTTCCGAATACAGCCTTTATGTCCTTCCCATAGTTATCAAGCAGATCGTTTAAAGGGAGAATAGACTCAGTCGCTAAATACCCGGCATAGTTGTAATCCATTGCGTTCATCAGGTCGATTCTGTCGCCAGATGCGAGTCTTCTGGAAACTTCGGCGTCAAACTCTGCGACGTTGTAATACTCCAGATGAACATTGACGCCTAATGGATGCATAATTTCGTTAATCTTGCTTTCCATGTTGGCAACGGTCTCGGAATTAGGGACATCTCTGAAGGTGCAGGTAAAAAGATAGACGTCCTTAATTTCGCCCTCCGCTGGCGCCGCAGATGACGGTTCTGCTGAAGTTTCGGTTTTCTCAATGACTGCTTCGGTTGATTCTGAAGCAGATGCCGGTTTGTCACCGCATCCCACTAGAGAAAACACCAATCCTATCACAAGAAAAACACTGAATAGTTTTTTCATACCCTCTCCTCCTTAGTAAGATTGGTAGTGTTTTACTGGACCTGTCTGTAAAAATTATATGAATCAAATCCATTCTCGACTTTGTCTTTTTTTACAACCAACTTGCAATATTTTTAGATTCTTACTGCATATGAATAAAATTTTTGACTTATTTTTTCTGATATGAGAGAATTTTATACAAATTTCAATGCCCCATGCGGCGGAAAATGGTCTAAATTGAACACGAACGCGCATTTTAAAAAACTAAATTCGATCCAATTCCAATTGCTATTTGTCTTTATTCTGTTTCTGGCAATTCTATCTCTCTTCTTTTCTTTAAGTATCCGGCAAATTCAAAAATCGAGTTACCGCATGGTTCTTGATAATGTATCCGCTAATACCACCCGCGTACTTGATTCCATCACAAAATCTATGGTTGAGAGTGAGAGATCAGTGGAGGTTCTGTCTTCTTTCGTTCCTTCCTCTTCTTTTTCCGAGGACTCTTCCGTCTGGTATTTTTTCTATAAAGACCTGCAAACCAACATCGGTCTGCTCGAATCCAAAAACTATCAGGATGCCACTCCGCACTTCTTTTCATATAACTATGTTCAAAAATATTTTCTCCGGAGCAACACGCATTCATTTAATGTATATGAAGAGAAAGCATTGAGTTCATGGCTCAGCACCCCTGAGGGCATAATCCCATGCGCCTGGCAGGATGTGATCTTAAACGATTCTCATTGTTACATCTATGTTTTAAAGAAGGGAGATTTTTATCTCGGCGTCTTACTCTCCGCCCGCTCAATCCTCGATAAATTCGTAAGATCGTCCTCTGAAGAAACCGAATTTGTGCTCATCGGCAGAGACAATGCATATCTTATAACCACGCCGAAATCCGAAATCACACCCGAAATGTACGATTCCATTTTCCAGGGTGATGAGAGAATAATTGTAAATAAAAACAATGCCACGATTCAAAGTTTTCCAACGAAATACGGTTTTACAATAAAAACAGTAACGCCCTCCATTGTTAGCGCAAAAGAGTTATTAGTAAACAAGGCTCCCTTGATCATCCTCTTAAGCGGTATTATTATTTTCATTTTCTACTTCCTGACGCTAAAAAAATGTGTAAAACCGCTTCTGCTTCTGCAATATGCCTTCTTCCGGGTTTCCGCTGGCGATCTTTCATTTCGTATGCGTGAAAACATGTTCACAAACGAATACAACGAAGTAGCCAAAGCCTTCAATACGATGGTAAGGGAAATAAAGGATTTGAGGCTGAATTACTATGAAGAAAAGCTGCTGCAGCAAAAGGCAGAGAATCGTTTTCTCCGCGCAATCTCCTACCCTCATTTTCTGCTCAATAATTTAAATCTCATCAACAACTTCGCCTATGAAAACAACGAAAAAGGAATTCACGACGTCGTTCTGAATCTTTCAAAATATCTTCGATATTTCATTACGGCAGACTTTGAAAAGCACACCTTAAGAAATGATGTGGAAAGTGCAAAAAGCTATCTTAACCTCAATAGCCTTGCATATCCGGGCAAATTAAGATACAGCTTTGACGTGGATGAAAGTCTTCTTGACCTATTCTTTCCGCCACTGATCATCAGTACAATCGTAGAAAATTGTATCAAGCACGGTCTTGTTTCTGACACCGTCCTCGATATAGCCATTTCACTAAAAAAAACAAACGATAATGGTAAAGAAGTGCTGCTTTTCACTTGCTCAAACAGCGGTCCTACGTTTCCTGAAGATATCGTTTCTTCCATAAATAATAGGGAAATGTCCGGCAATATCACCACACACATCGGACTGGCAAGTATAAAGAGTACGCTCAACTCACAATATAGCGATCACGTGATATTCCGACTCGATAATACAGATACCGGTGTCAAGGTAACAATTCAGCTTGATTTTGACGTGTTAAAGGAAAACCATGAAAATACTGCTATTAGATGACAATATATCGACAACTGAGCTGTTAAAAAAATCCATCGAGTGGACGAATCTTGGGATTGACGAAGTCTTTACTGCAAACAGCGCGGCTGAAGCCGAGCAAATGCTGACTAGAAACTCCGTGGATATAATCGTCTGCGATATTGAGATGCCCGGAACGAACGGTCTTGATTTTATCAAAAGGCAAAGACAATCCGGGAATGATGCAATATGTGTGTTTTTAACCGCTTATGCTGAATTTGAATATGCAAAGCAGGCCATAAGATTAAACAGTTTTGACTACATTTTAAAGCCATTTTCACTGGAAGGTATTACAAATAAACTTCAAGCCGCCGTGAACGTGTGCAAAGAACGATCCAAGAACTCGAACTACATCAAGTACGGAAAGGCCTGGGTGGAGAATCAGAGCACGCTCACCGGCAGAGAAAAGGAGGAGCTGCTTTCTACTGAAAAAGAACTTGAAAATGACGGAATCCGCAAGGCTAAAAGTTATATCAAGGACCACTATACAGATAAGATAACCCTGAATGATCTGGCAGAGTATGTTGGCTACAATCCAAGTTATTTAAGCGCGATGTTTAAAAAACATGAAGGTATTCCTCCGCTTGACTATCTGAATCTTACAAGAATTAACCAAGCCCGAATTTTCCTTGCCGCCAGTGACTTTTCAATAAGCGACATCGCCATGATGGTTGGTTTTAACAGTGTCTCCTATTTCAACCATACCTATAAGGCCATCACCGGACAGACCCCCGGCGAATATCGTGCCGCCATTCATGCCCGCCAATAATTTACAGTAAAGTGATTGCGCCTTTCGTTCTGAGAAGGCTGTAAAAAGCCGCAGGGAGAAATCCCTGCGGCCTGCATTACAAAATCCTATTTGATTTGCTCTGTTTGGGGGATCGCGTTTCTTCGGTTCCTCGTCTCCCGGAACAGTATTTCATTCGCGGTTCTCCCGGTCCCTTTTCCCAGAATCAGAACTCTTCTTTGATGTACTCTTCGTCGAGACGAATCTTTGATGTACTCTTCGTCGAGACGAACGCCTTCCGTTCCGTCTGCATGCTCAAATCCTGCAAGCTCCGGATGCTCGTTCTTCTCTTTCGTGTAGTTCGAGTAAGAAGCCTTCTTATGTTTCTGGGAAGCCCAGATCTCGTCTGCCACCGGCTTCCATGCCTTTGCGTAGTCATCGCACTTCGCGCAGAGATGATCAACTTCCTCCGGGGACTCCTCGTTGGTCTGATGGGCTCCGGTCGACTTCACCATCTCACGCAGCAGCTGCGGGTTCTCAAGCATCGGGCACGGACGAAGCTGGTTGCGGTTGAACGGCTGGCCTTCGTGATAAGCCATGAACAGCGGGCTCTGCAGGCACTCAAGAATCGACTTCTCATGAATGTTTGCCGTCGAGAAGTGAATGAATACACAGGGCTCTGCATCGCCGCTCGAGTTGATGTGGAAGTAGTTTCTGCCTCCGGCAATGCATCCGCCGACATACTCGCCGTCGTTCTGGAAGTCCATCGGATAGAACTCGAGATCGCTTTCCGGACTTCTGTAATAGCGGATCTTCTCGATGATCATCTTTCTCTGTTCCGGAGTCGGCATCAGTTCCGGAACGGCATTGTTGCCAACCGGCATAAAGTGGAAGTAGAAACCGTAGCGGGCACCCTTCGATGCGATGAAGCGCAGGAACTTCTCATCCGTAACCGCCTCGATGTTGGCTCTGGTGTAGCAGATGGAGGTGCCAAACACAATGCCGTACTTCTTGAAGAGGTCCATTGCCTTCATGACAGCGTCATAATGGCCGTTGCCGCGGCGTGCGTCATTGGTCTGCTCCGTTCCTTCAATGGAAAGGAAGTAGGTGATGTTGCCAAGGCGGACGACCTCCTTGCAGACATCCTCCGTGATCAGCGTGGAATTCGAGAACATTGCGAACTCACAGTCATTGTGCTTCTCCGCAAGCTTCTTGATGTCATTCCAGCGGACCATCGGTTCGCCGCCGGTCATCAGATAAAGGTAGGTGCCAAGCTCCTTGCCCTGCGTGACGATGCGGTCCATATCCTCAAAAGAAAGGCTGTGCTTTGCACCATACGTTCCGGACCAGCAGCCAACGCAGTGCATATTGCAGGCCGAGGTGGGATCAAACAAGATGAGCCACGGAATATTGCAGTGATACTTCTCGCGGTTTGCACGGATTTCCTTGGTTCCGCGGTAAAACGCCTGATAGCCGAGGTTCAGAAGCATGGTCTTTGCATAGTGCGGATCTGCTTCATCAAGAATCTTGTTGATGAACTTGAACCAGCGGTTGTTCGGATCCATGATGGCAGCACGGACCCTGTCAAGTGTATCCTTCGTGGCCGCTTTTCCGTAGAAGGTCTCCGCAAAATCAACGATCTGCAGGTAGAATTTCTCGCGGTCCTCCGCTTTCTCACGATGTTTCAGGAACTGATCGATCAGAACGCTGAAGGTCTTGCGCTCAGCTGCAAGTCCTACACTTTTTGCTACGTTTGCCATGTCTGGTTACTCCTTTGTGATTAATCTCTTGCTCAAAACTTATCAAGATGAACTTCCGCTGTGAAAATTTCCTGTAGAAATCCCCGTAAAAACTTCTCCCGGGCTCTTCCTGATTCATCGTCACCTTTGAGTCACGGTTTGACAGTCTTACATTTCACAGCGTTTGTACAGAATCTTCCTTTTCAACTTTCTCATTCTATTCCGGGCCTGCTGCTTTTGTCATTGGACAAAATAGAGCATCTGAGGAAGAAATGCCCGTATTGCGCCATCTT
>ONGY01000038.1:0-12253 GCA_900317475.1 uncultured Lachnospiraceae bacterium | reverse complement strand
CACCTTCTGCATGATAAGATAGATGCACGCTGGGGGACCGCATCCCGGCAATGGAGCAGAACACGCCACATCTATGCAGGCAGTTCTGAAGGTGCAGCAGACTGGAAGGGCCTTACAGCCAGAAAGGGTTGGAAATGGAGCTTTATCTCATCCGCCACGGAGAGACCAAATGGAACGAAGAAGGCCGTCTGCAGGGTCAGATGGATATTCCGCTGAATGAAAACGGCAGGAAGCTTGCTCGTCTGACAGGGGAAGGTCTGAAAGATCTTCCGTTTGACCACATTTATGTAAGCCCTCTTTGCAGGGCAAAAGAAACGGGCGAACTTGTTTTTGCCGGAAGAGGGATTCCGCAGACAGAGGATGATCGCCTGAAGGAGATTGATTTCGGGCCCTGGGAGGGTCACGTTGTTTCCACGCTGCCGGAGTCCTACAATAACTTCTTCCATGCGCCGGACAAATATGCAGCGCCGGAAGGGGCAGAGTCTCTGCCGCATCTGATCTCCCGTGAGATGGATTTTATAAGAGATGTACTTGTTCCCGCATCGGACCGATACGTGCGGGTCGCCGTAGTCGCTCACGGTGCCTGCGGCCAGGCGTTAAAACTCTGCCTCGGCCATAAAAAGCTTTCCGATTTCTGGAAGCCACAATTCCCTTATAACTGCAGCGTTTCCATCTTTGAAATAAACGGAGATGACTGGAAGCAGACTGCGGATAATAAAATTTATTACCCTGAGAGTCTCATCATCCGGCCGCTGAGCAGCCGGTGAATGCGTGGACTGTGCACCGGATTATCAAAGGAAATTCTCATTATCGGATAAAGTTCTCGTTTTCTGCCGCATCACCCATGAGAAGCTTCATGGCTCTGTACTGATCCGCTTCCGCGACTTCGAGATGATAGACAATGCGCTCATCGTCCTTGTTTTTATCCTTCAAGCCCTGCCAGTCGCTGGTTTTCATATGCGCTCCGCCCAGGACAGGCGGTTCCTGTGTGGACCAGGAATTTGAGCGGATGCCGGCATTCTTTAAGGTTTTTTCCTTCGCGTGGAGCTCATCCAAGCTGTTTGTATCAAGCAGTTTCACTTTCTTTGCAAAAAGCCAGATCATAAAAAGTCCTTTCCCAGATGGATTAATGAGTGCGAACAGTCAGAGGCCTTTCTCCGCACAGTTCCGATTCAGGGTCCGTATTGCAGGTATCGGGTCTGTGCTCGGTAAGCTNNCCGCGGATGCGGGCAAAATCCCGGTCATAGATGCGGTGGACATTCGGAAGTGCTTTGTCGGGGCCCGTAAAAACGCACATAACCTGAATACCGTCCATTTTTGCCTTATGAACTTCCGCGGCGGTGTCTTCGACGCCGAGTGCCGCAGTGTAATCTTTGTAAACACCGGGCGACGTCTGCACTTTGATGACATCGTTAGGCTGGCAGTCGGAGAGCGTGATGAGTATACGGTGATCCGCATGGTTGTCCTTCAGCATGCCGACAGCAAGCCGGATTGCCAGGCCGTCGCGGTTCGCGCCGGAGGCAAAATACCGGAAAATATTCCGGTTCGCGTTCACCTCGTTATAGTCCCGGAAAAGATTGACAATCGTGTACCCGTTGAGCGAGCAGAAGGAGTACACGCGCACCGGAATCCCACAGTTCGTGAGGCTCTGGGCGATCATATAGCCCTGTGCGGCGATTGTCTCCTGTCTGTGCATCTGCGACGACGAAGCATCCAGGAGAATATCGACCGTGATGTTTCCGTTGTCTCCCGGCAGCACCTTGTCAAAGACCTTTCCGTCATTCAGGTAAAGCACCCGCCATACCCTGACCGCACGAAGCTTTCCTGTCACAGATTTTACAGACTGCTCGTCAAAGTGCATCAGCAGTGAGTTCCGGATCCGGGCAGTGAGCTTTTCGATCTGAACGCGGTGCAGATCCGCGTTCTTCTCATAAGCCTTTGTATTGGATCCGCACTGCTCCTCTGCCTGTTTGCGGATTTTGACGGCGTAGCTCTTCGAGCCCTGCGCCATCTCACTGTAATCGCCGCGTGTGATATGAAGCTTTACGTCCGTGTGATTTCCATAGCAGTAATCCTTCTGCAGTTTCCGCAGCGAATTCGGATCATAGATGGATTTGCCGAAACAGTCCTCAATGTACTGCTTCATTCCTTCGTCCGTCTGGGCGGTATAGCTTGCAAATGCGACGGAAAGATGGCTCTGATCGAGCACTTCGCTTCCGTATTCGCTCACATGCTCGCCGTAGCCAAAACTCATCCTCCGGACAGGCGTGAGCATCTGGCTTCGGTCCGGCCTGCGATGGAAAAGTGAGAAAAGCGAGAAAGGGTTTACAGTCTTCTTGTCCGCGAGCGAATCCTTCCCGACGGTCGGGCGGTAGATAAAATACTTTTCCAGCGTTTTCGTGAGGTGTTCGATAATCTCATCCGTTGTGAGTTCCGGACCGATCTCGATCTCATCAAGAAGATGAATATCGACCAGATCCGGCAGTCCCGCGTCCTCGCCCATAGCCCTCCGGAAGTGTCCGAGGGTAATAGCAAGAAGCCGCTGTCCCGCGTGATCTTCGGAAATCTGACCGCGAAGTTCCTCTACTTTTTTCCTCGCGTAGACTGACCGAAGATACGGAAAAACCGGGCGCACGTCCTTTTCCTTCAGGAACGCGGCGTTCTCCATGGCAAGCCAGAAAAGGCTCTCATACGTTCCCTGCTCGATTTTCTCGTGGAACGTATTGTAGAAGAGCATCAGTTTCTTCCAGTCATAATGCAGATGGATCGCTCCGATGATGCT
Source organism: uncultured Lachnospiraceae bacterium (assembly GCA_900317475.1). Classification (GTDB taxonomy): domain Bacteria; phylum Bacillota; class Clostridia; order Lachnospirales; family Lachnospiraceae; genus CAG-791. The sequence goes on along the minus strand of ONGY01000038.1, from coordinate 9,471 downwards.
GTTCCAGTAGACGTCCGCCTTCCCGTCGAGGTCGTAGACACGGAAGCCCGTCTCGATTGTGTAATCATGAGCGCTGTTCCAGATGAGATTGGCAGCGCGCTTTTTCTCGAATTCGGTTATTTCCATGAAATTTCAGTGCGATATTCACTATAGTATCTGTTTCCGATAATGTAAGCCCATGAAGGGATCCGCGTCTCCCGGCAGCCCTCTCTCCGGTAAACCACGCGCCCCGATATCCCGCTCCGGAGATTACTGGAAGATCTTATCGGCGCCCAGGTCCCCCGGGAACCGCACGGTAATCATGTCTTCCACCAGCTGCCGCTCATACGTGTCAAAGCATTTGTTTACGATGCCGAGTTTTAACGCCTGTACGCAGGGAAGGCCGCGTTTCATCATGCCGATCGAAGCGAGAAGACCGCGGAGGTCCAGAGCCTTCGTCGAGATTTCTCCGCCCTCGCATTTACGGCGTATATCGGAGAAGAGCTTTGCGAACTGATCGTTATAATCGTCCACCAGATCCGGATATTTATCCTTCGTCAGCTTCTTCAGATTTTCCTCGGCGATGACCGGCATCTGAATGATCATGAATCGGGAAGCCAGTGCCTCGTTGATCTCACGTGTTCCGGCGTAGCCGTAATTCATGGTGCCGATAAAGCGCGTCGCTTCGTCAAGAACGATGCGGCTGTAGCCGGGGACGTCAATGATGCGCCGGAAGTCAAGAGTGGCGTGCAGTACGGCGAGAGACTCGTTCTTTGCCATGTTGATTTCATCAAGAACGCCAAAACCTCCCTGTTCCGCGCACTCGAGGATCGGTCCCTTGCGGAGAGTCACTTTGCCGTTCTCGAATGTGTCGGTCCCGATCAGTGAACCCGCATCCGTATTAATGTAGAAGGAGATGTCCCATTCCGGACGGCGGAATGCGGCCGACAGGCCTTCAGCGAGAACATTTTTTCCGGTGGCCTTGGGACCCACCAGCAGAAGATTTTCACCTGCAAGCAGTGTGCTGAGTGCCTGCTCCCAGATTTCTTTTCCGTAATAATTGTACTGCGGCACCGGGATCCGGTTTTCCATTCCCTCATTCAGTTTGTAGAAGTTCCGGAAGTGTTCCACATCCTGCAGAATACTTTCCGATACCCCCTGCTGCCGTAAGAAATCCAGCATAATTCCATCCTTTCTGTCTTTGCTCTGTGCGGGGAAATCCCTCTCTCACCGGGCACATAATCACACTGCTCTCAATAATACCCCGAATAAACGTCAAAGGGAACCGCCCGGCTCTGCCAGACGGTCCCCTCCATATTTATACCCCCAAAATCCGCGGATGCGGTTTTGCCGAATGCGGCAGCCGGTGCTTCAGCACCGATGCTGCGGTTTGAAAGTCCTGCATCAGCAGGACTTTCAAACTTCTTTACTTACTTCCCGCAGGAATCAAAGCTCAGACTTATGCTGCTGCCTTTTTAGCCTTCTTCTGGCCGTTGTACAGGCACAGAGCGATATAGCAGACAGTGAAGACAGCACCGATGATGTATGCTGCGTTCCAGCTCATAGCTGAACTGCCGGCAGTCTGCGCCGGATTGTGAACAAGGAAGGAGCAGGTTGCAAAAGCATAGAAGGCAGCCGGAATAAGCGGCATCCAGCTGAACTTTGCCTTCTTCTGCTCGAACATCCAGGCTGCGATGCAGGCAAGAGCGAACAGAGAAATCATCTGGTTTGCCCATGCGAAGTATCTCCAGAGGATGTTGAATCCGTTTGCGTTGAACTTCGCCCAGACCAGGATCACGAATACCAGAGCAAACACCGGAGCTGCAAGAGCGATACGCTGCTTGTTGTTCTCCTGATGAATGTGAAGCGAATCAGCGAGTGTCAGACGAAGTGCACGGAGTGCTGTATCGCCGGAGGTAATCGGAAGGACGATGACGCCGATCAGAGCGACCATACCGCCGATATTGCCGAGAGCGTGACGGCAGATGACACCGGTGACAGCTGCTGCACCAATCTGATGATAGTAAGCCGAACCAGCCTGTACATAGGTTGCCTGAAGGACACCATCTACAACTGCCTTCGATTCCGTGGATGCCTGCAGGAACTGTGTTCCCATCATGGAAAGTCCGCCTGCATCTGCACCAAGGTTGATCATGCCCATGGTGCCGGCTGCCCAGCACATAGCGATGAAGCCTTCCACGATCATCATGTTGTAATAGCACATCCGGCCGTCCTTCTCGGACTCGATCGTTCTGGAAACCAGAGCGGTCTGGGTGCTGTGGAATCCGGAGAGGATACCGCAGGCAACCGTAAGGAAGAATACCGGAATGAAATGGCTTGCGGTGAAGTAAGAGCCCCAATCAAAACCATTGGCTAAGAATGTGACGTCCTTCGTGGTAAGCGCTCCGGTGGCAACATCTTTCACTCCCATGACGCCGCTTACCGCTTCTCCTGCCGTATTCCAGTCTGCCCAGATGTTGGTCAGCGGATATCCCTTTGCGAAGATCGCGATGAAGATGCCGAGCGCCGAGAAGATAAGGATCAGACCGAAAATCGGATAGACACGGCCGATGAGCTTATCGATCGGAAGGCAGGTCGCAAGGAAATAATATGCAAAGATGATAAGGTAGATAATCCAGGTCTTCGGATCGGTTGCTGCACCGGACCAGCGGAACACCTGCGTGGTTGCGATGTCGCCGGGGGTATAAATGAAGACGGCGCCGACCAGAAGAAGCAGGATGCAGATGAAGATATCATACAGAATATATACGGTGTGGTTCGTGTAGTTCTTGACGAAATCAGGCATCTGCGTGCCGCCGTCTCTCGTGCAGATCATGCCGGAAAAATAATCGTGCATGGAACCGCCGATGACGTTGCCGATCGGGATGGCGAAAAATGCGACGGGTCCGAACAGAATGCCCTGAATCGGTCCGAGAATAGGGCCGGTTCCGGCGATGTTCAGAAGGTTGATAAGACTGTTGCGCCAGGTCTTCATAGGGACATAGTCGACACCGTCCTGCTTGGAGTAGGCAGGTGTCTCTCTGTCATCCGGTCCGAAGACATTCTCGCAGAACTTTCCGTACAGCGCAGCGCCGCCGAAAAGAATCACGAGACCGATGATGAATGTTGCCATACTTCTCCTCCTTGTGCCAATCGGGGAATGAATCATATTGTTCCGATATGGCCATTTATATGCAATCAAAATAATAGCGCGGCCAGTTCATACTTTCAATCCAATTTTTTTATATTTTTTTAATATTATGTTCTGGTGACATTCGTCATCAGCCTATATATCCGCATCCGTATTACACGTATTTATTCATAATTCCGCACCGTGAAAAGCGGCTTGATGGCGACGACCTCCTCATAGTCATCCTTCGAGAGCACGACCGTGTTGTCCATCTTCTTCAGATCGTCCTTCAGATCACTCAGCGCTTCGTCCACCGTCTCCGCCCGCATCTCCTGAATGATTCGGATGCACCGGTCGCACACAACGGGATGCGCATAACAGGGCGGAAGCGGGAAATCCGGATACGCCCTGAGCGACCGCTCCATATCCGCGACGGCCGCCTCGTATTCGCGGTTCCGCTTTTTCCGGTTATTGATTTTGCTCGGAAGCGCTCTGCTGTTTACCATGACAAACATGAGCATGATACCGACCAGTGCGACTACAATGCCCTGAACCGTCCGCCCGGCTTCCAGCATGAGATAAAATCCGGCCGCCGTGACCAGTGCTCCCGCGATGAGAACCGCAAGCGCCGTGTTTCTGACCCACGGTCTGGCGAGGTCCGCATGCCGTTTCAGCTTTGCCATTGCCGCAAGATTTTCATAGAGTCCGGGGCGTTTGTGTACCTGCCAGCGCGCCTCCTCCAGTTTTTTCTGGGACTCCCGCGCAGTATCGGAGAGCTCGTTTTCCGCCATTTTACGGCTGATCTCTTCCCGTTCCTTCGCCCTTTCCTCGCCCTTCGGGCTCATCTGGCTAATTTCCGGATGCATCTTCTCGAGCTCATTCTGCATCTTGTCACAGTCCTGAAGATAGCGGAACGAGCAGACCTTCTCCTGCCCGTCTCCATACTCAAAAACCAGATACAGAATCGGGGCCAGAAAGCCTTTGCCCGCAAGATTGCTCGCCGCAACGCGCTTATAAACCCGCTTCACCTCTCCGTACGGGATGTAGTACTGTCTCGGATGAAACGTGCTTCCGATATAAATGTACTTGTCGCCAAGGCCGCACTGGTCGTATTTCCTGCACTTCTTCCGGTCTGCAAGGACCTCTGTCTCCTTCGCCGCGCTGCCAAGCGGAATTACTTTGCTCATTTGTCTGTTCCTTCCTGCCGGCGGCTCCCCCGTCTGCGGCCTTTCCGCCGTCAAAACGCTTCCTGCCGTCCATTCCTGTTTTTCCGATACCTTCTCTCTGCCCCCGCGGCAGAGTATTCAGGCCCCGTTGATACGGAGTCCATTTATTTCCTCCTCCGTCAGATACCGGTATTTTCCTGGCGGGAGATCTTCATCGAGCCTTAAAGGGCCCATGGCAATCCTCTTCAGATAAAGGACCCGATTCCCGGCTGCTGCAAACATGCGCTTCACCTGATGATAATGGCCCTCCGTGATTTCAACCGACGCCTCATAGAAACCGCCGTCCGGCGCTTTCAGAGATTCGTTCGGAGATAGTTCCCGGATCTCCTTCCCGGGGTCTGCCCGATCCGGCCTCTCTCCCGGTCCGTTCAGCGGGACGAGTTTTGCCGGTTTTGCTGTAAAGGCCGCCCTTCCCCGGGCATTGCCGGCCGTTTCATCCTCCGGAACAGACATTCCCTCCGCGAAAGTGCGCACATCGCCGTCTGTCACCGGTCTTGAGAGCCTTACATAATAGACCTTGGGAACATGTTTTGACGGCGAGAGGAGTGAATGGATGAGCGCTCCGTCATTTGTGAGAAGCAGAAGTCCTTCCGCATCCTTGTCAAGACGCCCGGCCGGCGCAAGGTCGCGCCGGGTTCCCGGACCCAGAAGGCCGAGGACGGTCGTCTGGTGCGGATCCTCCGTCGCCGAAAGCACACCGGCAGGCTTATTCATCAGGATATATTCGAACCCGCGGTAGGTGACCGGCTCTCCATCAAGCACAACGAGGGACTTCGGCATAACCGCGGACCCGGGATCCTTCACCCGGACGCCGTCCACCGTCACGCGGCCTTCGCGGACCGCCTTCCGCATTTCACTGCGCGTGCCGAAGCGCATGTCGGATAAAAATTTGTCCAGTCTCATAAATCAGCCCTTATAGTGCCGTTCATAGGGTTCCCAGGTTCGCTCACTGATGACGTAGCGCGGCCTGCGTTTGGTTTCAAGATAGATTTTGCCGATATACTCGCCTATGACGCCGAGCGAGAGCATCTGAATACCGCCGAGGAAACAGATGATGCACACCGTCGAGGCCCAGCCGGCGATGGTCTTCCCAAGGCAGGCCATAACGATGGCCCAGATGATACCGATAAAACCGATGACGCTCACGACCGTGCCGAATCCCGTGATGATCGAGATGGGTTTCACAGAAAGACTCGTGATGCCGTCGATTGCAAGTGCCAGCATCTTGCGCAGCGGATAGTGGCTCCTGCCCGCGATGCGCTCATGCCGTTCATAATAGACTTTCGCACTCGGATAACCGACCAGCGGGACGAGACCGCGGAGGAAAATATTGACCTCCTGAAAATCCGCGAAGGACTGAAGCACGCGGGCGCTGATGAGGCGATAATCGGCGTGATTATAGACGACCCCCGCACCCATTCTGTTCATCAGTTTATAAAAGCTCTGCGCAGTCGTCCGCTTGAACCAGGTGTCCGTCTGCCGTGAAGAGCGCACGCCGTAGACGACTTCCGCTCCCTTCAGATATTCATCAACCATCGCTCCCATGGCATTGATGTCGTCCTGGCCGTCGCAGTCGATGGAGATCGTGATGTCGCAGACGTCTTTTGCCTCCATGAGGCCCGCGAGGACCGCATTCTGATGGCCGCGGTTGCGGCTCTGTGAGATGCCGATATAATGCGGGTTCTCAGCCGCAAGCTGCCGGATAATCTCCCATGTCCGGTCCTTCGAGCCGTCATTTACAAAAAGCACACGGCTCCTGTCACTGATTTTGCCGGCGTCCGTGAGCGTTTCAATCTCCTCAAGAAACATCGGCGCCGTGATCGGAAGGACTTCCTCCTCGTTATAACAGGGAACCACGATCCAGAGAATCGGCTTTCCCTGTCCTTCTCCGGGAAGTATCCCGGACGATGTCTGCTTGAGAGGCTGCCCTTCCATTTCTTTTTCCTGTTCCTTCTTCATATTAATACCTCGTTCCGGCAAAATCCGCGAAGGCGGTTCTGCCATATGCGGCACCCGCGCCGGAATTCATTCTCACTGATCTTAAGCCAGCTGCCCTGTCTTTCCTTATCCCTTCCCCGCGGCATTTTTCCGTAATAAGCACATTATAAACGCGAATACCGATTTTGCCTCATCCGTTTGTCTTTATCCGACCCTTTTGACTTCACGAATTCTTAATAAGCTCGTAAGGCAAAATTCATATTGAATCGTCTATAATGAGAATGCAGCCGCAGGCGGGGGCCCATTAAAGGCTGCAGGGTATAAACGATTGAATCAGGAGGTATTATGACTGTAGCAGAATTTTCCACCGATAAAAAGGCTATTGTCTTTCTCGCAGACGGCTGTGAGGAAGTGGAGGCTCTTACCGTAGTCGACCTGCTCCGCAGAGCAGGAATTCCCCTCACAACAGTATCTGTGAAGGATACACCGGAAATCACATCTTCTCACAATGTCCGCATCATCGCGGACACCATTGTGTCCAAGGTCAATTTTGATGAATATGACTGCCTCATTCTCCCGGGCGGAATGCCGGGCACAAAGAATGAGGCGGACTGCGTTCTTCTCACGGAAGCCGTAAAACAGTTCTATAACGACGGCCGCGAGGTCTGCGCGATCTGCGCTGCTCCGACCATCCTCGCAGGTCTGGGGCTTCTCGAGGGAAAGAGGGCAACCTGCTTTCCCAGCTGCGAACCGAACATGCACGGCGCGATTATCACGGGTGAGGCTGCGACCGAGACCGGAAACATTATCACCGGCCGCTCGATGGGATGCGCGATTCCTTTTGCGCTCCGCATCATCGCACATTATCTCGGGGAAGAAAAGGCGGACCAGACCGCAGCGTCCGTCGTCTACAGCGGCCCGCGCATCTGACCGGGTCTTCGGCCGCCGGCCGGTCTTTGCAGGTTTTGGCCGATTGCTTCAGCATTTCATGGATTAATACAAGGGGATTAGTAAACTTTATGAATATATTGTTTTTCCTGACTCCCAAGGCGGACGTCCAGTATGTCTACGATACGGACACTCTGCGCCAGGCCCTGGAGAAGATGGATCATCACTCTTATGCATCTGTTCCGATCATCAGTGAGCAGACCGGAGAATACCTCGGCACGCTTACCGAGGGTGATCTCCTGCGCGCCATCAAATCCGGCTACGATCTCTCTCTCCACGCCGCCGAAGATGTCCCGATCATGAATGTGGCGCGGCGCCGCGATTATCTCCCGGTGGACGCAAACTGCGATATCGAGGATATCGTTCAGGCCGCGACGACGCAGAACTTTGTTCCCGTGGTCGATGACAGCCGCGCATTCATCGGACTCATCACCCGAAAAGAGGTCATCCGCTATCTGTGCGACTCCCTTGAGAAGAGCCGCGGGGCAGAGCCGGCATCCGCCGTCAAAACTCCCCTCTCCCAGGTCTCTTCAGATCCGACCGATGACCCTCTGGGCGGCCGGATTCATGAAAATGTGGGTGAGTTCAAAGCCATTTTCTGAGTGCATCGCCTGTCGGGCGAAATAAAGGTGATTCAGCGCCAGGGATACCATCCCAGCCGCCCATATCTTCCGGAGGCGGTGATTGACGGGCAGAAGGAAGGAGCAGTCATGGAAATCGAACGAAAATACACCATCGCACATCTTCCCGAAAATCTCTCCTCCTATCCGGTGCGTAAGATTGAGCAGGGATATCTGTCCACAGACCCGGTCGTCCGTGTGCGAAGCGATGTAAGGTTTGAATGTTCTGCTGATGCGGGATATAAAAAAGGCAGCGCGGAATACTATCTTACCTATAAGGGGAGCGGCACCTACGCACACGAAGAATACAATCTTCCTCTGACGCAGGAGTCTTACTCTCACCTTCTTTCGAAGTGCGACGGGACCGTCATCACAAAGACGAGATATAATATCCCGATCTCTGCGCCGAAATTCAGGAACGGGTATGATCCTGCCGCAGACAAAGGTACCCCGGAGGATTTCCGGGGGCTTGTCATCGAGCTTGATGTCTTCCGCGGCGCCTATGACGGTCTTCACTTTGCAGAAGTTGAATTCCCGACAGCAGCCATGGGCGATGCCTTCATTCCGCCGGAGTGGTTCACGGCAGATGTAACCGGAGACAGGCGATTCAGCAATTCCTTTCTGTCCGTCTGTTCCGATCCGCAGGGCCTCACTCGGCCGCACTGAAAAAACATTCCAAATTAAATGGACCCGGATTTTCCGCAGTCTCTGAAATCTCTATCAAAGGCTCCGATGAAACCCGGGTCCATATTTTATTTGCTGTTCAGCACCTCTGACTTACAATCTGTCATGGCAGGTTCTTGCAATGACGTCCAGCTGCTGTTCTCTTGTAAGGCTGATGAACTTGACCGCGTAGCCGGAAACACGAATCGTGAAGTTTGCATACTCCGGTTTCTCCGGATGCTCCATGGCATCGACGAGCTTCTCTCTGCCGAAGACATTGACATTGAGATGGTGCGCCCCGTTCTGGAAATAGCCATCCATCACCTGTACCAGCGTCTTCGCCTGCTCATCCTCGCTGTGGCCGAGAGCCGACGGATTCATGGTCTGTGTGTTGGAGATTCCATCGAGAGACCACTCATACGGGATCTTCGCGACGGAATTAAGCGATGCCAGAAGTCCGTTCTGCTCTGCACCGTAAGACGGTGATGCACCCGGCGCAAACGGTGTGTAAGCTGCTCTTCCGTCCGGCGTCGCGCCTGTCGCCTTGCCATAGACGACATTCGAGGTGATGGTCAGGATCGAAGTCGTAGGCTCGGAATTCCGATAGGTGTGGTGTTTGCGGATCTTTGTCATGAAACTCTTAAGAAGTTCCACGCCGATCGCATCTGCGCGGTCATCATCGTTCCCGTACTTCGGGAAATCGCCTTCGACCTTATAATCGACAACCAGTCCGTTCTCATCGCGGATGGTCTTCACCTTTGCATACTTGATTGCCGAAAGGGAATCAATGACATGCGAGAAGCCCGCGATACCGGTTGCAAATGTGCGCCGCACGTCCGTGTCAATCAGAGCCATCTCCGCCGCTTCGTAGTAGTACTTATCGTGCATGTACTGGATGAGATTGAGGATATTCACATACAGCCCTGCAAGCCAGTCGAGCATCCGGTCGTATTTCTCCACGACCTCA